>JAAGZL010000511.1 GCA_024206335.1 Gammaproteobacteria bacterium
CGTGGGGGGACTCTTGGGTTCGCCGAAGCTCGCCAAATCTCCTCCTGTCGTCTGTGAATCGGATTCCGGGCTGCCATTAAATGCATTTCCCGTGTCAGGATCGCAGACGTCATCCACAGGAATGACAATGTTCTCGTCAGGCACTTCTGAGAACAAACCTCTGACAGCGTCAGAGTGATACTTAGCATCAGAATCGTCAAAAACTAACTCCTCGACTACATCCTTGTCAAGATTCTTCTTTTTCCGATGAGCATCAAATGTGCGTAAGTTGTTACGTCTTGTGGACGAATCTTCATCAAATATGACATTATACACAGTCAATACTGATCGTGACTCAGGGTCAAACCCGAGGTACCCTACGTCACAGCCTGAAGATTCGCCGAGGTAGATCAGCTTCCTCCCTTTGTTAACGCCCGGCGTCTTGTTGGACGCTTGCCATTCATACATGTCGCAGAACAGCGTGCGAAGCCTGTCAAAACGGGGCCGTTTGGCAAACACAATTTCATATGGGGAATGCTTGACCAACGCGGAGTGAACTAGTCGGTTATACAACCAGTTCGAATGACGATATGCAAATTCCCAAAAAATAGGGGACATCCTGCCATGATACAAAAATGCATTCGCCATTTCACCAACCGTGCGGTGAAATCGTTCGACAATTCCGTTAATCTTCGATCCATCCTTTGGTGCTTGCGTGAAGGTGATGTCTTCGCGGAGACATATTTTTTCAAATTCAGAAAGCAACGACTCGAATTTCAACTTGCCTTTGGAGGTGGAGTTATTGACGTATTCACTCCCAAGGTCAGACCTGATTCGTCCAACGCGCCAACCGAGGCGCCGGACATCGCTCAGAAACTCCTCCAGGACCCTGCGACTTTCCTTCTTGTCTTTGGAACGCATGAAGTAAATGTGTGAATACCTACTAAATTCGTCCACAAAGTGCATTGAATAATTAAACCCGGAAAGTGATGTGGTGTTGACGACCTTGACATCAGTCGCCACCGTGTGGAATGGTTTGTCCGCTGCCATATCATAATGACGGACCTTTGGTACAGACTTCCTTGAAGCGCGGGCAATTCTGCACGCTTCACAGTTACATCTGGGACCATGCTCCGGTAGATTTTTAATGCCTAGGCCTTCCACAGCGCCAAGGTCATAAATAGCCCTGATCCTTTTCGGAGAGATATGAAGACGATTATGCCAAAGGTTGATGTCGGCGGCCAGTGCCTTGCCTGTCTCGAGAATTTCAGGCCGACAATGGGGGTGAGACATCAGAACCAAACAGGATAATTCATCGGGACTCAGTATCTGCTCCAATCGAATGAAGTATAATCCATCTCGCTCTTCCATTTCAACTCTGGTTCCATCAGCTAGGATAATATGGTCATTGTGCTTCTCGAAATGAACAACGTTGTTCCTGTCAGTGAGTTTCGAAACAGCAAAGATCGACAGGTGTGATTTACCAAGGTGATTCACACCATCGAAAGCTATCGGTTGCTTTGTCTTGACTCCATCCTTTTTGCCTCTGATCCATGCGCGTATTTTCCCCCTCTTTTTGGAGAGGCCAGTGCCAGCTACTCCTCCAATAGGTTTACTCTGTACTTGCAGATCATGCATCAAGAATTCGTCATTCACTAAATCACAGTTACTACCAGAA
>JAAGZL010000512.1 GCA_024206335.1 Gammaproteobacteria bacterium
CCTACCGTTTACCACGGGTAGCGACAGTGCAAGTACCTTCAGTGCGACCGACTGGAGCATCGCGGATGGTTATAATGCCATGCCGGTCAATGGTGGAATATCGTTACAGTTCAATGCCCCGTTAAATATCGTTAGTTGTCCGGTGAGTGATCATGTGAGCATCAGCGATGGCGTGAATAATATAGCCTATGACTGGGAAGTATCAGATGACCGCAACCGCAGGCATTTGACGCTGACACCGACAGCAGCATTATCGGCGAATACCACCTATACAGTGACGATAGACGGGCTGTGTGACAGTGTTGGTAATGCCTTGCCGGCCATTAGTCAAAACTTCACGACAACGGCAGTGACGGACAACACGGGCCCCACCCTGGTTTCGGTGAGTCCTGCCGATAATGCGACCGGCGTAGGCTTGACGACCCCGGTAGTGTGGACGTTCAGTGAGCCGGTCTGGTTTGATCTTTCACCGATTGAAAATTATGTCTATCTATATGTAGGGAGTGGCAGTAACAAGCTATCGGGTGAGCTGGATTGGAATGCCGATCGTACTACAGTGACATTCACGCCGAGTGTGGCTTATCCAGCCAACACAGTAATCGACAAAAGGCTGTCCTACCATTACCTGCGCGATATGGCGGGCAATGCCGCAGCATACAACGGTAACTTCTATGGCGAGTTCACCACCGAATAGGTAATTGATTTTTTGGAACTACGAATAATGAAAACCAAAATACTGCTTTCCATTTTTTTTCTGACCGTTCTTGGATATATGCTCTATTCGGGTTTTAACCCAGCACCCGAAAATGAGGTCTCTTCAATAACCGATATATCTAAGGCTAATAACGGGACCAAATTTGGTAACAGTGGAGCAAATATCCCGTCTACAAAAAATGAAGATGATATTCCACTCCCGTTAGAAGCTTCAACGAGTGTCGATTCCCAGGTTGAATTAGAACAGAAAGTTGGCCGACTGATTGAGTTAGAAAGTGTTATCGATACGGGTAACAATAAGCTCAGTGCCTTGATCGTGAAATACGATGAGGTGCTTGGAGACGAAGGTGTCCGTCAGGAATTGTCCTCAGCGCTGCTCGATAGCAAGGAATACAGACTGGGTATGATAGAGAAATTTAAACTTGAGCAAGATCTCAAACAATAGATTTAGTTTGAGTGGCCGTAGGCTGCATTTACAGATTCAATAAAACGCTTCCTCGGGTTAAGATCGACGATACGACTAATCCGGAGCCATAAAATTCTAAAAATGCCACGATTTAGGCTCTACCTCGGGCTTGCCAGTACTATTTCCCTGATACTGGTTTTTTATCTGCTCCCCGGCCCCATCGACTCATTACCCAGCTCGAAACTCGGCTATTCTGGTGGGAGCATTCCATCGAGTCCCGTTCTGTTTAAGGATGTTAGTCTTGAATGGAATGTGCTGGTTGCGCATGAGCAGAGTTCAAAACACTTAACCGCTTTAACTGAAACCCTGGGTAGCGGTATTTGTGTTTTCGATTTCGATCAAGATGGCTGGATGGATATCTTTTTCGTCGGCGGTAGTGGCCACTCGCGACATTATGGGCGGAAAGTCTGGTGGAATAAGGCCAGTGGCAACCGTTTATTGCTCAATAAGCATGGTCAGTATTTTGAAGATGTGACCGAATCCGCGGGGTTAGAAAAGCGCATCTGGGGCATGTCTTGTGCGGTAGCGGATTTCAACAATGATGGATTAAGCGACTTACTGATAACGGGTGTCAATGACAGTGCGCTTTACAAAAATAGTGGTGACGGTAAGTTTGTAGACGTTACGGCTCAATCCGGCATCGACCGCAGTCACTGGAGCACATCCTCAAGTCTGGTTGATTTTAATCAGGACGGTTTACTCGATATTTATATCAGCAACTATATTCGCTTCCAAAAAGGAGCGCGAACCTTCGAGCGCACCAGCGGGTTTAAAACCACTGGACAGGTCGCCTTTGATCCAACGCTTTATGACCCGGAACCCAATCAGCTATATCTGAATAAAGGTGATTTTCAATTTGAGGATATTGCTACCAACGCTGGTGCGTCCAACTCATTGGGTCGGAGCCTCGGCGCACGCTGGTTCGACCTGAACCAGGACCGCTGGCCTGATCTTATTGTTATCAATGATCATAACTCACCTAACCAGGTGTTTATCAATGAGCAGGGGAAGAACTTCAAACGAGGACAGGACGATTACGCTGCATTTGAAGTGGCGGGTGCGCATGATCTGGCATTTGGAGATTTTGATCGAAACGGGGAAATCGATTTTTTTATGAGCCGGGGTATGAGCCACCCACCTGTTTTACTGACTCGCCCGGCCGAGGGAGGAGGCTATCAAGACTCTGCCTGGGATAGCCGGTTGGCCCGGGAAAGGCAGCTTCCCTATACCGGTTGGGGCAGTGTTAGCGGTGACTTTAATAACGACGGCTTGCTCGATCTCTATATTGCCAATGGCATGATGTTGCCTGATGTGGATTCTTACTTCGTGCCTCAGGCGCAGGAAAATAGCTTGTATCTCAACGAGGGTGGCCAGATATTTAACCTGGTCGAGCCAGCGCGGGTTGCCTCCGGCAACTTGCAACAACTGGCTTTATCGTCGCGTAGCGTTGTTTCGGCCGATTTAGATAATGATGGAAAGCTCGAGTTGATAGTGAGCAATAATAATAACCCGGTTCAGATATTGGGAAATCAGCTCGACAATAATCAATCCTGGTTAGGTCTGGATCTATTAACCGAAAATATCGGGTCAGAGGTTTATGGCGCAGTGCTCGAAATCGAGACGGATGCATTTGTTTTAAAACAGATATTTGATACGAAGCAAAATTTTCTGGGCCAGAGTGATCCCAGGTTGCATGTCGGTTTGGGCGATAGTGAGCAAGTTAATAAGCTGGCATTGAATTGGCCTGATGGCACCGTTAGTCAATTTGAAAACCTGAGGGCAAATCAGTATTTTGTGGTTGGTAAAAATAGCAACACCATAACGCCAGTTGAAATTGATCGGGTCGACGAGCCGGGACATCGTCTCGCAACGCAACTGAGTGAAACAGAATTAACTGCCTATACAAAGCTATTACTGAAGGCGACCCCAGAAAGCGTGCAGGATGAGTTGTTTCAGGTTTGGCAGGTTGGTGCTTATTCGGTTCAGGCGCTGTTGTTAAAAGGCATCCAGAAAAACTGGCATTCACATTATTTGCTTTTGGTGAGAGAGGCACTTGCCAGCGCTAACCTGGAACTGCGGCTGCGGGCGATCGATATCCTGCAACAGGCCGAGTTGGAACACAGCGTTGCCTGGCTGCTGCCTTTACTGGGTGATAAGAGTGTTGAAGTTCAGTGTGCGGTTGCGCGGGCATTCGGCGCCTTTTTTGAAGAAGAAGAGGCCGTCACACATCGAAAATTTCTGTCGGTATCGCCCTTGATCAAACTGCTTGAAACCGCGGTAGACGATGTCAGGATTTGTGTGGCACACGCCCTGGGTGCGGCGGAAAGCAAGCGCGCGATATTACCATTGTTAGCGTTGCTTCAGGATAATAGGTCGATTGCAGCGCAAGCGGCGGCAATACGCGCCTTAGGTCTGATACGAGATACCAGGGCGAAAAGGAATCTCATTTCAGTCGTCGGTAATCGCGAGGCATCGGCACAGGTTGTTGCCTCTGCACTGATTGCATTAAAGCGCCTCAATGAACCAGACCTGCCGGCCCTGTTTAACGCCGTATTGTTACCGAACCCGGGCATATCCTGCTGCGACTTTTTTGTCAGACGTTACGATATATTGGCTTACTTATTTCGTCACCCCGACGCCATTGTTTTCTCCAGGGAAGCGCTGCAGGGAAGGCTCGCGGAAATGTTGGCGGGCAATGCTTACCGGCCGGGTACGACGGCAGGGGAGCAAAAAAGCAAGGCAATGGCGATATTGGAGGCCATTGCTGCCGGAAGGGCAGCCAAGCAGATCGATTGGGTAGCAGATTATCTCAACCAGGCGGATATGGAGGTTCGATTGAGCGCCTTAAAGGCTCTGGCTGCATTTAACACCCCCCGGTCAAATCGGTTGTTGGAGCAGAGCCTAACGAACCGCCCGGCTGGATTTTTGATTCGGTTCTTGTCAGAAAGGCACAATAGCCCGATCCCTTTTTCGGACGACCTGATTGGGCATTGGGCCGATCGGTTTTCTGGAGATTTGGCCAGTCTGGACGCGCTAAAACAGTTGATGCATGAATTGCCGTTCAGCTCAGCCAATCGGTTGTTCAACCGGGTACTGGAGAAAAAATTGCAGGATTCTGAATATTTGGAGTTATTTGAATTCTGCGGTTCTGATCAGTCGCAGCTGTTTGTTTCAAACGCCTATAGCCTGGAAAAAATCAGGAGCCAATATACCAATAGCGATCTGCTAGTTGCTTTCGGAAAATGCTATTTTGGCCGTCATTCTCCCGTCGCCAACAATGCTTCACAAATAGAAAAGCGATTGCTTTTAAACAGGGTGATATCCGCAAATAGCACGGGTTTATCCTTTGGGGAAAAAACAACGCTGCTGTTAACAGCCGCCAGTGCTGACGTGGTCGTCGCGAAGACAATGTTGGCGAAAAATATTGCTGGGAAGTTTGGGAAGTTTTCAGCGCTGGATAAGG
>JAAGZL010000513.1 GCA_024206335.1 Gammaproteobacteria bacterium
GTCGTCCAGGGTCTGAATCTTCTTGTCGTTCATATAAGTCACCATGGGTGACCATCATGAACAGAAACTCCCTCCCTTTCAGACTCATTTCACGTTGGAATCGAGCCCTTTGTTCAGACTCATTTCATATTGGACAAGGCTCCTGGTTGCCATAGGCACTTACCTCTGCTACAGTTGCAAATGTGAATCATTCTTACTTAAAGCGTCAGTCATGGTAGTTATTCAGGGCAAGGCACAGCCGGGATCCAGCACCCTTGGTCAGCTACCAGTTGGGGGGCGCGCCAAGATCACCAAGATCAACGCCAACCGCTTTATAATCCGGCGCCTACTCGGCCTTGGATTGCGCATTGGTTCAGAGATATCCCTGCTGCATCACCGCGGCAAGGGTGTGGTAGTGGCCATTGAAGGGAATCGCATCGCCCTGGGTGACGGGGTAACAGACAAGCTACAGATAGAACCAATTGACACCATGGAATCCTGATACCGGGCACCCATACGCACTATTCATAGCAAATTGTAGCCGGATAGATTCTGGCACAGAGAGGTTCAAGTGCTGACAATCGCACTCGGCGGCAATCCCAATTGTGGTAAATCCGCCCTGTTCAATCAGTTTACCGGCATCCGCCAGAAGACCGGCAACTGGCCCGGCGTAACCGTCGACCGTAAAGAGGGACGCTTCCAGCTGGAACAGGAAGAGGTGACCATTGTCGACCTCCCCGGCATCTACTCCCTGGACGCCGCATCCCTGGATGAGCAGATCACCCGTGACTACCTGCTCTCGGGTGAGGCCGCCCTGATTGTCAACATTGTGGATGCAGCAAATCTGGAGCGTAACCTCTACTTCACCGTACAGATGCGGGAGATGGGCATCCCCATGGTGATCGCCCTCAACATGATGGACATCGCCCGCAAACATGGCATCCAGCTGGATATGGACCGCCTCAGCGAGCAGCTGGGATGCCCCGTGGTTCCCATTGTCGCCGTAACCGGCGAGGGCCTGAATGAACTTAAGCGGCAGATTTACACTCTGGCCCACTCCAGCAAACACACCAGCTTCCAGGTCACACACGAAGATACCGTAGAGCAGGCCATCACCGACCTGATCCCCCGATTTAAACAGGCAGATACCACCACCAATGCCCGCTGGCTGGCCCTGAAGCTGCTGGAGGGGGATGCCCACGCCCTCTCCCTGACAGAAGATGACGGTAAATCCAAGGCAGAAGAGTGGCGAAAGATCATCCTGGACCGGGCCGGTGAAGATGCCGACATCCACATAGCAGATGCGCGCTACGGCCACGCCCACGCCCTGGCACAGCAGGTGATCAACGAACGGGGCAAGATAGGACGCACCTTCTCCGACCGCATCGACAAGCTGGTGCTTAACCGCTTTGTGGGCATACCTATATTTATGGCGGTGATGTACGCCATGTTCATGTTTACCATCAACATCGGCGGCGCCTTTATCGACTTCTTCGACATGATCGCAGGTGCCATCTTCGTGGATGGCCTTGGCGGCTGGATGCGCACCATCCAGATACCGGAGCTGGTAACAGTGATCATTGCCGATGGCGCAGGCGGTGGCGTTCAGGTGGTGGCAACCTTTATCCCCATCATCGCCTGCCTCTACCTGTTCCTCTCAGTGCTGGAAGATACCGGCTACATGGCACGAGCGGCGTTTGTCATGGATCGATTCATGCGCACCATTGGCCTACCCGGCAAGGCCTTCGTACCCATGATCGTAGGATTTGGCTGTAACGTCCCGGCGGTGATGGCCACCCGCACCCTGGAGAATCAGCGCGAGCGCAAGCTCACCATCCTGATGAACCCATTCATGTCCTGCGGCGCCCGCCTGCCGGTATACGCCCTGTTTGCCGCCGCCTTCTTCCCCGAGAACGGCCAAAACCTAGTGTTCCTACTCTATCTGATCGGCATAACTGCAGCGATACTTACCGGGCTAATCATGCGCAACACCCTACTCTCAGGCACCAGCACCGGTTTTATGATGGAGCTTCCACCCTATCACCTGCCCACCCTCAAGGGCGTGGCCCTGCGCACCTGGGATCGGGTAAAACTATTTATCCGCGACGCCGGCAAGATCATCATCATCATGGTACTGGCACTGAATGTTGTAAGCTCCATCGGCACCGATGGCTCCTTTGGCAATCAGGAGAGCGACAAATCGGTGCTCAGCACCATCGGCCAGTCCATAACCCCCCTGTTTGCACCCATGGGCATAGAACAGAATAACTGGGCCGCCACGGTTGGCATCTTCACCGGGGTTCTGGCAAAAGAGGCAGTAGTGGGTACCCTGGACTCCATCTACACCCAGATTGCGGCGGAAGAGGCCGGTAACAGCGGCGAACAGAAGGTCTTTGAATTTTGGCCCAGCATCCAGGAGGCATTTGCCACCATCCCGGAGAATCTGTCGGGAGTAACCGACATGATCCTGGACCCCCTGGGTCTGGACCTGGGGGACATCAGTGACCAGCAGGCAGCAGCTAATGCCCAGGAGATAAACAGCGGCATCTTCGGGGCCATGGCATCCCGCTTTGATGGCCAGGCCGGGGCCTTCGCCTACCTGCTGTTCATCCTGCTCTACTTTCCCTGTGTAGCCACCATTGGCGCCATCTCCCGCGAAACCGGCGGGGCCTGGGCCGGATTTGTGGCAGCCTGGACCACCGGCGTGGCCTACACCATCTCCACCTTGTTCTATCAGATCACCACCTTCTCCCGCCACCCTCAGAGTTCCGCCGGCTGGATTATCAGTCTAAGCATACTCACGGTGATCGTTATTGTCAGCCTACACACCTGGGGCAAAAAAGGGGTGGAGCAGACGACTGATAGCAGTGGTAAACAGGCTTGATCCTCTCCGAGATAAAGCAGTACCTGTCACAGCGAGGCAGTGCCAGCCTCTCAGATCTCTGCATCCATTTCGATACCGAGCCGGAGGCCATGCGCGGCATGTTGGAGCAGTGGATCCGCAAGGGCCGGGTGCAGAAACAGTCAGCCAGCGCATCCTGTGGCAGCAGTTGCAATAAATGTAATCTGGAAACTACTGAGTTCTACCAGTGGGTTGATGCCGCAACCAGCAGTTTCAAGGGGATTGCAATCAAACCGGAGTGCTATGATAAATAGACCAACCTCCAGCCTAAGATTAACCACCTTCACTTAACCATATGCCCCAGCTCCTTCTCCTACTCATCCTTACCACCCTGCTCAATACACAGCCGGTTGCAGGCTCATCCATAACACCTGCCATCGGCGTCAACGAACTCGCAGTCATCATCAATGATGCCGATCCGATTAGCGTCCAGACCGGGCTCTATTACGCCACCCGGAGGGGAATTCCCTCCGAGAATGTAATCCATATATCCATTGCCACCAGAGGCAAACAGATCACCCCACCGGCCTTTGAGAAACTCAAACATCAGGTGGACCAGCTTACCCCTGAACATGTACAGGCCTACGCCCTAACCTGGACCACCCCCTACCGGGTAGGCTGCATGTCTATCACCACCGCCTTTGCCGCCGGCTTTGATCCCAGGTTTTGCGCCAAGGGATGTAAGCCAACCCGTAGAAGCAGGTACTTTAACAGCAACAGCCACCGCCCATACGATGATACTGGATGGCGTCCCACTATGATGATCGCAGGAAAAAACCTGCAGGAGACCAAGGCTCTCATTGATCGAGGCATCGCTTCTGATGAGAGTTTCCCATGGAGCAAGGGGTATCTAGTGAGCACATCCGACCAAGCCAGAAACGTACGTGCCGCACACTATCCCGCAACCCTAAATCTATTAAAGTGGCGTCTAGACATCGAGATGATCAAAGCAGACCACATCCAAGACCGGGATGATATCCTGTTCTATTTCACCGGCCTGGCAAAGGTTCCACACCTAAAAAGCAACCGTTTCCGCCCCGGCGCCATTGCCGACCACCTCACATCTGCTGGCGGCAAACTGACCGACAGCGGTCAGATGAGCAGCCTAGAATGGCTAAGCGCCGGCGCCACCGGCAGTTATGGAGCAGTGACAGAACCCTGCAACTTTATACAGAAGTTTCCGATACCAGCCATCGTCATGCACCGCTACCTGCTGGGGGAACCTCTGATTGAGGCCTACTGGAAGAGCGTGGCCTGGCCCGGCCAGGGGGTATTTATTGGCGAACCACTGGCCAGACCATTTGCGGCCAAAAAACAGTGATTTCTATAAAAACACCAATTTATCCCCCAAACAAGGTA
The DNA here is from genome assembly GCA_024206335.1 of Gammaproteobacteria bacterium. Classification (GTDB taxonomy): domain Bacteria; phylum Pseudomonadota; class Gammaproteobacteria; order Chromatiales; family Chromatiaceae; genus JAAGZL01. The sequence goes on from JAAGZL010000513.1 coordinate 4,241, forward strand.
TGACAAACACCACACTTTTGGAGGATAGTTTGCTACAGAGTCAGTGTAGTATTAAAGACACCACCCACTTCAGCGTCGACTTGTAACCAATGTCGGCCCTGTAAATACACTGAAAAGTGCAGATGACCTTTTAATACAACAGCATAACTGCTTGATCAGCTTTATGTGATGGAATGCACGACATATAAACAATGCCACACCTGTTGAAAGGCAGGGCCGGAAAGCCAAGGATCTTAAGTAACACACTTAGAGACAGCCTGGTTGCAATCTGAATTTAAAACTTAAGCACAATGCTGAGGATTGCAAAATGAACATAATGAAACAAACTAAACCATCCTTGAGAAGGGCCTTAGCCAGCCTAGCCATATTAGGCCTTCTACTTACAAGCAACGCACAGGCAGCCTCGGCCATAATTGTCCCAGTCGCCGCAACCATTGTAGATACCTGGACATTTAGCGTGGACGGGGATGCAGATAGCGTACAGGTAAATCATACCGGTGGCGACACCGTGTGGGACATTGTCAATATCACTGTAACCGACACTCTCGATTTTACCTTCAACGCATGGAATTGGGGCTCCACTGACCCAAATGACGGACACACCCCTTTTACGGTAAAACTGTACGATGGACATCTTAACACCTACATAGCAGACTTATTTAGCTTGTCTCCGACTAACACCGATGTTTGGACCGGAACCTTGACAGCTGGGACTTATAGCCTCCTCATAGAGGGAATAACCCTTCCTAACAACGGCTCATACCAAATCACAGGATCAGCAGCGACAACAGCAGTACCAATCCCAGCTGCTTTTTGGCTATTTGGTTCTGCATTGGTCGGGTTCATCGGTTTTGGCCGACGCAAAGTAAGCGCAAGCTAAACCTATAATACAGTACCTAAAAAGGGGGCCTTGGCCCCCTTTTTTTTGCCTGATACAGGCATAGTCTCTAGTGCTGCATGTTTTCAATCTACGGTCTGCTTATACTAAGGTTACTCAAAGTAACCGCAATCCAATAGGATTAGAATACATGCAATCCGCTCATTTCTGCATGGTTAATTAATCACGACAGCCGGCAGATATCCAACAGACTATTGCTCTCATCCAGAGTTATTTCAAAACGCCCCCGAACCCCATCAGCAGAAACAAATGGCCGCAAATTGATGGCAGGGAAACTTATCTTACGTCCATCATCCGCCCGCACCAGGACAGAGTGGGCAGAACCACGATAATAGCGCAGATACTCTGCTTGGGAGATATCCAGGTAGAAACAAATCTTGGAGGCCATACCACATTGTAGCAGGACCGAGACAACGACTCCCGACTCCCGACTCCCGACTCCCGACTCCCGACTCCCGACTCCCGACTAACGACTAACGACTAACGACTAACGACTAACGACTAACGACTAACGACTAACGACTAACAAAATCACACCAATGTGGGCTTGACCCTGCTTTTATGACCTATTTCCGGTATTTTATTATCAGGCTACCAATCTTATTCTGCTTCAGTTTATTGCGCAGACGGTTTACCTGCACCCGATCATAGGGCCCGCTACGCACCCGATGGTAGACATCACCACCCTTGATCATGACCCGTTGTATCTCAGCCTGAATACCTACCAGCGCCAGACTAGCCTTTAAACGATCGGCATCAGCCAGACTACGAAATGAGCCCATCTGCAATACATAACCAGCAGCCCTTCCAGGCACCTTCCCGGAAGATGTTGCAGTTGTGCTACGCTTCATCACTGGTTCTGGTTCAGACACCGGGTCGGGGACCACCACCTCCATCTCCGGCAGGATGGTATAGAAATCAAACCTGGGCTTGGGCGCATCCTGCTGCGGCCTCTGCTGCTTCTTTTTTGCCAGCACAGGCTTCTTACCTTGAGGCTTGGATATAGCCGCCTGTTTGGGAAACTCAGAACCAGACGGGGTTACCTTCAACCACACCAGACCGCTGACAAACACCCCCACCAGCAAGCCGGCAACAAACCACACCCAACCTGGCTTCTGCTGCTTTTTCTTGGGCCTGGTGGCGTGTGCCCGGCTTTTATAATCTCTTGCTCCCATCCCTACATACTCTCAGGCGCACTGACTCCGAGCAAGTTGAGTCCGTTCTTCAAAGTCTGTCGTACTGCCAGGATCAGCTTTATCCTGGCGTCGCGTACGCCTGCATCATCCACCAGAAACTGATGGGCGTTATAGTAAGTGTGGAAATCATTGGCCAGTTCGCGCAGATAGTGCGACATCTGGTGTGGCTCCTCATTCAGGGCCGCCACCTCCACCACCTCTGGATAACGGGAGAGGGTCTTGAGAATCTGAAACTCATGCTCCTCGGTCAGACGTTCCAGGTTGCTGTCTCCAGCACTTATCTCCACCGAGATCTGCTTCTCCGCCGCCTGCCGCAGCACACTGCACACCCGGGCATGGGCGTACTGTACATAGTAAACCGGATTATCACTGGACTGAGACTTAGCCAGATCCAGATCAAAATCCAGATGTTGTTCGCACTTACGCATCACGTAGAAGAAACGGGCCGCATCTGCACCCACCTCTTTACGCAGCTCACGCAAGGTAACAAAGGAGCCTGAGCGGGTGGACATCTGCACCTTCTCCCCGGCACGGTAGAGGTTGGCAAACTGCACCAGCAGCACATCCAATCTGGACGGATCGGCACCGAGGGCCTGCAGTGCCGCCTTAACCCGGGGGACATAGCCATGATGATCTGCACCCCAAACATCAATCACCCGGTCAAAACCACGCTCCAACTTATCCATGTGGTAAGCAATATCGGAAGCAAAATAGGTGGTCTGCCCATTATCCCGCTCCACCACCCGGTCCTTCTCATCCCCAAAGTCAGTGGAACGAAACCACAGAGCACCCTCTTTTTCATAGATATGGCCCGATGCGCGCAGACGCTCCAAAGCCTTGTTTACCGCACCACTTTCGGTAATGCTGCGTTCCGAATACCACTCGTCATATCTAATCCCAAACAACTCTAGATCATCCCGGATATCCTCCAGGATGGTGTTCAATCCCAGCTCGAATACAAAGCGATAGCGGTTGTCGCCCAGCAGTCGCTTGGCCCTTTCGATCAAGGCATCGATATGAATCTCTTTGTCGCCACCATCCGGCTCATCCGCCGGCACCCCCTGAAACACCTCATCGGCTGCATGCTGATACTGTTCACCATTCTCACGATGCAAGGTGGCGGCAATATCCCAGATGTAATCCCCCTTGTAGCCGTTGGCAGGAAATTTGATCTCCTCATCACACAACTCCAGGTAACGCAACCAGACGCTGGTGCCGAGTATATCCATCTGGCGACCAGCATCATTTACGTAATATTCACGGTGTACCTCAAAACCAACTGCCTGTAGCAAATCTGCAACCACCGCCCCATAGGCTGCACCACGTCCATGCCCCACATGCAGGGGACCGGTTGGATTGGCTGAGACAAACTCCACCTGCACCCGTTTGCCAGCCCCGATATCGCTGCGTCCAAATCCGTGGCCGTCAGTTATAATTCTGGGTATCAAGGCATGGTAGGCATCAGATGAGAGATAAAAATTAATGAACCCTGGTCCAGCAATCTCCACCTTCGACACCACCGCAGATTCCGGCAGCGCCATCACCAGCTTCTCAGCCAGATCACGTGGCTTGCTACGCGCAACCTTGGCCAGCACCATGGCGATATTAGAGGCAAAATCACCATGCTGAGAATCACGCGCCCGCTCAATTATCGGCTCCGGGATTGCATCTTTGGGGATCAATCCATCAGAGGCAATTTGAACTAGCGCCTGTGAGATCAATTGCTGAATTTGCTGTTTCATTCTCTACTCAAAACCCAGGTGACTCCATAAAGCACACAAGGATAACATATTGGTTTAGCGCCATACCCTTAAGAAAATCAATTTTGTGCCGCTACATGGATGCATATCGTATTTACACGCAAAAAACAGGACAGGCACAACGGCCTACCGGCAATATTTACAACTTTACTTCGCATATACAAGGGATGTGTTGTCTGATTCCAGACAGGCCAACGTAATTTACAATCAAACCAAATTCCGGGAAAGGAAATGATTAAACTTAAATTCACGCTACTCTTCTCTCTTCTAGCCATCTTGTGCCTGCCCTTCGTATCTCATGCCGAAACAGACCCGCTTTCAGCCGCTATCAACAAGGCAGGTAAGCAACGAATGCTTTCACAGCGAATCGCAAAGTCATATTTTTTCCTAGGTGATAACGTGAGGCCAGATAAAGCCAGGGAGCAACTTAAAGCCAGCCTGGCGATGTTTGAACAGCACCACAACGAGCTGAAATCAGAGGTAGAAAATAAGGAGATCCATGAACTGTTCGCCTTTATCGATATTGCACTGGCAGAGTACACTGAGCTGGTGAGTAAGCCCTATGACAAGAACAACGGCAATAAGGTGCTGGACCTAAGTGAGACCCTGCTAGAGGTGTGCCAGAGCGTGGTGGCAAAGCTGGAACAGGCATCAAAACTAAAGAAGGCAAAACTGGTAAACATTGCCGGACGGCAGCGTATGCTCTCCCAGAGAATTGCAAAATACTATATTGCCTATCAGGCTGGTTTCCACGACCAAAACTCGGTTGAACAGTTACAGAAAGCGGTTACAGAGTTTGAATCAGCCCTCAAGGTTCTTGTGGATTCAAATCAGAATACGGCCAAGATAGCCTCATCCCTGGGTAAGGTCGAGAGCCTGTGGAAGGTAGTACGCAAGTTTTTTCTGGATCAGAAAAAGGGCGGGCTCCCAGTAACCGTATTTGCCACCACCGACAGCATCATGAATGAGATGAACAGAATAACCAACATGTATGAACAGGTGGTGCCAGAAACCGCAAGTCAATAGCAATATCTACTTGGTTAATGTAGGGGTAGGGATACCCCTTCCCCCTACAGCATCTCCTGCGGATCAACATCCACCGACCAGCGCACCCGCCGCGCCGATTTCAGACCGCGCATCTGTGGTAGCCAGCCTGCCAACAGCCGCTGCAGCTCACCACGACTATTGGATTGCACCAAAAGGTGCGCCCGAAAACTGCCCGCCCGACGCTCCATGGGCGCTGGCACCGGCCCCCAGAACTCCACATCACCAGCACCCATCGCCTGCCCCAGTTCCATCGCATCATCCAGAAAGGCACGTGGCATGCGGTCCGTAGTGGCCTCGGCACGCACCAAGGCCTGATGACTGTATGGAGGCAACAGTGCGGCCTGCCGCTCCTGCAACGCCTCCATGGCAAAGGCACCATAGCCATTTCTCACCAAAGTGTGGATCAGGGGGTGGTCCGGGTGCCGTGTCTGCACCACAACCCGCCCGGGCTTTTCCGCCCTTCCAGCCCGACCTGAAACCTGAGTGATCAACTGGGCCATGCGTTCTGCCGCCCGGTAATCAGCCCCAAACAACCCCTGGTCCACATCCAGAATCCCCACCAGGGTCACGTTGGGAAAGTGGTGCCCCTTGGCCAACATCTGGGTTCCCAACAACAGCTTATGCCTGCCCTGATGGATCTCTCCAAGAAGGCGTTGCAGGCTACCTTTACGCCGGGTAGAATCCCGGTCGATTCGAACAATCCCGACATCCGGAAAGCGTACAGCCAACACCTCTTCCAGCCGTTCGGTACCCTGCCCCAGTGGTTTCAGTTTCTCCCCCTTACACTCAGGGCATACCTGGTCCACACGCCGCTGGGAACCACAATGGTGACACCAGAGTACGCCACTACCCATATGGTATGTCAGCCTGGCGTCACACCTTCGGCACTCGGCGATCCAGCCACAGTCATAACAAGATAGTAGCGGTGAGTAACCGCGTCGGTTGAGAAACAGCAGGGTCTGATTTCCGGCCTGGATCTCCTCCTGCATCATACGGAACAGGGTGGGCGAGATTCCGGCATCCAGATGCACCGAACGGATATCCAGTATATCCAGCCGTGGCGGCACGGCGTTGCCCGCCCGCTCCAGTAACAGCAGATGCGCATACCTGCCGGTCTGGGCGTTACGCAGACTCTCCAACGACGGCGTAGCCGAGCCCAGAATCACCGGACACTCCCTGCGTTGCGCCCGGACTAGGGCCAAGTCCCGCGCCGAGTATCGGAAACCATCCTGCTGCTTGAATGAGAGGTCATGCTCCTCATCCACGATCACCAGACCCAGGCGCGGCATAGGAGTAAATACCGCAGAGCGGGTACCCAATACCACTGCAGCCTCACCCCTGGCAGCCGCAGACCAGGCCTGCTCCCGCTCCAGGTCAGACCGGGCCGAGTGCAGCAGAGCCATGGGCACATCGATCCGCTCTTGAAACCGCTGCATCAACTGCGGGGTCAGCCCAATCTCCGGCACCAGAATCAATACCTGGCGCCCGGCTGCCAGGGCGCTTTCTACCAGGGCCATGTACACCTCAGTCTTACCGCTACCGGTAATACCATCCAGCAAAAACGACTGAAATATATCTCCTCTCTGACTCACCGCATCCACTGCCTTTTGCTGATCAGGATTAAGCTCCACAGTAACCACAGGCCCACCCTTGGAGGCCACGGCTTTGGGCACCCCCACATCACACGATTCAATCCAACCACGCTGCTCCATGGCACGCAGGATAGAGCGACACTCGCCCTCATACCGATAAATATCTGCCTGGGAAAGCGACACACCATGCTGCTGCAACAAATGTAGAATCTGCGCCTGACGCGGCGCCCGGGCCAGGGAGTCAGGGTTCTGCTCCACACCTGCAGGGGTCAACCTCCAGCCAGGTAGTCCACTGGCGGCCCGTGGCTTGCCCTTGCGCAGACGCACCGGTAGTGCCGAGGCCACTACATCGCCAATGGGATGCCTATAATACTCAGCAGCCCACAGCAACAGTTCCAGATCATCTGACCCCAGCAACGGCTCCGCATCCAACAGCTTGTTGGCCTGCTTGAGCGACTCAACCCCAAGTTCCGACTCCACAACCAGCTCCAGCAACACCCCGCAACGCTCACCTCGGCCGAAAGGGACCAGCAGGCGCATACCTGGGAGCAGATCCTTGGGGTCAACCCCATCTGGAGCAAGGTAGTCGAAACATGAGTAGAGTGGCACTGGTACCGCCACCCGCAAAATGAGATTTTCTAACATGTGCAAACTCTACCCGAGTTGCACTTGGTTTGTCAGATTAAGAGGGGCTTTTTATGAAGCCTTTTTAACCTCAAGGCTCATCTGTAACAGCTAACCCATTGTGAAATCAGGAAGAATAGTTTTTTCCACAGAAGCTGTGGATAACTCTGTGGAGTAATTGATGAATCAACCATCAAATACCGATAATCAGTGGACTAACCTTAGATTGACCAAAAAATCACCACTAATATTATCTTGATGAAATTCAACAACTTAACAGTTACCCTAATATACCTGCTAAAAAATATGGAACAGCTCACGTTTTTTAGCAGCTCCATTCCATGGATTGTGCATAACAACCAAAAACGGATCAACTCAAGCAACCCTTGTCAAGAAGGTTTTTCACATAAGCCACAAAGAGATAGGAATTTTAATCCCGCATGAAGGTCTTTTGTATTAGCCAGAATCCACAGGATCATGATTATAGCCAGGACAAAACAGCCACCAAATAACAAAAGAATAAAACGCTACCTCTTCACGACAGTATTATCACAAAATAATAGCCAGATATGCCTCCCGATGTCCCCAGGTTACACCAAAGAACAAGTGGTGTATTATCCGTTCAAGGCAGGATGCTTAACAACAGAGATTTCACGGAGAATATGGGGTAGTGGCAGATCTACAACAACAGATCCTACGCACCGATATTGCTGGAATGCCTCTGGGATGGATCGATTACCGGAGCGCGGTGCGACTGCATTTTCTTGGCCAGATAGCATACAGCTGTGGCCGGGTACTGTTTTGCCTCCATGGCGGCATCAATGCCCGCACCCAGCGCCGCAGCCAGATCGAAGTCAATACCATCATCGCCACCCACGGCAACAACCAAGGGCTAGCAAAGGCCAGGAACAAATACACTCCCCCCCTGAACAACCACGCCCTGTTCCAGAGAGATGACCACATCTGTCTCTACTGCGGATCCATGTTTCCACGGGGCAAGCTCTCCCGCGACCACATACGCCCCCTGAGCCAGGGTGGGCCAGATAACTGGAACAATGTAGTCACTGCCTGCCTACGCTGCAACAATCACAAGGCCGGGCTGACTCCAGAACAGGCGGACATGGAACTACTGGCAATCCCCTTCACCCCGACCCATGCAGAATACATCTATCTGCAAGGCCGAAATATACTGGCCGACCAGATGGAGTTTCTGCGCGCCCACTTTCCCCGCAGCAGCCCCCTGCATGAACGTCTGGAACTACATAACTGAGCAGATCAGCCGGACCACCGGCGGCCAATTCTCTCCCACCGCCCCCAGCACCGCGGCCGGTGGCTGCATCAACCAGGCATTTCACCTGTGCGGCAGTGACCGATCCTATTTCGTAAAACTAAACCAGGCCTCCCGACTACCGATGTTTAAGGCTGAGGCTGCAGGCCTTACCGAGATCGCACACTCCCAGACCTTCCGCATACCTAATCCCATCTGTCACGGCAGCCATGAAGATAGTTCATTCCTGGTGCTGGAATATATCCAGATGTCCGGTGCCGAAGATATGGAGCAGGCGGGACGGCAGTTGGCCGCCATGCATCGGAAGATTGGCGGTGGCTTTGGCTGGGAGCGTGACAATACCATCGGCTCCACCCACCAGCCCAACAATCTATCCAACGATTGGGTGGAGTTCTGGCAACAGCAACGTCTGGGCTATCAACTGAAGCTGGCGCATGAACTTGGTCATGGCGGCAGACTTCAGAAATCCGGTGACAGACTCCTGACACTACTACCGCAACTGATCAACCACCAACCCTTGCCATCACTACTGCATGGCGACCTGTGGAGTGGCAACATCGGCTTCGATTTAGAACGTCAGCCGGTCATCTTCGATCCCGCAGTCTACTACGGCGACCGGGAGACCGACCTGGCCATGACCGAGCTATTTGGAGGGTTCAGTAAGACTTTCTATGCCGCATACAATGATGAGTGGCCCCTGGATCCAGGCTACACCAGCCGCCGCACCCTGTATAACCTCTACCACATTCTAAATCACCTGAATATCTTCGGTGGCGGTTACGCTGGCCAGGCCCAGGGAATGATCGATCAACTACTGGCCGAGCTGGGACACTAGTCAACCTACTTTGCAGGTGCGGCCGGATCCGTTTGCTCCGAAACCAGTTTACTCTCTGCCGCCTCACGCCCAATCCAGGCATTTACCCGTGACAGCAGAGCATCATCCAAGCCCCGAAAATAGTGATCGGCGCCGTCAATCTCAACCTGGCGATAGCCATCGTTCCCGGCCTGGAGCGCTGCAATCTTCCTGGCCCTGGCGCTGTCCAGCACCGATGGCAGATCCCGACTCCCATAGATATCCAGTATGGGCAATTTCACCTTTTTTAGCGCCCCCATGGTGCCGGTATCAGGTTCCTTAGTCCGGGTTGGAATACCCACGGCAACAAAGGCAATTACCCCGTTGGGGGAGGCGGCAGCGAGGCTCTCAAGCCCCATGCGCGCACCCATGGAGTGGCCGATGATCACAATCTTCTCGATCTTGCGCTGCTGCAGAAAGTTGATGGCCGCGGCGATGCGCGGGGTCGCCTCCGGGATCAGGGCGGTGTAGGCCCAGGGGTCTGCGCCTCGGGGTGCCAGCGGCATCTGCAATGACAGGGTTTCCCAGCCATGCCCGGTCAACCCCAGGCGCAACGGCTGCACTACCACCGACCAAGCGGGGTTTGCCCCCATACCGTGAAGCAGGATTGCCGCACCCTTGATCACTTTGCTCTCCGACTCCCCATGGATTGCCAGAAACTCCTGGTCACCGGCCTTCAGGGAGACCGGCATACCCACCACCAGATCCTGCTTTATCTCTTGGGCATAACGCTGTTCCCGCAGCATGTCTGATGCGGCTGCACCTCCGCACAACATGGCCCACAGGACAAGAACAATCAGAACTCTCCACATAGTATGCTTCCAGGTATAAAAACGCAGTTAAGTTACCTAACTGTAGTCGTTGATCCGCACAGAAAACTCACTTCCAGAACACTAAACGCAAACACCCCTTGAATATCTCCTGGCCATTAATATTATGAGCCGGTTAATAATAGCCATCTTGGCGCGCTCTGTATCTCTGTGCAAATAAAACAGGACAATCCATATGAACACCAATCAATCTTTTACAAGGTATCCGCACATAAGTATAGCGGGGACGGATGAAATGAGGCCATGCATGGGGTAAAGTGGCAGCCAGTTTCCACCCATACCAGAACAGGACCAACCCATGTCAGATTATATGCTTGCGCCATCCATCCTATCAGCTGATTTTGCCCGGCTGGGTGAGGAGGTAGACAACGTGCTGGCCGCCGGGGCCGACATTGTGCACTTCGATGTGATGGACAACCACTATGTACCAAATCTGACCATCGGCCCCCTGGTTTGCGAGGCCCTGCGTAAGCACGGTGTCACCGCACCCATTGATGTACACCTGATGGTGGACCCGGTGGACCGGATTATTCCAGATTTTGCCACCGCCGGCGCCAGCTACATCACCTTTCACCCGGAGGCCAGCGGGCATGTAGACCGCAGCCTGCAACTGATCCACAATAGTGGCTGCAAATCCGGTCTGGTATTCAATCCAGCCACCCCCCTCTCCCACCTGGACTATGTAATGGACAAGGTGGATATGGTGCTGATCATGTCGGTCAACCCTGGCTTTGGGGGACAGAGCTTCATCCCAGCCGCACTGGACAAAATTCGCCAGGTGCGCCAGAGGATAGATGAATCAGGATTTGATATCCGCCTGGAGATCGATGGCGGAGTAAAGGCCGACAACATAGCGCAGATCGCTGCCGCCGGCGCCGATACCTTCGTGGCCGGCTCCGGCATCTTTGGCAAGGGCCAGGAGTCAGACCTACACTATTACGACAGCATCATAGGCGAGATGCGTACACAGTTGAAATGAGAATGCTCCATTTCAACCGCAGGAACATTGCATCATTTTAATTCTATCTATCTGGATTTATCCTCTTTGACGCAGACTCTGTTTCTACCCTGAAGCTTGGCATCATACATAGCATGATCCGCCCTAGTAAGTAGGTTACTGAAACAGTCATCTTCCCTAGATATCATGCTGACCCCGACACTAACCGTGATCGCCACTTCTCCAGCAGAGGTCTGCAGTGGAGAGGAGGCTACCAGCACACGCACTCTCTCAGCCAATCGGCATGCGCCATCCAAATCTGATTCAGGAAGCAATATAATAAACTCCTCGCCCCCGTAGCGAGCCAGCAAATCCTGCTCCCTGACAGCACCTTGACAGATATCTGCCAACCACTGCAATACCTCATCACCAACGGCATGACCAAAGGTATCATTTACTTTTTTGAAGTGGTCCGCATCCAACATGATAACCGCCAAGCCCCTACCATATCGCTTCGCCCGGGAGAACTCTGCCTCACTCTCTACAACAAATCGGTGCCTATTTGCCACACCGGTCAAGGCATCTGTATTTGCCAGCTTTTCAAATTCACACAGAACCCGACACTTCTGAACCGATAGCTTGGCATAGTTTAGGGCAATAACAATAACAACCAACAGAAGGGGTATACAGAGGGCCGTGTAAAACACCGCCTTATTATGAAAAACCACTGAATCTCTACTATGGGAGCTTGAAATAAGTTTCCAGTAAATATTATCATCTTGCGCCGAAGGCAAAAGGAAAGTATTACTGATGCCCTCTCTTGTATCCACACTCTGCGCATCCACTAACGGGTTCAGTGTTGTAAATAGAAAGCTGCTTTTTTTATGATCGAAACTGCCATTTTGCTGCAGAGCCATCATACTCCAAACCATGGGGTACTCTGCCGGGAAAGAGGCCTTGCGTCCAAACATAAAGCCCCACATCTTCTTCTCGGAGGCCCCGAGAATAAGATAGCCATCCTTATTCAGCATGGTAATGTCGCCACTACCAACAATTTCCTGCAGATGATCCAGCAACTCCTGGGCGGCATAGTTGATTATAAGCACCCCCCTTTTATTGCCATCACCATCAAACACCGGCGTGGAGAAGCGGATCATTGGCTTGAACGGAATCTCAACCCTCTTCTGCTCCATATTCAGATCCAGCGGTGATACAAAGATCTCTCTCTTGCCCAGCTTGATCGATTCAGAGAAGTAATAGCGATGGAATTTATTCTGCAGTGCCTCCCGGGGAACAATGACAGGTGATCCGGAATTAAAATTAACCCGAACCGTCTCATTACCTTCTAGATCAATAAAACGAATCTGATCATAATTGAGCTTATGCTTGGAGAAGGTCTCAAACTCACGCGCCAAATAGGCCCAGCTCCCGTTGTTGTCATCGTGCAGATAACGCTGGAGCGACTCACCTTCAGCAAGGACCATCAAGTCGGTAATTTTCTGATGAAACAGATGGGCAGCAACCCAGCGCGCCTGCTCCAGTAGCGCTTGATCCTTTAATGAGGAGGTATCTCTCTCGGTGCGCAAAGATTGGAAAAAGAAGCTACCTATAACCATTCCCACCAAGATAGCCATGGGAATAAATATCTTCAGAAATCTTGGCCAAAAATTACAGTTCATTACCAATTAATTTTACTGCTAAATGGTATTGCGCCTTAGGTTACAAGCAGGCCAGAAAGACCCATATTTCCCTACTTAGATACAATCCATGGCAACCACACTTGCCAGCTACACTACCTAGTTAATATGTTAAAGTTTACCCGATAGAAACACAGAATTGGCCTGGTCCATCTTGGGTGCGCACTCCACCACAATATACCGAACAAATTGACATTGCACCTCATAACATTTGATCCAAGTCAACAATAACCAGAATCATGGGTGGTAATTTTAGGGCTTATCTTCTTGACAACAACAACCAGAGGCAGGAAACTTTGATCGTTCTTCATTACTACACCCAACAATTGCAACCACGAATAAGAAGATGTATCTCACTACCCACAAAATATCGTTGAAGACAGGCACACGATGGCGCTGGTGAAACCAGACCATGCACCACCCCTGTCGACAACAAAATTGTGGAGAAAGAGATGACCCCCGAAAAGTTCGCGGCCCTGGCAGCAGAGGGCCACAATAGAATCCCGGTAATGCGCGAGGTCCTGGCGGATCTTGATACCCCCCTCAGCGTATATCTGAAACTGGCCGACGGCCCGCATTCATATCTGTTTGAGTCGGTCCAGGGCGGCGAGAAGTGGGGGCGTTACTCCATCATCGGTCTGCCCTGTCACACCCTGCTCAAGGTACATGGCCACCAGGTAACCATCGAACACCATGGTGAGGTCGCCGAGCAGCTGGAGGTGGATGACCCGCTGGAGTATATCGAACAGTTCCAGGCCCGCTACCGGGTGGTGGAGTACGAAGAGCTACCCCGCTTTACCGGTGGCCTGGTGGGCTACTTCGGCTACGACACCATCCGTTATATAGAGCCCAAACTGGCCAACTGCCCCAATCCGGATACCATCGGCAACCCGGACATCATGCTCATGGTATCCGATGAGGTGGTGGTGTTTGATAACCTGCGCGGCTCCATGTTTGTAATAGTACATGCCGACCCTACCCAGGGCGGCACCCTGGAGTCGGCCCAGGCACGGATCGAACAGTTGATCCAGAAGATGCAGGGACGGGCCCCACGTCCGGTAACCGGTGCCGCACGCCAGATCGAAGAGAGCGACTTTATCTCCGGTTTCACTGAAGAGAATTTCAAGCGGGCGGTGGACCGCATCAAGGAATACGTGCTGGAGGGCGACTGCATGCAGGCGGTCATCTCCCAACGCCTCTCCATCCCATTCCAGGCCCCACCACTGAACCTGTATCGCGCCCTGCGCGGACTCAACCCATCCCCCTACATGTACTTCCTGAATCTGGGTGATTTCCACGTGGTGGGCTCATCCCCGGAGATTCTGACCCGACTGGAGGATGGCGAGGTTACGGTACGTCCCATCGCCGGCACCCGTCGTCGCGGCCACAGCGAAGAGGAGGATCACGCCCTGGAGCAGGAGCTACTAGCCGACCCCAAAGAGCTGGCCGAGCATCTGATGTTGATCGACCTGGGACGCAATGACGCCGGCCGCGTGGCCGAGATCGGCAGCGTACAGCTTACCGACAAGATGATCGTGGAGCGTTACTCCCACGTAATGCACATCGTCTCCAACGTCACCGGCAAGCTGAAGAAGGGCATGACCGCCATCGACGTACTGCGCGCCACCTTCCCAGCCGGCACCGTGAGCGGGGCACCCAAGATCCGCGCCATGGAGATCATCGACGAACTGGAGCCGGTAAAGCGCGGGGTCTACTCCGGCGCCGTGGGCTACATTTCCTGGAACGGCAATATGGATACTGCCATCGCCATCCGCACCGCCGTAATCAAGGACAACACCCTGCATATCCAGGCCGGTGCCGGTGTGGTTGCAGACTCCATTCCCAGACTAGAGTGGAAGGAAACCATGAACAAAGGCCGAGCGGTATTTCGCGCCGTGGCACTCGCCGAAGCGGGATTGGATGTAACCCAGGGCGAGGAGGCTTGAGATGCTGCTGATGATAGATAACTACGACTCCTTCACCTACAACCTGGTGCAGTACCTGGGCGAGTTAGGCGAAGACGTAAGGGTATACCGCAATGATGAGATCCAGCTGGCAGAGATAGAGACCCTGAACCCGGACCACATGGTCATATCCCCCGGACCCTGCACCCCAGACCAGGCCGGAATTTCAGTGGAGGCGATCAAGGCCTTTGCCGGTAAGATCCCCATCCTGGGGGTATGCCTGGGGCACCAGTCCCTGGGTCAGGCCTTTGGTGGCAAGATCATACACGCCCGCCAAGTGATGCACGGTAAAACCTCCCCGATATACCATGCCGACCTGGGTGTATTCAGCGGCCTGACCAACCCGTTCGAGGCCACCCGTTATCACTCCCTGGTAGTCGAGCAGGCCAGCCTGCCGGAGTGCCTGGAGATCACCGCATGGACCTGCAATGAGGACGGATCCATGGATGAGATCATGGGAATAAGGCATCGGGAGATGGACCTGCAGGGGGTACAGTTTCACCCTGAATCCATACTGACCCGGCATGGTCACGACCTGTTACAGAACTTTATCCAAGGCAAATAGCCACAGGGTAGACCCCTGAAAAAAAAGAGAGAGGAGATTATGGAGATACAACAAGCCATCCAGCGAGTGATAGAACGCCATGATCTAAGCAGCGCGGAGATGATTGAGGTGATGCGCTCAATCATGACCGGCGGCGCCACCCCATCCCAGATCGGCGGTTTTCTAGTCGGGTTACGCATGAAGGGCGAGAGCATCCCCGAGATCGCAGCTGCCGCCAGCGTAATGCGGGAGCTGGCCAGCGGCGTAGATGTCAGCGGCCTGGACCACACCGTAGACATCGTAGGCACCGGCGGAGACTCCTCCGGCACCTTCAATGTATCCACTGCCTGCATGTTTGTAGCCGCGGCTGCCGGATGCAATGTTGCCAAACACGGCAACCGCTCCGTATCCAGCAAATCGGGTGCCGCCGACGCCCTGGAGGCGGCCGGAATCCGCCTGGACCTCACCCCGGAACAGGTGGAACAGTGTGTACGTGAGGTGGGAGTTGGTTTTATGTTCGCCCCCGGACACCACAGCGCCATGAAACACGCCATTGGCCCACGCAAGGAGATGGGGGTTCGCACCATCTTTAATATCCTGGGCCCACTCACCAACCCGGCCAGGGTACCTAACCAGCTACTGGGCGTATTCGCAGAAGATCTGCTGGACCCCCTGGCCAACGTACTGCAAAAACTGGGAAGTCGCCACGTAATGGTGGTGCACTCCAGGGACGGTCTGGACGAGATAAGTATCGGTGATAGAACGGAAGTGGCCGAACTCAAAGATGGAGTGGTGCGGCGTTTCAGCATCCAACCCGAAGAGTTTGGCATAAGACGCACCCCCATCGATACCATCAAGGCAGCCGATGCCGCCGACAGCCTGAACATCATCCGCTCGGTACTGGATAACCAGGAGGGCCCAGCCCGGGATATCGTGCAACTCAACGCCGGCGCCGCTATCTATACCGCCGGTCTCGCCGACACCCTGGCCGCAGGGGTGGAAAAGGCGGATGCCGCCATCGCCAGCGGCGAGGCGCGCAACCGTCTTGACCGGTTGGCAATCCTCACCCAAAGCTTCGATTGACGGTCCAAATACTCTGAAAATAAAAAGGGCCGTAATGGCCCTTTTTTAATCATTCGTGGTCACCCATGTCCAGAAGATAGCTACCTGAATATCAACCGCACCAGATGGATTCTGCCCTCTTCAGGTTAGTAAAAACGGTACTTATTCAGCAATACCCCAAGCTGATCAACCATCCCCTTAACTTCCTGCGCGGTCTGTCGGGCCTGTTCGACCCCGGATTCCATCTGCAGGGTAGATTGTTTCATGATCTCGGTTTCCTGAAGGGTTTCACTTGCCAGCTCGCCCTGTTTTCTGGCACTGCTGGCGCTGCTGTTGATCTGGTTTACAATCTTCTCCTGGGTATCAACCATCTGTGTAAGCTGTTCACTGGCCTGCCGGCTACTCTCCAATACCTTAACCACGGTGCTGTTACTGTCGGTATTTATCAGAGACGTTGCCTGCTCACTTCCCTGTATCAGCTCATGCATCAGATCACTAATCTCCTGGGTGAAAAGTCGAGATTGCTCAGCCAGACTGCGTACTTCATCGGCCACCACGGCAAACCCTCGTCCCGCTTCTCCTGCACGGGCCGCTTCAATGGCCGCGTTCAGGGCCAGCAGGTTGGTCTGATCCGCGATTCCACCGATCTGTCCCAGGGTCAAATGGATGCGTTCACTTAGTTCGCCAAATTTCAAAATCACTGTTGAAGCGTCATTCAATTGCTGTTCGAGTCCCTGAATTACATCGGTGGCCCCACCCATCACCCCATGAGCCTCACTGCCAATCCTTGCACCTTCGGTGGCGGCGCTGGAGGTATCCTCTATGCTCTCAGCAACACTGTGACTCTCACGGGATATCTGCTCAATTGCAGAGGCAACATGGAGCACATTTTCACTCAACTGGGATTTGGCTGAATCCAGGGTTAGTGAGTTTTTATCCAGGGCATTCACCACCTCAGACAACTCTTGGGCGGCACGGTCTACGTTCCGGAGCAGGGGTAGCAGTTCGTTGTCAGTAGCGGCCTGATTTGCCTCTACCAATCTATCGAGCTCTGCAAAACCAGACAGGGGAACCTTTTGGGTCAAATCTCCTCCCTTCCCCAGATGTCGCAATGATTCATCCATAACACCAACACTCTTTCTGAAGCTCATGATGGCAAATAGTGAAAACAGGTAGGAGATGAGCAAAATCGTGATAACTGCCCCAATGAGCACCAACAATCGATCACCAGCAACATCTCTCAAGGCCTCCAGTGCCCCCTGTTGCTCCAGCTTTAACTGTTGCATGGTGGATTTACGCACAGCAACCTGATTGGCGATGTCCTTTACCTGTTGCTGTTGTAACGCCTTGAGTGATTCGAACTGCCGCTGGCTGGCGCTCTTCAATTTCGCCTCACCCTCTTCCTCACTCTTTGCCAATGCTGCAATGCCATGACTCTTCTGCCGTTCGATTGCTGCACTGCCACTGTCTCTGGTCAACTCATGGGCCTTGACCACTTGAAGTACCAAAGTCTCTTGCTGCTCCTGAATCACCTCCAATTGATCAAACAGATCAAAGATGGCATCTTCGACGTCATCCTTGTTACTCTGATTGCCTACCGACTCCCTCATGACCAGAAACTCTTCGATATAACCGGACATCACATCACGATCTGCCAGATATGCCGCCAATAGTTTTTTCTCTGCATCTGACAGCCCTCCACTCTGCAGGGCCTGAATTGCCTTATTTCCTGGCTGCACGATCTTCTCAATTTCAATCCGGATGGTATTGCGGGGAACATTGCCCCCCTGCAGGCTCATCTGTTGCAGGTGTAGCAGTTCCTTAAATATGCGGGAGATCACACTCAGCTGTGACTTCTCTATCGTGTTCCACGCATCTTTCTTGGTTTGAATCGTATCCAAAACCCCGGTAAGCGTACTATTAACCTCGCCCAGAACAGAGCTGGAAGTCTTACGCTGATCCTCTAGAAGCTGGGTCAACTCTTTGGTGATCGCCAGAATTGTCTCTTCACTTCGCCGCATGCCACCTTCTAGAAGTTGCTGATAATCCTTACCACTCTGTTGCAACATCTTTGCCGTAGCAGCCTGGGTCTGCACGAAGGTTTCATCAACCGTCTGTGAGTTCTGTTGAATCTGATAAAACGAGAGCAGCGCCACACAGGCCAGGGCAGCAGTTGCTGCAAAATCCTTACGAATCAAAATACCTACAACACTTTTCCCTATGCCCAGATAGGTAAGAATCCGGACAAGTATGTTGTTACTATTTGCTGTGCTTGAGGACATTTGTTTTTCCTGATTTAAAAGCCACTTTCTACAGAAGTGAGGGCAATATCGCATCCTCACAAGCAGAGTTCCTTCCAGAGACTACCGGCTCTAACAATGAGTATATGCGGCAGGTAGATGAGAAACTTGAGGGAAATCACCCTGAAAAATGGGCGTTTCAGTAGAATTAGCGGTAAAAACCCTGCTTATCCACAGCCAGTCTCCTCGCAGCCAAGGGGAAACTGGCTGCACCTACCATGTCAAAAAGAGTGGCATGATGCATACCGCCGGGTTGATTCAAATAATCATGTTGTGGGTATCACAAACGATCAGGATAAGCACACATATGTAAGGCGCAGCAGGGGTTTTCCAGCCTTAATCCA
>JAAGZL010000514.1 GCA_024206335.1 Gammaproteobacteria bacterium
GCATTACATATCCATCTGGTATAACCCACACCGATTACATTCGGCACTGGGATATGTCAGCCCAAACAACTATGAGAGACAATTACTGGAAATGAGAAATGCCGCTTAACTGGGGTGTATCAAAAAGCTTGACCACGTCAGACCCCGTGTACGTGAGCAAAGGCTAAAGTCTGCCCATGTGTGAGTTACTTGGTATGAGCGCAAATGTTCCAACGGACATTTGTTTCAGCTTTTCAGGATTGATGAAACGGGGTGGTCGGACAGGACCGCGCAAAGACGGCTGGGGCATCGCCTTCTACGAAGAAGGCGGCCACGGGACCAAGGGGTCAGTGTACTTGAAATCATAACTCCTTTTTTATTTCAACAACACTGACCCCTTGGTCATTAGATAACTCCGTTATTTTGATTCATCTAGGCAAGATAATCCTTTCATTTTGGGGCCTTGGTCCCAGGCAAGGTCTGAGCGGCAAGGTCAAAGGTATACGCCCCCCAAAATCTCTCCTCAAGCCTATTTGCTGTATGCTTGGCCTTATTGACGATCAAGGCATCCGCAAAATCCGCCTCTTTACCCTTCACCGGCTTTGCTTTCCGATAGTCGTTGAGCGCCATCCACACGACCTGCCCATCCTCAAAGCGGATATTTGGCTCTTGGAACAGGGCTTGAATAACAGCCGCCAGCTCTGCCTTGTTTAACTGGTATTTTTTCCCTCTTAGGGTCCACATGGCTTCAACAAGCACCACGTCTGTAACCAATACCTTCTGCTTCCCAGATATTAATTTTACAGCTTTTGCAGATTGTTCAGCGTCATCCTCCAACAGATAGCGCAACAGCACATTGGTATCTATCGCTATCACTTCAAAGCACTTTGCAATGATGCTTCATCTGTCATAGAAGAATCAGCCTGAACCCTTTTCAAGATCCCCTTGGCGGCTCCCTTGATCTTCTTCACTATGGTGATCTGTCTATCTGCAACAAAACTTTCCACCTCGTCCCCTGGCTCTATCCCAAGGGCGACACATTGACTAACAGGCAATGTGATCTGTCTTTTGGCACTGACTTTTGGCATAACGCACCTCTTTACATAAACCGTTAAAGTAAAGATATGCGTTTCTTTACTTAATGTCAATAGTAAAGGCTACACACTCTGTTGAGAAGATGGGTTACACCAGGACCGCTCATCAAGCTGAGATCTGTAACCCACAAAAAACGGGGACCGAAGTCCCCGTTTCATATTGCGTCCTATTCGCGGTTATAACAAACTGTCAGAAAGCACCACCGCCGCTATGCCCAGGTGGATCATCATCATCACCACCGTTACCATCGGTGATCTTGTAAAGGATATAGCCGCCTACCAGTACTCCACCACCGACCAACCACCAGTTTACCTCAGTGCTGGTCTCTGCCTCGCCATTGGCGTTGTATCTGGTTACCTTCTGGAGGGTATTAACCCCATTCAGGTTGAAGGCTTCCAGTTCGCTGCCGTTGAATTTTAGGTTGGCAATTGGGGTGGAGGCGATGTTAGCTGTCCCGCGTCAATTACTTTGGCCGGTTTGGCGACAATTATGTTGGCCGGTATTTATATATAAATCCTGTTGTTGTGCCGCAGGCGCTTTATTCCAGCAATCCCCTGTCACGGTGCAGTGTGGGTAATGGGTGAATAAGCGTGGCAAAGCGGTGGTCAACAACGAGCTTGCGAGGGAAGCTCCTTGATGCCTCTACATCCATCGTTATCATTCTGGTGATGAGTCTGTCAATCATAACCCCAAAGGTCACCAGGGTATTCTGCGGCATATATCTGCGGGTTTGCTCCGGCGGTAACA
>JAAGZL010000515.1 GCA_024206335.1 Gammaproteobacteria bacterium
CATATAGGGTATAAATCCCATGCGTGTAAACGATGGGGATAAACGACAGGCAATGATCACCGGTGAAATAAAAAACAGAGTCGACCAGCTTTGGAATACCTTCCGGTCTGGAGGTGTTTCCAATCCGCTCTCGGTGATTGAACAGATTACCTACCTACTGTTTGCCAAACGGCTGGATGAGCTGCATACCGCGAAAGAGGCCCAGGTCAGTCTGCTGGGTGGAAAGATCAAAGATCCAATATTTGAAAAGGGCCAACAACATCTGCGCTGGTCACGTTTCAAAGATGCAGACCCGGAGGATAAATTCATCACCTTTCGTGATGAGGTGTTCCCCTTCATCAAGGCCCTGAATGGACGCGCTGGCAGCTCCTACACCAAATTCATGCAGGATGCGGTCTTTATCATCCCTAATCCGGCCCTGCTGGATAAGGTGGTGAATATGATCGACGCCATACCCATGGAAGACCGGGATACCAAGGGCGACCTCTACGAATACATGCTCTCCAAGATTGCCACCGCCGGGCAGAATGGTCAGTTCCGCACTCCACGTCACATCATCAAGATGATGGTGGAACTCACTGCCCCAAAACCCAAAGATTTCATTTGTGACCCTGCCTGCGGTACCTGTGGCTATCTTGTCGCGGCGGCGGAGTATATCGAAAAGCATCATAAATCGATGTTGCGTAGCACTAAGCAGAAGGATCATTTCCATAATGAGATGTTCCATGGTTCCGACTTCGACTCCTCCATGCTGCGTATTGGCGCCATGAACATGACCCTACACGGTATTGACAACCCACAGATCGAGAACCGTGACTCCTTGAGTGAGGACCACGCCGACAAGCGTGATGCCTACACCCTGATCCTGGCCAATCCACCGTTCAAAGGCTCGCTGGATTACGAAGGAACGGCCAAGGATCTTCTGCAAGTCACCAAGACCAAAAAGACCGAGCTGCTCTTTATCAGTCTGTTTCTCAAACAGCTCAAACCCGGTGGTCGCTGCGCCTGCATCGTGCCGGATGGGGTGCTGTTCGGTTCCTCCAAGGCCCACCGTCAGCTCAGAGAAACCCTGGTGGAAGAGCAGCAGCTTAATGCCGTAATTTCGATGCCGTCTGGGGTATTCAAACCTTACGCAGGGGTATCAACCGCAATACTTATCTTTACCCGCACCGATTCCGGCGGCACCGATAAGGTTTGGTTTTATGATATGCAGGCCGATGGTTTTAGTCTGGATGATAAAAGAGAGCCTAAAGAAGAAAACGATATCCCCGATATCATCAAAAAATATCATCAGTTTCGGTCAGGAAAAGGTCGCTTTAATAATAAAAAGGCCAAGGCCTTCACCGTA
>JAAGZL010000516.1 GCA_024206335.1 Gammaproteobacteria bacterium
ATCTAGGTGACCTTGTATCCAGCATGTGTTGTCCAATAAAAAGAGCTGCTATATACTGTTTGAGGCATGTTCATGTTGGATGGGTTTTGGAGATCCAGGGTTCCATGTGGAAGTTGTGTGGACTCCCATTCTCTTACCATCCAACATGCAGCTCCAGATATGCTGTGAACTCCTATTGCTTTTGGAAAAGTATTAGTGCTCCTGCTGTTAGGAGTAAGTTACCTTGTATCCAGCATGTGTTGCATGTGTTGTCTAACAAAAAGAGCTGCTAAACTGTTTGGACCATATTCAGTGTTGGATGGGTTTTGGAGATCCAGGGTTCCATGTGGAAGTTGTGTGGACTCCCATTCTCTTACCATCCGTCGTGTAATCCCATATGCTGTGAACTCCTGTAGCATTTGAAAATTATTTGTGCTCCTACAACAAGTACGTCGCTGCAAAGTATCTCCAGGTGTTACCTTGTATCCAGCAGGTGTTTGTATGTGTTGTCCAATAAAAAGAGCTGCTAAACTGTTTGGACCATATTCACGTTGGATGGGTTTTGGAGATCCAGGGTTCCATGTAGAAGTTGTTGAACTCCCATCTCTTACCATCCGTCGTGTAATCCCATATGCTGTGAACTCCTATAGCATTTGCAAAAGTATTAGTGCTCCTACTACAAGTATGTCACTGCTAGTAGATCTAGGTGACCTTGTATCCAGCATGTGTTGTCCAATAAAAAGGGCTGCTATATGCTGTTTGAGGCCTGTTCATGTTGGATGGTTTTGGAGATCCAGGGTTCCATGTGGAAGTTGTGTGGACTCCCATTCTCTTACCATCCAACA
>JAAGZL010000517.1 GCA_024206335.1 Gammaproteobacteria bacterium
ATTGACGCCATGCTTGGTGATATAGAGGCCGAACAGGGCCACACTATGACAGGCACAGAGGACGAACTGGCACCGATCGGCCCGACACCACCAGAAATACCAGAAACGGGCTTACACGTCGAACCAGACGGCCCTGCGAAACTATTCGACGAGGCCATGAAAACAGAAGTTCCGACCGAAAAGATCACCGGTGCGCGGAATATCAACATTGAGCGGCACCATCAAGGGGCTGCGGCGAACCGAGACCGGCGGCTTGCTGCTCTGCCGGCCGGTGATGCGGTGGGCCAGGTGGGACCGGGCGCCCAGGCCGGGCGCGCGCGTGGCGCTGCCGGATAAGTCGGTGGGGTGGAACCGAACTGACGTGCAGCTGCTTGCGGGCCGGAAGATGCTTGGCTCATGGGGTGAAGAAGTTGCCGAACTATCGAGCCGGATAGTTGCAGGCTCTAAAGAACCGCAAACGCTGATGGAGTACCAGAAGAAAGGCGAGGCGTTTCTGGCGTTGCAGTCATTCCTGCAGGGAAAGGTGCGTGAAACAGCCCGGGCGC
>JAAGZL010000518.1 GCA_024206335.1 Gammaproteobacteria bacterium
CGTTCAGCGGTTCAGGTTCTGTATGCCTGTCCTGCGCACCCAAGCTAACCCAGTAAGGGGATTGCCCGGTGTGTACAGAACGACAGTGGGCTTTTCAACCCCAGCGAAGATAGCTCAGTGGGTAGAGCAGCTGATCAATTCAGCCTGTCGCGGGTTCGATTCCCGTTCTTCTGCACCAGTCTATTAAGCTGGCTTGGAAAAGGCGCAAGCCTGTGGTTCAAATCCACCCTTTGGATGTAGGTAACATCACACCAGGACGGTGTCCCCGTGGCTGAAGGGCCGGTAACGCAGTTTGTTACTGAATCTTCAGTCCACAGCGCACCAGTTGCTTTGCATGGCAATGCTCTGGTCAGACCGGTGTATTTGGATAGCGATAGCGGAGACGGCAAACTCGATTTGCGGTTCGGCACAAGGAAGTGTGCTCTGTCATCGCCCTCCAATGTCACCTGTCTGGTCATGACTTGTCATCCGCGGCTGGGGCGTGGGGCATACGTCTACACATATTTAAGCAAGTCCTGATTGGCAGGGGAGTTATAACTGAGTCTGGTGTTGGAGGGGTTGAAGAAAAGCGGCGTATCTGGTTGATTTGTTGTTGCGAAACAATGAAAACAACCAAAAGGATACGCCACTGTGAAGAAGAATACCGTTGTTGAACTGAAAGGTCGAGACACACTGACAGACCCAGTGATCGAGCTACTGATAACCGGGGCCCGGCAATTGATTAAGCAGGCGATAGAGGTCGAGCTTCAGGGATTTATGAGCCAATATTCAGCGCATCAGACCGAAGACGGCAAGGCCATTGTGGTTCGTAACGGCTATCTCCCGGAAC
>JAAGZL010000519.1 GCA_024206335.1 Gammaproteobacteria bacterium
TCACTGCTGTCCCGTTAACTCGGTTCCGTCATACCGGACTTGATCCGGTATCCAGTAAGTCGTTGAAACCACTGGGTTCCGGCCTGCGCCGGAATGACGGGGGAGTGCTATTGATATTCATGTCCCCAAAACACCAATCACTCTGTCTCCCCGGTATTTCGCCAGCTACACCAAAATAAAATTAAGTTAACGGGACAGCAATGCCTAATTTTCTTTAGTTTAATTGTAGGCATGCTTCGTCGTACAAAGCAACAAGGTTGTCATTATTGAAGTCGGTTGGGTAGCACTCAATACTACGCCACTCATCACTACTATATTCAACATAATTTCAACCTGAAAGGGCAAAGAATAAAATGGCTAAATACAACATAACATCCACCCTGGTAAGTACTGTCTTAATAGCTATAGCTTTGACGGCTTGTGGCGGAGGTGGAAGTGGGGGTAACGGCTCAACCGATACGACTGCCCCAGTGATCACACTCAACGGCAACGCGACCGAAAATATAACCGTGGGTACGGTTTATACGGATGCTGGCGCGACAGCCGAGGACAATGTCGATGGCAACATCAGTGCCAATATCACCATCGGCGGCGATACGGTCGATACAGCGACTGTGGGCAGCTACACCATTACCTACAATGTCAGTGATTCGGTAGGTAATGCGGCGGTACAGCTTACGCGTACTGTGACAGTGAGTACGGTTGCGTCAAACGGGATAGTGACATTTGTGGCCTATACGGTCGATGACTCTACAACCAATAATGACAGGATTTATATCGTCAGGGGCAATGGCACCGATCATCAGGATTTACACCCCAATATCCCCAGTGGCGGTGAAATATCGGCCTATAGCTGGGCACCAACCGCGAACGGCAGAATGGCTTATCTTGGGGATGTGGATATAGATACGGTTGATGAGCTTTATTCTGTTGACCCTGATTCAAATTCAAGAGTAAAACTGAACGGTATTCTGCCGTCTGGCGGTGATGTGATTGATTACCAGTGGTCACCCGATGGCACAAAAATCGCATATCGAGCCAATCAGGATGACTTCGGTAAAGTCGAACTGTACGTTGTGGATAGCGATGGACAAAACCTGGAAAAGGTCAATACAACTCTGGTTGGCGGGGGCAATGTCGAGGAATTCTTGTGGTCGCCTGCAAGCAGTCATGTATTGTATCGGGCAGATGATTCAGTGAACGATCAATTTAACTGGCATGTAGCTACCAGCAGTGGTTCCACATCGAATCAGGTGAATGTCAATTTGGCGGCTGGAGAAACAGTTACCAGTGTCAGGTGGTCACCGCTGGGCAGCTATATTGATTACATTCATGATTTAATCGGCAACGCTGATGTTGACCTGTATATCTTCAAGCTATCCAATTCAACTAATACCAAAATGGATACCTTTACCTTTGCCAATACCCAGGATTACGAATGGTCGTCCAGTGAGCAACACTTCGCTGTCGGTTTACAATTTGGCGGCGTATCAGTGTATTCATTTGATGGCAGCAGCGTTGTTAATATTTCAAATATACACGCATTTGAATTTATTCCAGACACGGAGAATCTGGTTGCTACACAGTTCGCTAGTTCTACCCAATTTAAGGACTTCAGCATTGGAATTTACGCTGCCGCTGGCAGTGTCATTAACGCTCAGTTTACCTATGCTGGCAATACACTGGGTACACCACAGAATTTCAGCTTTTCACCCGATGCACAGAAAATAACATTTGAGTTCGATGAGCAAAACAGCTTTAGCGGCGGTGGAATATACGTTTATGATCCGAACACCAATTCAGCGATCAATATTAGTACGATTGTAAACTTTAGCGCGCTTGATCAATCCGACATTTCCTGGTCGCAAGACTCAACGCGAATCCTTGTAAATAGACTCTCTAAAATATTATCTATCTCTCCAGATGGAAGCGGCTTAGTTGATCTGGCTACCAGCACATCTGCAGCATCCGCATTTGTGCTGCATGACGCGCAATGGGGTGGGAATAATATTTACCTGCAAAGAAACACCGGTATCAGCGCGGTGTTCGGTGATATTCTCAAAGTTGATAAAAATGGGCAGTCCCCTTTTGTCATTGCTAATAGTGGCGCAACTCACGCCTTTTACTGCGAAAATACTTTTTGTTTCAACGACACTGCAGCAACTTTTGAATTGTCAAATGATACTAGCTTTGTGACCTACAAAAGTGTGGGGGATTTGACTTCCTCTGCGGGCGACGATTTGCATGTACTTAAAGTCGATGGTACTGGTGATGTTAGTATCAGTATCGATCTGGATCCCAGTCTTGGTCTTAGAATCTCTGAGTACTCGATTCAGCCTGTCAATTAACCAAATGTCACCCGTCGGTTTCTGACGAATTCCACCTGATGACCATGGGCCATGGCAGGTCTAAAAGCCAGAGAAGCAGGTGGGGTTCGTCGAACTCTCTTGAAATTAATATCTTGCTAACAAAGACCAAAATAGTGTACCCGATGGTTGCTCCCGGCGGCGCCAATCGCGATACGATTTATGGAGAAAGCGCATGAATGCGAAAACCATGTCTTTACTAAAACTAGCCGTTAATAACCACCCCGGCGTGTTATCTCATGTGTAAGGCAGCATGTTTGAACAGACCGAAGGGTTTTTTGTTTAGTAAAAAGGGGTCGAGGTGGTTGCCGTGCGCAGTAGCGCGTCCACATGCACGCAGTGAGTGGCTTAATATTCTTGTTAACTACTTTTGTAAACCTGTGCGCGGTGAGCAACTTTAACAACCAACACAACGAGCTCTTCATCCTGAATTTCATAAACTATCCGGTAAACTCCCTGCCTCACTCTGTAGCGTTCTTGACCAGAAAGCCTTATGCAACCCTCTGCTCTTGGATTCTTAGACAAGCAATCTATGCGCTCGATAATTCTTTTTACATCTTTATTTGGAATGTCGCGTAAATCTTTTGCTACAGATTTCTTAAATGAGATTCTATAGCTTGCCATGGGACTTGAGATTTTTTAGTAATTCCTCGTAGCTCAGGTTAGGCTCATTTGCGCGCTCTTCAAAGACGCTCAGGTCTTCTTGATCTTCTCGTAGCGCAATTCTGACAGCCTCGTTTACAACCTCTGAAACTGACAGGTGTGAATTTGCTGCTTTTATCCGCAATGCGTGATGAATATCTGGCTCAAAGTAAACCGTTGATCTTTTTGATAAATCACTCATATCAAGCACCTCCTGATATAAAGTATAGCACTACAACGCTATAACGTCATGATTACTGTCATTAGCGTCTGGCTGAACTGACGAGAAATATGCCTATTTGTAAGCACACATGGTTAGACACTTACCGGCCACCCGACACTTCAATGAAAGAGCCGGTTGTGTAGCTTGACTCACTTGAAACAAGCCATGATATTGCCGCTGCCACCTCCTCGGGCTGACCGCCTCGTTTTATAGGTAAAAATTCCTTTAACCGATCTACTCGATTTGGTTCTCCACCCGATTTATGCATATCTGTGTAGATAAACCCCGGGCGAACGCAATTTACGCGAATACCTTCTTCTGCAACCTCAGATGCCAAGCCAAGAGTTAATGTATCTACTGCTCCTTTTGATGCCGCATAATCAACATATTCGCCACTAGACCCGATTCTTGATGCGGCAGAAGAAACATTAACAATGACACCTCCGTGACCACCATTTTTGGTAGACATGCGGGTGATCGCTTCTTTACAGCATAGGAAACAACCTGTCACATTGGTCATTAGTACCCTGTTAATTCTTTCGGCGGTCATTTCAACGACTCGACTCTGCTTGAAAAGTATCCCTGCATTATTTACTAGGGCAAAGGGCGTCCCCAGTTTTTGATCAACCGCTTGAAAAAGCATCTCCACTTCTTTTTCAGACGATATATCTGCTTTGACCGATATGGCATTTACGTCATAAGTTTTAACTGTTTCAACAACATCCTTAGCCGCAACATCATTGGACAAATAATTAACACATATATCGTAGCCTTCCGATGCAAGGCGGATCGCAGTTGCAGCACCGATGCCCTTACTTGACCCAGTTATGATTGCAATCTTATTCATATTGATGATCTGCTTTTGCTGTGCCGATTATAGGGTTGAATGACTATTTCATTACCATTTTGGCGATTTAACCCGCTTTGACTCACTCTCTCCCTGCAGTGTTTCAGTTGTTCCAGCACGAGTTTAGCTATTTTTCCAGGCCGTGAATATAGTAACCCGGGAGGATTTTTGTTTAGTGAAAAGTTAGACCTCCCCTAACTGTATGGGCGGAATTGCCTTAAACCACTCATTGTTTTTTGAGCTGTTAAAAAAAGGCTACCCACAGAGCTATAATCTAAAATTGCCAGATTGCTATTCAAAAACAAAACCCTTCCGCCCGGCCTGTTTTTTAACCGCCTGACTCAATGCGTCACCCACGCTGGGTGCGGCGGCAGCCTGTTCGAGTTTTTTCTCGGCAACATATGCACTTCTTGAGTGGCTGAGTTCGGCTATTTGTTGTTTTATGGTTTCGCGTTCTGCTGCCTTTTGTTTCACGTATATCAGTTTTTGTTTTGATGACAGGCCTTTCATGGGTGCTGGTAGAGCAGCATCTTCAAGTTGCGCCAACGTCTTTGCGTCAACCTCACCTTCTTCAATGGCATCGACCAGATCCCATTTCGAATTGCGATAAAAGGATGAGGTTTTTGATTCTGCCCGTTTTGCCAGCAACCCTGCCGAAATACCACTGCTATATGCATCCTGTTGTACCTGTCGCTGGATTTTTTTCTTACCCTGGTCGCCGTAGGGGACGTAGGTTTCATTTAGTCTGGCATTAAGTTCAACGATTTGCTTGTCCTGCGGTGCAACAATATGAACTACCTGCTGGTCTGTATCGATGCTCATATAATCACCACCGGCGAGTATGGCACCTGCCTGCCAGCTATGATTTATGCCTTCCTGATGGTTGCCGGCATGGATGGTATTAATCGTGATGCCATGATGTCCTGCAAGATTTATCGCTTTGCGATAGTCGACTGGCCCCTGCGTGAAGGCTTCGTTGCCGGCAATGAAAATTGTTTTGATATCACTGTCGGACTGACTCCACTGCAGGTTATTCACCGCAGTCTGGATAGCGAAGCCACTGAATTCTGAGCCACCGTTGGTAGTCAGAGAAAACAAACCCTCAGAGACAGCATCGAGTTCGCTGGTGAAACCGCTTAACTTGCGAACATAGCCCGCACGTATGGAGTTGCTGTCGTTACCGTACTCGTACAATGCTATTTCCAGAACTGGCGTCATACCCTGCTGGCGGGCAGCGGAAAACTCATTGATCACTTGCCACAATTGATTACGTGTCTGATCTATTAATCCATCCATACTATTGCTAGTATCCAGAATAATCGCCATTTGAATCTTCGGAATTGCAACCTGCTGGGTTGCCAGTGCTGGCTGTACTGCCGATGTTACCAGCATCGCAAAAAGACTTATTACTAAAGGTTTGTAGCTACGTGCTCTTGACATGGTTAGCTCCTCAAAAGGTAAAGGTGAGGGCTTAGACTACGCCGGAATCTGGTTCCAGTTTAGACATGCCGAAGTAAAAACTATGGTGCGGGGTTTACAGGAAGTTTACAAAACCAGTAACTACTGAATGTTGAAAGTAGCTATAGAAAATATAGTGGCTTGTAGATTTTGGTTTTCCAGACTGTCCCGATACCCGTATCAAGCCAATACTGCTGCCAGGCTTTTGATGATTGACCTAAAACAAAGTCAGCACATGAATCACAATTTCTATAGGGAGCTATATGAAAAGAAAAACCAACCTTGGTGGGTACCTATTTGGAGGCGTTTTTTTTGCTAGTGGTGCTCTATTTTTCAGCCTGTTTGTAGGCAGCCAATTATTAGATGTTTATCATATGCAAACCTGGCACAGCGTTGATGCCGAGTTGCTCAGGGCCAAGATTACCAGCCACCAGTCACGCAACGACAATGGCAGCTATACAACAATGTATAAGGTTGTCGCACAGTACCGTTACCAGGTGGATGGAACATCATATGAAGGTGATCGCCCATCCATTAATACAGGTAGCAGTAGCGACCGCGACGACCATGAGCAGCTACTCAAGCGTATAAAAAGCGCCCAACAGCGAAATGGCCATATTGTCGTTTGGTATGACCCGGATAATCCATCCGAGTCTGTATATAGTCGTAAACTAAACTGGCGCTTGTTGATTCTGATGACACTCTTTACTGGCATCTTTATCATAATTGGCGGCGGTATTATCGGATATACATTTGTTACGGGATCTGATGATGCCGCTATCGCTGGTGCCGACCCTGAAAAACCCTGGACCACCCGTAGTGCCTGGGCTTCGTCGAATATAAATTCTCAAGCTCAGGGTAGCACCAGGCTCGCATGGTTTCTCGTAGTGTTAAGCGTGCTTTTTTTCGGTACATTCACCTTAGCCATGTTTGGCCAGCATCCAGTAGCCACGGCAATAGCAGTGCTATTACCAATCATACCGCTACTTGTCTTTAAGCGCGCCATACGCTTACAACGTGAGTGGCGACGATTTGGACATGTTCCCTTACGGCTTGATCCTTATCCCGGTGTTATTGGTGGTCAAGTGGGTGGGCAAATTTTAGTACCAACCCAATTGAATACTGGAGATCACTATCTCTTGACCCTGAAGTGCATTAAACACTGGACTACACGCAATGGCAGTAAAACCCGCTCGCATAGCGGTGAGGTATGGTCGGAGCAACAAAGCGTAGACCTTAAAAATGATATTCATGGAACTCGTATAAAGTTTCAGTTTAACGTGCCCGCTGGGTTGCCCCCATCGAGTGAACCAGACAGCTCATACCACAAATGGGTGCTATCAGTTAAAGGTGATATGCAAGGTATTGATTTTGAGCGCGAGTACGAGCTGCCGGTGTTCATCACAGTTGATAGCAAGAGCGTCACTGAGGAACTGGAACAAACACCATTAAAGACGTCAGAAAGGCATGAAGTCGAGAAACGTCTCTCGCTATCCAGAAATGGTGAAACGATAAACATGGAAATGCCTAGACATAGTTCAGCAGTGGTATTGGTTGGTATAAGTGGAGCATTTATCATCGTGGGTATTGGCATTGGCTGGCTCAACACACAAATCTTCGGATATATTTTTGCGCTGGTAGGCTGTCTATTCTTTACGTTGGCTATGTGGGTCTGGGGTAGAAATAGCAAAATTGCAATATCAGCAAATAGTTGCGACGTACAGGTTTTTTGGTTTAACTATTTGGTAAAGCATCACCAATTGTCCTCTCAAGATGTTCGCAGTATTGACATCTATCGCTCATCTAGCAGCACGTCCGGCAATAGTAAAATAGATCAACGTTTCGGATTACGGTTGCTCACTAAAAGGGGTAGACGCATAGATATCGGAGGAGAGTTTAAGTCTGAGAGAAACGCGACTTATATGAAACAGGAGCTGGAGCGCATATTGGAATAGTTACCCACTCACACGAAAACGCGTCAATGCAATCCCGCTCAAGATGATTGCCAGTGCGAAAATGGGATGTCTAATCAAAAGGCTCTTCAGGAAAATTAGTGGGTAAAAATAGCCCTAAATAGCAGATTCAATCTGAGTTAATAATCATTCAAAATGTAGAGCATCCTGCTCCAATTCTGAGAAGATGGAAGTACCACACTTTCATCACTCAAGTTAAAGGA
>JAAGZL010000520.1 GCA_024206335.1 Gammaproteobacteria bacterium
AATTGACCTATATTCGCAGTATCATCGGTAGGTTCATTGTTAATATCAACAGTTAATTTAAAATCTGTCCAGCTTGAGATATCAGCAGCAGCACTTGTATCTGGATCGATAAGTGTAAATGTAATCCGCTTAGTGTCTCCCCTTGGTCGTTCTATATCTATTGCAAATGTCATTAGTCCAACTCCACTTCATAATCATCATTAAGTTCTATCTCGTATTCCTGATCGTCTAGTTCTACACTGTAATCAGATACTAGTTCTATTTCATAATCTGCCATTTCTAATGTTACCTCTAGATTTTCATAAACATGTAAATAATCTGATAAGCTATTAATATGACTCCATAACGTAGTACCTGACTGAACAGGTAGCGAACTAGCTCCAGTGATTAGCTCCCATACGTTCATGGAAACTGCTCGGTACTAAGTAACTCATTAACTATCGCCTCAGCGGTTAATATACTTCCAGTAATGCTGTAAGGTATAACATGATCGGGAGCGAAAAACAATGAGCCGCCTGACGTATCCATCAACGTGCTAGAACTGCCTGTAACGCTATCCACTCCATA
>JAAGZL010000521.1 GCA_024206335.1 Gammaproteobacteria bacterium
CTGGATGGTTTTTTAAACTTAAATGATCGCGATATTCTCGATCATGCGGGTAAGATTTCTCATCAAATGGCAAAACAGTTGGCAGAGCAGGAATATACGGTGTTTAAGCAGCATCGTTTGAGTGATGAGGCAGATGAGGTCAATAGAAAGGATCTTGAGCAATTGGAAAAGTTGGCTGAGGGTAGGCCAAAAAAGGATGAATAGGGACAATTCCCTTGAAGCAATCAAACTTTAATTTTTTGTCTGAGCATTGGGCCTTCCTTATCGAAGATGCCCAACAGGTTGAAGGCTACGCCCTGCGCGATCCCCGCGCCGCCGCCATCTATGCCCGCCGCACTCTGGAACTAGCCCTCAAATGGCTCTTCGCCAACGATACCGCCTTGAAACACCCTTACGAAAAAAGTCTGGCGGCCATGATTCACGAGCCCACCTTCGCCAGCAATATCAAAAAGGGCCTGTTTCACGACATCAAGTTCATCCATCGTCTGGGTAACGTTGCGGTGCATAGTGATCAGACCATATCCAACCAGGAAGGGTTGAAAACAACCGTCGCCTTGCATCAGTTCCTGGGCTGGATGGTGCGGGTTTATACCCGAGGCGGTGCTGCGCCTGGTGCGTTTCAGATTACCCTGTTGCCCAAGGCGGAACCAGACCGGCCTAAGCTGACTGCCCGGCAACTGGAGAAGATTCAGGCCGATCTCAAGGCCAAGGATGAAGCAGCTGTCGCAGCCAAAGAAAAACTTACCCAGACCGAGGCGCAACTGGCCGAGTTGAAAGAGCAGTTGGCTCTGCTGCAAACGGTCAAGGATACCAACCAGCAGACCATCGGTTCGGATGAGTACAGCGAATCTGAAACCCGTGAGCTGATAATCGACGTGATGTTGCGCGAGGCGGGTTGGGATCCCAAGTCCGAGAACGTCGAAGAGTATGAAGTAACCAACTGCATGCCCACCGCATCTGGTGAACGCACCGGCACCGGATATGTGGACTATGTGCTCTGGGGCAAGGATGGCAAACCACTCGCCCTAGTGGAGGCGAAGCGCACCCGCAAAGATCCCAGGGTGGGCAAGCGGCAGGCAGAACTCTATGCCGACTGCCTGGAACAGCACTTTGGGCAGCGTCCCATCATCTACTATTCAAATGGCTACACCACCTGGCTGTGGGATGACCGGTTCTATCCACCCAGAGAGGTGCAGGGCTTTGCCATCCAGGATGAGTTGCAGTGGCGACTGAATCAGAGGTCTAACAGAAAAGATCTTTCCAGGATGCAACCGAAAAAAGAGATAACCGGGCGTTACTATCAAATGGAGGCTGCTGCTCGTGTAATGGAGGCCTTCGGCGCTCAGCGCAGACGCAAGAGCTTGATCGTGATGGCCACTGGCAGCGGCAAGACGCGGTTATCAATATCACTGGTGGATATGCTTATGCGGGGTGGTTGGCTGCGCAAGGCTCTGTTTCTTGCAGACCGCACCGCCCTGGTCCGTCAGGCCAAGAGAGAATTCGTTAAGCACCTGCCCCATGTTGCAACTGTAAATATGCTGGAGAAGGCTTCGCTCGAAGAGCGGGATGCTGCACGGGTGGTCTTCTCCACCTATCCCACCATGCTCAATACCATCGATGGTACCCGCAAGGAGATCAAGGAGACCTTTAGCGTGGGGCACTTTGATCTGGTGATCATCGATGAGGCCCACCGTTCTGTCTACCAGAAGTTTGGAGCCATATTCGATTACTTTGATTCCCTGCTGTTGGGCCTTACTGCCACCCCAAGAGGTGAGGTGGACCGCAACACCTACAAGCTGTTTGAACTGGATGATCACCAACCCACCTATGCCTATGAGCTGGATGCTGCAGTGAAGGATGGCTTCCTGGTTCCACCAAAAGCTATAGCCGTGCCCATGAAGTTTCAGCGTGAAGGGATCAGATACAAGGATCTGTCAGCGGAGGAGCAGGAGGAGTATGAACAGCAGGAGCGGTTCTATGATGAAGAGACCGGTCAGCTTAAAGAGCAGATTGAGCCTCCGGCGCTCAACGACTGGCTGTTCAATAAAGATACCGTCAACAAGGTGCTGATGCACCTGACGGAGAATGGCATCAAGGTGGAGGGCGGTGATAGGTTGGGCAAGACCATTCTGTTTGCCAAGAACAGCAAGCATGCCGATTTTATCGTGGAGCAGTTCGACAAGAACTATCCACATCTGGCCGGGAAGTTCTGCCGTAAGATCGACTATTCGGTGAATTATGCTCAGAGCCTGATCGATGATTTCAGCATCAAGGAAAAAGACCCGCAGCTAGTCGTCTCGGTGGATATGCTGGATACCGGCATCGATGTGCCAGAGGTGGTGAACCTGGTGTTTTTTAAACTGGTGCGCTCCAAGACCAAGTTCTGGCAGATGATTGGGCGCGGCACCCGCCTGTGCGAGAATCTGTTCGGTCCAGGTCAGGACAAAAAGGAGTTCATCGTTTTTGATTACTGCCAGAACCTTGAGTTCTTTGATGCCAATCCCGATGGTTATGTCTCACCCGCCCAGGAATCAGTAAAGCAGAAGATCTTTAAACGGCGTCTGGAGCTGATGCTTGCGTTGCAGGATGGTGAGCCGGAAGATGAGCATGCTGCCATGCTTGGTGAGCAGTTGAAGGATCAGGCGCATGCAGTTTTGCAAACCATGAATCTGGACAACTTCATCGTGCGCAAGCAGCGTAAGTTGGTAGAGACTTATGGCAAGCGCGAGCGTTGGGAGAAAATAAGCGGGGATGATGTCTCTGCCTTGGCGGATAAGGTTAGCGGACTGCCGTCACCGGATGATGACCATGAAACGGCACGCCGATTTGATCTGCTGATATTAAACCTTCAAAAGTCTGTTTTGCAGCGACAGGCAAGAGAGATACGGACCTGCCGGAATAAATTGCAGAAGATAGCCCATGGACTGGAGGAGAAGTCGGCAATTCCAGGAGTTGCGGCACAGATGGAGTTGATCTTAGATTTGCAGAAAGAGCAGTGGTGGGCAGTGGCTACGCTACCTGTTTTGGAAGATGTAAGAATCAGATTGCGTGAGTTGATCCGTTTCATAGGCCGGGAACAGGGCCTGGAGGATGTATATACCAACTTTGAGGATGCGATTGGGGGTAAGGTCGGGGATGATCCGGTTGAGTATGTGGTTGTAAAAACGGACCCAAATCTAAAAGAGTACCGTGAGCGTGTGCAGAGATTTATCCGGGAGCATCAGGACTACATCACGATTCGCCGTCTTAAGAATAACCAGCCAGTAACAAAAACAGATATTGCTGCTTTGGAGGAGATTCTGTTTTCAGAACAGGGGCCAATGCCTAGAAAGGCGTATCATGATGCCTTTGGCGATCAACCGCTCGGTGTGTTGGTGCGCTCAGTGGTGGGGTTAGAGCGCAATGCCGCAAAAGAGGCATTTGCGGATTTCCTCTCAGAAGCGCCGTTGCACCCGGATCAGATTAGCTTTCTGGATGAGGTGGTGGAATATCTGGTAAAGAACGGCACCATGCAGCCGAAAGTGATGTTCGAAACTCCTTTTACTCATATCCATGATCAAGGCGTTGTTGGTGTGTTCGGTGAGGATAACAGCAGGAAGATTGTGGAGTTGGTACGCCACATAAATGAAAATGCTGGTGTAGCTGTTTGAATCTATGAGCTGGATTAGGCAGTAGGGGTGGGAGTCATTCCCATCCACCCTTGGTTACCTCAATAGCATGCGCTCGGTAAAATATCTCTGATCAGAATGGTACTATGAAGTATGCCGATGTAATCTTGCGTTCCCGGCAAAATCACGCCCGAAACGTGCCTTATCCGGGCCTACTCAATAAACATGTAACTGAAGGCCGATTAGTAAATAATCTTCTTAAGAAAGTGCCATTCGACTCTGATACCAGAAGTTAAAGATTACATCTCCTGATCCGTATCGATACGCCCACCCCGTAGGGCCATGATGCCGGCCACAACAATAATTATTGCCCCGGCGATGAAGGTGCTGCTGAGGGTCTCACCCCAGAACAGGTAGCCGTAGATGGCGCCAAAGATTACTGAGAAATAGGTGAAGGGGCTGACGTTGGAGGCGCTGGCAGCGGCGTAGCCACGGGTCAGGAGAAACTGCCCGCTGACGCCAAACACCCCTATCAGCAGTGCCAGGAGGAGTTCATCCGGTGTGGGGGTCTGCCAGGACCATAACATTGGAATGGCTGAGATCGGGGTGGCAAACAGGGCGAAGTAACAGATGACCCGGATGGATGGTTCACTCTGTCCCAGGCGTCTGACCGTGACCTTGGCCAGCGCCGCGAAGGCGCCACCTAGTAGGCCGATCATGGCAATCCAGTTGAACTCTCCGTTTGGGTTAAGGACCAGGGCTACACCCATGAATCCTACCGGTATCGCCATTAAGGTAAGGCGGCGTGCCATTTCGCCGAGCCAGAATATGGCAATAAGCGGCATGAATAGCGGTGCGGTCATCTTCAGCAGCATGCCGTCTGCCAGTTGCAGATTTCCCAGGGCGTAGAAGAAGCAGTACATGGCGCTGAGCCCGGCACCGGCTCGGAGTAGGTGCAGGTGTATGATTGTTGTCTGTAGCAGGGCGGCGCGTGAGCGCAGGATCAGTGGGGAGAGCAGGATCAGCCCGAATATATTGCGCAGAAATACCGCCATCTCATTGGGAAGGGAGTTGGAAAGTGCCTTCACGCACGCGCCCATGGAGGCAAACATGAGTTCCGAGGCTATAATTAGTATTGCCCCAAGCAATAGGTTTTGGCGGTACAGCATATGTACCTATATAACATATGGTATTGAGTAGCTATAATTGCCATTCAATATTGTGTGGTTGTTGAGTCTGCCTGGCAATTGTAGATCTTTATTCTGCTTGGCGCGAAGAGTAAACAACATAAACCGTAATAGAATCAGCATTGCCATAAGGAGCAAATCATGGATATCAGAACCATCCTGGACGACAAGGGTTGTGATGTGGAAATAGTTGAACCGGGCGTCTCTATCGCTGAGGCGGTCAAGATCTTAGTGGAAAAGAAGATAGGGTCGGTGCTAGTAGCGGATGGTGATGAGATACTTGGTATCATAAATGAGCGCTCCGTGGTTAAAGCCATCTGCATCCATGGGGCGGATGCAGGAAACCGGCCCGTAACGGATATAATGAGCACCAATGTAATGGTTTGCTCTTCTGATAGCAGCGTGGATTCAGTCAGAAATCACATGAATAAGATGAATATGCGTCACCTGCCGGTGGTGGATAACGGTAAGCTGATGGGTATAGTCAGTATTGGCGATGTCCTGAAATATCGCATTGATGAACTTAAGCATGGTGGAGGCTCACGCTTCCAGCACTGGTTTGAAACCAAGGGTGTGCGCCCACTCAGACCTGGCCGATAAGATAGAGTTAGTTTTTGAAAAACCGGATATTGGTCCCAGTCTTTACTGTTGCCTGATGTACTCGTACATGACAATGGATGCAGCCACGCTTACATTTAGGCTCTCGATCTGACCAAACTGTGGTATGGATAGGCCCTTGATGTCCGGGAATCTTTCCGGATCAAAGCTGAGGCCAAACTCCTCATGCCCAAACACGAATGCGCTTTTCCCTGGAAGTTGTGCCTCCGCCAGCTGTTGACCTCTGTTTGCCTCCAAGGTGAATAGGTTGTAGTTGCGTTCGGTAAGATCCGTGTGGCACTGGTCGAATGTGTCGAAAAAGCGGGCTGGCACGTTTTTAAAGGCGCCCTTGCTGGCGGCAGGGTCGAAAGGGCCAATGTTTATCAGGTGTATCTCACACGCCCCGAATACTTCGGCGCTACGCAGGATTTTGGGGATGTTGAAGCCCGCTTTAAGGCTGTCGAGCACGATGATAAAATCATGCACCCCGGGTTGGGCCAGTAGATTGCGCCGGCGCTGTTTCTCATAGCGTAGCAGGGCCTGGGAGTGGGCGCGTTTTCGGTGTTTTTTACTCGGCATTATGGTGTCAGATTCAGGCTGTGCTGGGGCATGATAACCAGATATGGCTATCTCAGTCACGGTAAGATGAGGTGAAGAAGGGAAATACTGGCTGAAAATTTCTCCTCTATCTGAGAGAATTGCCTAATTGTGGGCCAGGGTCAGTTGGCCAAAGTTTCAGGGGAACTCCACCAGATCCCCCTTAATGCAACAAAAAAATAAAGAGATGTTCCCTATGACGCAAGCAAAGAGTGGCAACACCGTTAAGGTGCACTATACCGGTACTCTGGATGATGGCAGCCAGTTTGATTCCTCCGTGGGCGGTGAGCCGTTGGAGGTCACCCTGGGCGGTGGTCAGGTTATCCCAGGATTTGAGCAGGGGATTGAAGGTATGCAGGTGGGTGAGACCAAGCAGATCCATATCCCTGTGGCTGAGGCTTATGGGGATTGCCACGAAGAGTTGATTCAAACAGTGGATCGGGACCAGCTGCCGGAGGATGTGGATCTTCAGGTTGGCATGCAGTTTCAGGTGGATGGTGGTGAGGCTCCAATGATTCTGACGGTCACTGAAGTAACACCGGAAAGCGCCACCCTGGATGGGAATCACCCCATGGCTGGCAATAACCTGAATTTTGAACTGGAACTGGTAGAGCTGGTTTCCTGAGGGAGATCTGAGTTGTGCAGTTGGCGGTATAAGGATCAGAAAGTCATCTGCGGCCCCTCTTTGGTAACAATTTATTACAGTAACTGTATATGATTCTTCCTGACTATCGTGGTGGTAGCATTGTGAATCTCATGTCCTCCATTGAGCAGGCCATGGGTTCAAGCTTCGACCTTTACCCACCCGCAAACCAGTTGCCAGTAGCCGAGCTGCAGGAGTGTGATAGCTTGATTCTGCTGGTGATCGATGGGCTTGGGTATGACTACCTGTCCTCCGTCGGCAGAGGCAGTCATCTGCATACGCATCTCCAGGCCAGTCTCACCTCGGTCTGTCCCTCTACCACATCTGCTGCCGTTCCTACCTTTCTGACGGGTGTGGCGCCGCAACAGCATGCCTTTACTGGCTGGTTTACCTGGTTTCGGGAGATGGGCACGGTCCTGTCGGTGCTGCCATTTCAGCCCAGGCATGGGGGGTGTAGTCTGGGGCAGCTGGGTTTAACCCCAGGGGCGCTCTCGGATACCGAGACCATGTTCCATCGGCTAAAGGCCCGGTCTCAAGTGGTGATGCCGGAGCGGATTGCCCAGTCTGAATTCAATCTTGCCTTCCACGAAGGTGCCAGTATCTGCTCGTATCGGGGGTTGGGAGATTTTTTTCAGGTAATTCAGAATTCCCTTGGTGGTAGTGATGAGCGTGATTATGTCTATGCCTACTGGCCTGATTTTGACAGCATTGCCCACTCCAGAGGTATAAGCAGCCCAGAGCTGGCGCAACATTTTGCGGAGTTGGATGAGGCCTTCGGTAAGTTTGTGCGCAAGATGCAGGGGAGTGGCTGCCGGGTTATCGTGACCGCTGATCATGGCTTTACCGATGTGCCTTCCAGCGGGGTAATCCAGATGCAGGATCACCCGGAGCTGGCGGCCACTCTGGTGCTGCCATTGTGTGGTGAACAGCGTTTTGCCTACAGCTATGTTCATCCGGATAAGAGAGAACGTTTCTGTCAGTATGTAGAGTCAGAGTTATCACATGCGGTGGAGTTGTATTCCAGTGCAGAGATCATAGAGCAGGGGTGGTTTGGGCAGGGTGCGCCTCACCCGGAACTGAAGTCGCGGGTTGGACACTACACAATGGTTATGCAGCCAGGCTACAAGATAAGAGATCGGGTTCTGGGTGAAAGGCCCAAGCGGCATATTGGGGTACATGGCGGTGTCACCCCGGAAGAGATGTATGTGCCCCTCATAGTTGTGGATTGTTAACCGGCCCGAAAGAGAGAAAATGAATCAACACCAGGAGGTAGTGGCCCTGATAAGGGGCTTTTCAATCGGAACCACCACTGTATGGGCGCTGCTTGCGCTGCTGTTGTTGTGGCTGGCCTGGCGTGCGGCCAGGCGGTGTGACATCCGTATACATAAACGCTACATGGTGATAATTGTGGCGCTGGCCTGGGTCTCCCTAGAGCTTTGGCTGATGAGCTTTCGCTATCCACAGCTGGCCCCGTTGGTGCCAGAGGGTATGGAAATCTGGGTGTTGTTACCGAACCTGCTGATCATTATTCCATTGGTTGGGGCTACACTGTTGTTACTGGCGAGATGGCGCAGGTCAGGTCCTACCGAGTTGTTGGGCCACTTTAATATCCATCATCGCACCTACGGCAAGGTGTTTATTCTGGTCTGGTGTGTAGGCTATCTGGGCGGATTACTGAATACCCTGTTGATAATATAGACACATATGGTTTGGTGCTTTATCTGCCAATGGCGTTTATCAACCGATAATTCAATCTATAGCACATTCTGGTGTATGCCCGAATGGAGGAAGTATGGAAATAAAAATCTATCACAATCCTCGTTGCAGTAAGAGCCGGGCAACACTTGAGCTTATCTCTGATGCGGGTGTTGAGCCGTCCATAGTCACCTATCTGGAGACGCCTCCTTCTCGGGAGGAGCTGGCTGGAATTGTGCAACTTCTGGGCGTGACTCCACCTGAGATTATCCGCTTTGGTGAGTCTGTGGCCAAGGAGTTGGGGCTGTCGCCTCAGGATGAGCGCAGTGATGCAGAGTGGATCGAACTGATGCTTCAACACCCGATCCTGATGCAGCGCCCAATTGTGGTAATGGATGGCAGCAAGGCCATTATCGGACGTCCCCCGGAGAAGGTATTGACCATTATCTGATTCTGATTCCCTTTGGAGCGACTGATGTTATAGCTGGCCGATTAGAATTTAAGTTCGTATGCCAGGCCAGGTCGGTCTATGAACTTGTTTCTGGTGCCCTGGATCTTCTCTATGGCGTTATTGCGTCGTTGTTCCTCCGCATCCGGTGGGTCCTGCCGATGCCACTGTTTCAGTAGATGGCCCTGTTTCCCATAGATGGTAAAGCCATAGGTGTGGTGCATATAGAACATGGCCCGGGCGATGTTGCCTCGGCTTGTGGGTCTCGGCTCCACCCGACGCCGGCGCTGATCCAGCTCGAAATCACACTGGCCAAACCGGCGCCTCTCCCCCTTGAGCAGGGCAAAGGCGTAACTGCTGCGGGCCTGGTTTATATCCTTGCGTGACGGATAGAGGTTGTGCATATCTGCCTCGACCCGGTTGAACTCGGGGCTGGTGCGGCGGCAGTGGTTGCGGTCCCTGCATCTGAATCTGTTCAGGGTCCAGCTCATGGGAAATACATGTTCAATGTTGATTGCCCGACCCTTGTTAGCCCCGAATTTTCGGCCGCAGTAGAGGGTTGCGCCACCACTGGGATAGATCTTGGACCAGAACAGGGGCAGGATATTGAAATACTCCCCATCCGGCTTTCTGTAGGCGCTGGCCGTGCTGCAGAGGCATAGGCCAAGCAAGGCGATGCTGATGTGGAGTAGTGGTTTATTCATCTGCTTCCTGGTAGTGGGATAGGCCCTGGTCATACTCATTGAATCCAACAACCTCCCGAAGTTCAGAAAAGCTTAGCATTCCGGGTGCCGGATTGCCCTGTCTCAGTGCGGTCAGGGCGTCACTCATGGCGCGGGCGGCGCTGCTAAGCAGGGTCAAGGGATAGGCCGCAATGTCGTAACCGATTGCCTCCAGTTCCTGGGGTGGCAGGGCGGGGGTGTCGCCACCCTCTACGATGTTGGCCATCTTGTAACCGGGTATTGTGCTGCAGAACTGTTCCATCTCCTCTCTGCTCCTGGGGGCCTCCAGAAAGATAATATCCGCCCCCTGATCTGCAAAGGCCTGACAACGCCACAGGGCCTCCTCCAGGCCGTGGGTGTGACGGGCGTCGGTGCGGGCCATGACCAGGATATCTGCGCCCGCCTCTCGCTCGTCCACCGCGGCACGGATCCTGGTTACCGCCTCGGTCCGGTCCACCACACTCTTGCCGCGGGTGTGACCGCAGCGTTTGGGGCTCTCCTGATCCTCCAGCATGATGCAGGCAAAACCGCTGTCGGCATAGCCGCGCACCGTGCGTCTTATGTTGAGGGGGTTGCCGTAGCCGGTATCACCATCTCCGATAACCGGGATGGAGACCGCGTGGCAGATGTTGCGTCCCTGATCCAGCATCTCACCGTAGGAGATCAGGCCGGTATCCGGCAGTCCGAGTCGGGCGGAGGAGACGGCAAAGCCACTCATGAAAGTGAGGGGGAAGCCGGCCCTCTCAATCAGTCTGGCACTGAATGCATCGAAGCAGCAGGGCATGGTGATCAGCCCTGGTTGGGCCAGTAGTTCACGCAAGGCGTGGGCGGGTGATTGGTTTTTGATCATGGGGACAGTCTCGGCCCTGGATGAGGTAAAAGCAAGTGGGTGTGGAGATTCAGTGTGCTGGTTTTTTTGTGTGTCTGACCCGTGAGTTATCCTTGCTGATAAAAATTATCCAGCTCTGTAACTTATTCAGACAATGCTGTTATGAGTTGCTATATTCTAGGGTGGATAGGTTGTATTTATTCCTATGCCACAGCAGGGGCGCAATATGGCAGAAATAACAATAACAGATCGGATTGACGGGTTACTGGGGCAGTGGGGCAACCAGCCGCAAAATCTGCTGCAGATCCTGATCCGGGTGCAGCAATCACTTCATCATATACCAGCTACGGCCATTGACTATCTGGCCAGGAAACTTGGCTGTCCACAGGTGCAGGTGGAGGGGTTGGTTGGTTTCTACAGTTTCTTGCATGTTGAGCCGCGCGGTAGCTACGACATCCTGTTCAGTGACAATATCACTGACCGGATGCTGGGCGGCCAGGGGGTGGCGGCTGCTCTGGCCGAGCGGCTGGGTGTTGCACTAGGCACTACCCGATCCGATGGACGGGTGTCCGTCGGTTACACCTTCTGTACCGGTATGGGGGATCAGGGACCGGCGGCCCTGGTTAATGGCTATACCATGACCCGGCTGACACCTGACCGTATCGGGCAGATGGTGGAACTTATCGAAGGGGCGGTGCCGGTAACGGATTGGCCTCAAGAGTGGTTTGTGGTGGAGGATAATATCCAGCGCAGGGATATCCTGTTGCAGACTGCCCTGCCGGATGGGGCCGCCATTGACAGGGTGTTGGAGAT
This sequence comes from Gammaproteobacteria bacterium, assembly GCA_024206335.1. GTDB lineage: Bacteria > Pseudomonadota > Gammaproteobacteria > Chromatiales > Chromatiaceae > JAAGZL01. The sequence continues at coordinate 11,140 of JAAGZL010000521.1, forward strand.
TGGTGTTGATGCGCTCCTTCAAGAGATGGATGCCTCTGGCCTGCGGGGGCGGGGCGGTGCCGGTTTCGGCACGGCCCTGAAATGGCGTCCCTGCCGTGAGGCAACTGGAGCGGACCGGGTGGTGGTGTGCAACGCTGATGAGGGTGAGCCGGGCACCTTCAAAGACCGGCTGCTGCTGCAGCGTTATGCCGATCGGGTAGTTGAGGGCATGACCCTGTGTGCTGCCGTGATCGGTGCGTCCAAGGGTTTTATCTATCTGCGTGGTGAGTACCTCTATCTACTTAAAGGGCTGGAGGCGGAGTTGCAGCGTCGCAGGGAGAGTGGCCTGCTGGGTCGATCGATTCGGGGACGGGAAGGGTTTGATTTTGATATCGAGATCCATCTGGGTGCGGGGGCCTATATCTGCGGCGAGGAGTCGGCCCTGATCGAATCCCTGGAGGGGAAGCGGGGTCACCCGCGTGTGCGTCCACCGTTCCCAGTCACCAGTGGCTATATGGGGCTGCCTACGGTGGTGAACAATGTTGAGACCTTCATGGCTGCTGCCATGATCGGGGTCCAGGGTGCCGAGTGGTTCCGCTCCCGGGGGACGGAGGAGTCCAGTGGTACCAAACTGCTCACTATCTCTGGGGACTGTGCCCGCCCCGGTATCTATGAATACCCCTACGGTGTGACCGTCGAGCAGGTACTGACTGATTGTGGTGCCCAGGATGTACAGGCGGTACAGGTGGCCGGTGCCGCCGGTAGCTGTGTGCCACCATCTGAGTTTGGCCGTCAGATCGCGTTTGAGGATCTTGCCACCGGCGGCTCTTTTATGATCTTCAACCAGGGGCGTGATCTGCTGGAGATGGTGGAGAATTTTGCTGCCTTCTTCGTACATGAGAGCTGTGGTTTCTGTACCCCCTGCAGGGTGGGCACCTCCCTGATGCATAAGCGGCTGACCAAGGTTGTGGTAGGGCATGCCACCCGTGCGGATATGGAGCGGATGTGTGATATCGGTGCCCTGATGCGTAAGGCCAGTCATTGCGGTCTGGGCCAGACCGCTGCCAACTGTATCCTTGGAACCATGGACAGCTTTCCAGCGCTCTATGCAGAGCGGCTGCGTTCCACCAGCTTTGAGCCGGCCTTTGATCTGGATGCCTCGCTGCAGGAGGCGCGGGAGATCACCGGGCGTGATGACCCGGGTGCACACCTAAAAGGGGGGGGTGTATGAGCGGACAGTTCATCATAGATCATAAACCGGTCCCATTCGAACCGGGACAGACCATCATGGATGCGGCCATGGCTGCCGGGATCTATATCCCGCATCTATGCCATAACCCTGAGTTCCATCCCCATGCTAGTTGTAAGCTCTGTACAGTAAAGATCAATGGCCGTCCCGCCTCTGCCTGTACCACCCAGGCTGCGGAGGGTGCGGTGGTGGAGAGTGAAACAGATGAGTTGATGGATGACCGCCGCATCCTGTTAAAGATGCTGTTTGTGGAGGGCAATCATGTCTGTCCCGCCTGCGAGAAGAGCGGGCGCTGCCAGCTTCAGGCGGTAGCCTACTACTGCAATATGCTGGCGCCGGAGTTTACCCATTTCTATCCGCAGCGGGATGTGGATGCCTCCCATCCGGATATGGTGATCGACTTCAACCGTTGTATCCTGTGTAATCTTTGTGTGCGGGCCAGCCGGGATGTGGATGGAAAGGATGTTTTCGCCATCAGTGGCCGCGGTATCGGTTCCCATCTGATAATAAGCTCCCCATCCGGGAGGCTGGGTGACAGCGCCTTTGATGCCGAAGATAAGGCGGCTCAGGTCTGCCCGGTGGGGGCCATTATGCTCAAACATCAGGGTTACGATGTGCCCATTGGTCAGCGGCTATATGACCAGGAACCAGTGAGTGTGGTGGGTGATGTGGCAAAATATGTGGTGAAGAAACATGACCAATAAAACAAGAGTCGCTACCGCATCCCTGGCCGGCTGTTTCGGTTGCCACATGTCGATCCTGGATATAGATGAACGCATCATACAACTGGCAGATCTGGTGGAGTTTGACCGCACCCCCATTACCGACATCAAGGAGGTGGGGGAGTGTGATGTGGGCATCATCGAGGGTGGGGTGTGCAATGCTGACAACGTGGAGGTGCTCAAGGAGTTTCGTCGCAACTGCAAGATCCTGGTCTCCCTCGGCGCTTGTTCCATCAACGGCGGTATCCCCGCCATGCGCAACCAGTACACCCTGAAACAGTGCCTGGAGGAGTCCTACCTGCACGGTATCGGGGTGGAGGATGCGCAGATCCCATCCGATCCGGAGATCCCCTTGTTGCTGAATAAGCTACACCCCATCCACGAGGTGGTGTGGGTGGACTATTTTCTGCCTGGATGCCCGCCACCGGCCGATACCATCTGGACCTTTCTGGAAGAGCTATTATCTGGCAAACCCATCGAATTCGCCTACCGGCAGATCCGCTATGACTAAAAACAATACTGATATCGAAGATCTGGAGACCGCACAAGATCCAGCTGGGTTGCGGCGGGTTGAAATAGAACCGGTAACGCGGGTGGAGGGACACGGCAAGGTCACCCTGTTGCTGGATGAGGATAACCAGGTAAAACAGGCGCGGCTGCATATCACCGAGTTTCGCGGCTTTGAGAAGTTTATCCAGGGTCGGCCCTACTGGGAGATGCCGGTGCTGGTGCAGCGTCTGTGTGGGATCTGTCCCGTGAGTCACCATCTGGCGGCGGCCAAGGCGGTGGATCAACTGGTGGGGGTGGAGCAGCTGACGCCGACGGCGGAGAAGGTGCGGCGGCTGATGCATTTGGGTCAGGTATTGCAGTCTCATGCGCTGCACTTCTTTCATCTCTCATCGCCTGATCTGCTGTTCGGTTATGACGATGCGGTGGCGCACCGCAATATTATCGGGGTACTGGCTGATCATCCCGATCTGGCTAAACAGGGCGTGCTGCTGCGAAAGTATGGTCAGGAGGTGATCCGTGTTACCGCCGGCAAGCGGGTACATGGCAATAGCGCTATTCCCGGTGGAGTGAACAAGGCGGTTTCACCAGAGGAGCGGGATTATCTGCTGGGCGACATTGAGCAGATCATCCAGTGGGGCCAGGGGGCGTTGGCGCTGGCGAAAAAGCTTATCTTCCAGGAGCTTGAGTACAACCGCAACTTTGCCCTCATAGATACCAATATGTTGAGCATCTGCCGGGAGGACGGGGCGCTGGATCTCTATCACGGCGGCCTGCGGGCCAGGACCCCGGATGGCACTCTTATCTTTGATCAGGTGGACTACCGGAATTACGGCGATTACATCCATGAGCAGGTAAAGTCGTGGAGCTATATGAAGTTCCCCTATCTCCGCTCCCTGGGACAGAGTGATGGCAGCTACCGGGTGGGTCCGTTGGCCCGGATCAACAATTGTGATTATATCGATACCCCGTTGGCAGAGGCGGCGCGGGTAGAGTTCCGTGCCTTTGCCGACGGTGGGTTGGTGCAGTCTACACTGGCCTATCACTGGGCGCGTATGGTGGAGCTGCTGTACTGCGCCGAAGGGATCAAACGGCTGCTGCTGGACCCTGATATCACCGGCACCGAGCTCAAGGTCCGGGGTGAGATGAGAAACAAGGGTGTCGGGGTTATCGAGGCACCTAGGGGTACCCTGTTTCACCACTATGAGATCGATGATGATGGATTGGTGACCAGGGCCAATCTGATTGTCTCTACCACCAACAACAACCGGGCCATGAATCAGTCCATCCGCCAGGTGGCGGCGGATTACCTGAACGGCAGGGAGTTGACCGAGCCCATGTTGAATCAGATTGAGGTGGCGATACGTGCCTACGACCCATGCCTCTCCTGTGCCACCCATGCCCTGGGCAAGATGCCGCTGGAGCTGGAGCTGGTGGATGCAGATGGCGCGGTAGTGGATCGGATCTATAAGAACGGCAGGGGCGAAGTAGGTGAGGGTTAGCCATGGTGCGCACGGCTTGACTCCGACCCCTGGTGAATAAAAAACTAAATGACCCACTCTCCGATTCTCATATTCGGCTACGGCAACCCCTCTCGCGGTGATGATGCCCTGGGGCCGGAGTTGCTGCGGTTGCTGGAACAGGGACCGGAGGCCGGTCTCTGCGATATGGTGACCGACTTTCAACTCCAGATCGAACATGCCATGGATCTGGAGGGGAGGGAGCTGGTGCTGTTTGTGGATGCCTCGGTGGCGGCGTTACCACCCTATGAGTTTTCCCGCCTGCAACCTGTAAGGGATGATAGTTTTACCACCCATGCCCTGTCGCCCGCGGCGGTACTCTCGGTTCTGGGGCAGATATCAAAGGCAGCACCGCCGGCGGTGTATCTGCTGACCATCCCCGGTTATGACTTTGGGTTGGGTCGCCCTATAACCGAACCGGCCGCTGCGCACCTGGAGCAGGCCTGTGTGTTGGGTAAAAAGCTGCTCGCTATTCCTGACCAGGAGGTGTGGGAGGGATATTGCGGTCGATAAACTCCCGCACTACATGGAATGGTTTGGCGCTGTGGAAGCGATCCACCTCCTCACCATCTATGAACATTATCACCGTGGGAAAGCCGCGTACCCGGTAGTGGCCGGCGATCTTCATATTTTCATCCGCGTCGATCTTTGCCAGCACCACTCTACCCTGATACTCGGGGATGACCCTCTCCAGCACCGGATCCAACGTCAGGCAGGGACCACACCAGTCGGCGCCGATATCGACCAGGACCGGCTGTAGGTGTGAGCCATCGATAACCCTCTCTTGAAACTCCTTGTTACCATCAACGTCGAAAATGTATGGTAAACTGCCCACTGTTATCAACTGATTTCCGCAGTTTCCCGGATGGTCTCCAGGTTGATGGCCGGTTTGTATTCAGGTCTGGGGTCGGCGCGCCGGGTAAACTTCTTGAGGATGCTCTCCAGGTTGGGCCGTTTCTCTGCCGGGGTTTCGCCGGTGCCGATGCCGCCGCCAAACTCTACGAATAGTTCGGTGCCATGGTCCAGCAGGCTCTGCATGCAGCCCACCCAGTTTACCGGGTGGAACAGCTGGAAGAAGAGGCGGGAGCGGATGCTATCGGCGTCATCTGCATGGAAGTCACCGGTAAAGTTGGAGGCCACCTTGATCTTGGGTGCGGCAAATTCCACCTGCTTCAGTTCATCCCGGAAGTGACGGGCGGCGCTGACCATGTAATAGGTATGGAAGGCCCCCTCTGTCTTCAGCCTTACCGCCCGCTTTTTGGGATACAGCTCTGCCATCTCGGCGGCCAGGGCGTCCAGGTCCGCGCCGGCGCCACCCACCACGGTCTGCTCCGGCAGGTTGAGTCCGGCGATGCCGCAGTAGTGTTTGTCGGAGAGTGGCTTGGCGGTGTCCAGGTTCACGGTCAGGGCCAGCATCTCCCCCTCACCGTGGGTGCCCATCAATTCGCCGCGTTTGGAGACCAGACGCAGGGCGTCGGCAAAGCTGAGGGAGTCGGCGGCCACCAGGGCGGAGTATTCCCCCAGGCTGTGGCCTGCTGCAGCCACCGGTTGCAGCGGATTCTCGGCCAGTTCGCGATAGAGAGTGAGGCAGGCGATATGGTGGGTAAGTAGCACCGGCTGGGTGTAACGGGTGAGATTTACCTGGTCCTTGGGGTCGTTGAAGGAGAGTTTTGCCATGTCATAACCCAGGACATCACTGGCCTCCTGGTAGATCTTTCGTACCGAATCAAATTCGGCATGCAGGTCGCCACCAATGCCTGGATATTGTGATCCCTGGCCGGGGAATATGAATACGCTGCGTGGTTCTGAGTTTGACATCTGTTTTGCTCTCATGTTGAAACGGTATTAAGGCGGGGAGCATAGACATTATCTGGTTGGGTAACAAGACCCAAAGGTAAAAAGCAGGTCCAGAGTAGGGTTGATTCTATTGAGCCGTGTCATGGCGTATGTAGCTACTGCTTGGGTAGACTTGTAGCGAACATATATTTGCTAGCGTTACAGGATTGAATTGAGGAGATGATTATGGCTGAAAGATTGCTGCTTTTACCCAGTACGGAGTACAGCAAGATTCGTTTGGTAAAGATCCCAGATGATGTGAATGAGAATGGGGCATTTCGGCTTACTACCGGTGTGATCGCTACAGTGGAAGAGTCCAAGACGGATTATTCCATGGAAGATATCGAGGATGCCCTGGAACAGCATGGGTTTCAGTTGGTGAATTTTACCCTGGGTCCAGAATTGGGCTGATTCATATCAAATACACCACGGCCTGTTATTCTGGCCGGTGATGTGGCTATAGCCGCATTACTGGCTTTTTTGTATCTGCGATTTACCTATCACCACGTGATATTGTCGTTCTCCCTCGCGTACAGATGATTGAGTTGAAATAATGATAAATGAGACTGTTGATAATCGGTTGTTTAATTGATGGATAGTGTGTCAGAAAGGCCCGGCTGGCTGGAAACCCTGCGTGCCTACCGCCATCCACGGGTGGTGACCATGCTGTTTCTGGGTTTTTCCGCCGGGCTGCCGTTGCTGCTGATCTTTTCCTCGCTTTCGCTCTGGTTGCGTGAGGCCGGTGTAAGCCGGTCTGATGCTACCTATTTTAGCTGGGCGGCACTTGGTTACTCTTTCAAGTTTGTCTGGGCCCCGATAATTGACAAAATGCCGCTGCCTGGGCTGACTCGTCTCCTGGGGCGGCGCCGCGCCTGGTTGCTGGTGGCGCAGATGGCCATCATTTCCGCCATCCTTTGGATGGCGTTTACCAACCCGGCGAACAATCTTGCCCCCATGGCCCTGGCGGCAGTGATGCTGGGGTTCTCTTCCGCCACCCAGGATATCGTTATCGATGCCTACCGTATTGAGTCGGCGGAACGCAGGATGCAGGCCCTGATGTCCTCCTCATATATTGCCGGTTACCGGATTGGCATGTTGGTGGCGGGGGCGGGCGCCCTGAAGCTGGCGGCCTGGTTTGGAACCGGTGAGGTCTACAAATATGAGGCCTGGCGTGATGCCTATATCTGGATGGCTGTAGCCATGGGTGTAGGTGTGGTCACCACCCTATTGGTTGCGGAGCCAGAGGTGGAGCAGAAACAGAGCAGGTATCTGAACAGTCTGCCGGACTACCTGCGTTTTCTCTCCCTGTTTTTGATCGCGGTAATCACCCTTATTGCGGCCTTTGTCTATCTGGTTCCGGTGGCTGAGGCGGTAAACCATGGGTTGGCCGGTCTTATGGGTGAACATGCCATTACCGGTTTTATCGCGGAGTTGGTTCGGCTGGTATTGGCCCTGCTATGTGCCGGCCTTGCCGCACGTTTTGCAATTACCATTGGGGTTGCGCGACGTGAGGTATTGCTGGAGACCTATATAGATCCAATGGCAGATTTTTTCCAGCGCTATGGCCGACTGGCGTTGCTGATCCTAGCGCTGGTCGGGTTTTACCGCATATCCGATATTGTCCTGGGTGTGATCTCCAATGTGTTCTATCAGGACATGGGTTTCAGTAAGGACCAGATTGCCGATATCACCAAGACCTTTGGCCTGCTCATGACCATCCTTGGGGGGTTCCTCGGTGGTAGTCTGGCCCTGCACTATGGGGTAATGCGCATCCTGTTTCTGGGGGCCATCCTCTCAGCTGCGACAAATCTGCTGTTCATGTTGCTGGCCCAGTCTGGGACCGATGTGTCTTTGCTGATAGTTGTGATTGCTGCGGATAATCTGAGTGCCGGGCTGGCCAGTGCTGCGTTTATTGCCTATCTTTCGGGCCTGACCCATATCTCTTTTACCGCGTTCCAATATGCCGTGTTCAGCTCTCTTATGACCCTATTCCCCAAGTTGCTGGGAGGGTATTCGGGGACCATTGTGGACAACATTGGCTACAGCAGCTTCTTCCTGATTACGGCGGTCCTGGGGGTGCCGGTGCTGTTGCTGGTCTATCTGGCGGGTCGCTATATGCCGGTGGAGGAGGGTGATAATATTTGAATTTGAGAGTATTTTTATTTGTTAATGGCCGTTTTTGTTGCTTTAAGGCCTGGATGGGGGCAGAATCATCCACCCTCTGCTGGGATTGTTTATGTATAGGGTGGGGTTTAACAAAGGCGAGGTCTAACTCAATGGTATGCAACAATCTTTTTCGTTCACTGGTATTTTTTGGGCTCATATTTTGGACTCAATCGGCTATGGCCGTAACCGATCCGCAGGCCTTAGTTAAAAAGACAACGGAGCAGGTGTTGGCTGAAATTTCTGCAAAGAAGCAGGAGTTGGTCAGCAATCCTGGACAGATCTATTCTCTAGTCGATGACATCCTTTTGCCGCGCTTCGACTTTAATCAGATATCACGACTGGTGTTGGGTAAGCACTGGAAACAGGCCACCAAAGAGCAGAAGAGCGCCTTCATAAAAGAGTTTCGTGAGCTTCTGGTCAGGACCTACGCCACGACGCTGTTGCACTACTCTGGGCAGAAGGTTAGCTACCCTGCTATGCAGGTTAAGCCTGATGCAAAGAGGGTCAGGGTCAGGACCAAGGTACAGGATAAGGGGGCGGGAGCAGTCCCGATTGATTACAGTCTGTATCTGCGCAAGGAGAGCTGGAAGGTTTATGATGTAACCATTGATGGGGTAAGCCTAGTCTCAACCTACCGTAGCAACTTTAACTCCCAGATCAAACGCCACAAGCTGTCCGGTCTGATATCCAATATCAAACAGAGGAACTCAAAGGGGCAGTGAAATCCTTGTTTGGGGCGGATCTTGGGGTAGTTCGTAACCCTGGAGATTTGTCTTCGCTCCAGGTCTCTGCATGTGGATCTGTTCCTGAGTAGCTCCTAAACCGGGTGTATTACCGCAGTCTGGGTGGTAAATGCGTTTCGTTTACCTGGTTTTTCTTATATCATACCCCGTTTTTTAATCGCACGATCTCATTGGGTGGCTCAAGTGGCCATGCGTAACTCTATCTATGGATAAACTAATTATTACTGGCGGTGCCGATATTGAAGGCGATGTGCGCATATCTGGCGCCAAGAATGCCGCCCTGCCGATTCTGGCAGCGACCCTGTTGGCTGACGGTGTGGTTACCATTGGTAACCTGCCGCACCTGCACGACATAACCACCACCATGGAGCTTCTGGGCCGCATGGGGGTAACCCTGGTTATGGATGATCGTATGCGTATCTCGGCCGATCCGACCACAATAACCAGCTACACAGCCCCCTATGATCTGGTGAAGACCATGCGCGCCTCCATCTTGGTGCTGGGGCCACTGCTGGCACGTTACGGTGAGGCCAATGTCTCACTGCCAGGTGGTTGTGCCATTGGTTCACGTCCGGTAAATCTGCATATCGATGGTCTGCGCGCCATGGGTGCCGATATCAATGTTGAGGCCGGCTATATCCGGGCCAAGGCAGACCGCCTGAAGGGGGCGAGGCTGGTGATGGATCTGGTTACAGTGACTGGAACCGAGAATCTGATGATGGCTGCAACCCTGGCCGATGGTGAGACCATTATCGAGAATGCCGCCAGGGAGCCGGAAGTGGTTGATCTGGCAGACTGTCTTAACTCCATGGGGGCCAAGATCAAGGGTGCTGGCACTGATACCATCGTAATTGAGGGTGTAGATCGCCTCACTGGGACTGAATACAATGTGTTGCCGGATCGGATCGAGACCGGAACCTTCCTGGTGGCAGGCGCTATCTCCGGAGGGCATGTCCGGGTGCGTGATACCTATGCTCATCTGATAGATTCTGTGTTAGGGAAACTACGGGACGCTGGCGCAGAGATTGATATCGGAGATGACTGGATCGAACTGGATATGAAGGGGCGACGCCCTAAGGCGGTGGATATATATACCGCCCCATATCCCGCCTTTCCCACCGATATGCAGGCCCAGTTTACGGCCCTGAACTGCGTGGCTGAAGGCGTAAGTACCATTACTGAAACTCTGTTCGAGAATCGCTTCATGCATGTGCAGGAGATGAAGCGTATGGGTGCAGATATAAAGCTGGAAGGTAATACCGCCATATGTACCGGTATCGAGAAACTTACCGGTGCCCCGGTGATGGCAACAGACCTTCGCGCCTCTGCCAGCCTGGTACTTGCAGGTCTGGTGGCGGAGGGCGAGACCATTGTGGATCGCATCTACCATATCGACCGTGGCTATCAGAATATCGAAGAGAAGCTGGCCGGACTTGGTGCCGGGATACGCAGGGTGCCTAACTAGTAACGAATAACTCTCGCAAAGTTCCAGCTCCCTACTTGCGCTCCTTGCCGGGAACGCTGTGCTTATCCCGGCCTACGGCTAGGGTCTAGACTTATACAGTAGGCCAGAATAAGCATTAGTGTTTCTGGCGGGATTACTATGATTTTTAACAAGCCGATTACTATCGCCCTCTCCAAGGGTCGTATCTTCAAGCAGACACTGCCCCTGCTGGCCCATGCCGGTATCGAGCCGGTGGATGACCCGGAGACCAGCCGTAAACTGATCCTGGATACCAACCATCCCCAGGTGAAACTGGTTACCATCCGTGCCACAGATGTGCCCACCTACGTGCAGTGGGGGGCGGCAGATCTGGGGGTGGCGGGTAAGGATGCGCTGATGGAGCACGGTGGCGAGGGGCTATATGAGCCGCTGGACCTGCAGATTGCCAAGTGTCGTCTGATGGTGGCCGGGCATCCGGACGCGGAGTTGCAGGGGAACCGGTTACGGGTTGCCACCAAGTATGTAAACTCTGCCCGCAGCTACTTCTCCTCCCGGGGGCAACAGGTAGAGATAATCAAGCTGTATGGCTCCATGGAGCTGGCCCCCCTGGTGGGCCTGGCGGATATCATTGTGGATCTGGTGGAGAGTGGTAATACCCTGAAGGCCAACGGACTGGTGCCACTGGAACATGTGGCAGACATCAGTTCACGCCTGGTGGTGAACAAGGCGTCGTGGAAGATGAAGCACAATACGGTAATGCAGCTGTTGGAGGCCATGCGCGAGGCGGTCAATCAGCAGAATTCATAAAGGTTGGTGAGGACAATGGCAGAGATCCGAACACTATCTACCAGCGACTCCGGGTTTGATCAACAGTTGGATCAGCTCCTGGCCTGGGAAGCGGTTTCAGACGGCAAGGTGCAGGAGGTGGTTGCGGCGATCATAGCGGATGTGCGCGCGCGCGGGGATGCGGCCCTGCTGGAATATACCGGTCGCTTCGATGGCTGGGAGGCAGAGAGCGTAGCCGCCATGGAGATAGCACCTCCCAGGCTGGAGCAGGCCTGGAATAGTCTACCGGAAGAGAAAAAAACTGCCCTGCAACACGCCGCCGAGCGCATTCGCAGTTATGCCCAGCGTCAGAAGATGGAGTCCTGGAACTACACCGAGGATGACGGGACCGTTCTGGGTCAGCAGGTCACGCCGCTGGATCGGGTTGGTCTGTACGTGCCTGGTGGCAAGGCGGCCTATCCCTCCTCGGTATTGATGAATGCGATCCCGGCCAAGGTGGCAGGGGTGCCGGAACTGATCATGGCGGTGCCAACCCCGGGCGGGACCCTGAATGATCTGGTACTGGCGGCGGCCCATGTCAGTGGCGTAGACCGGGTATTCACCATGGGTGGAGCCCAGGCCGTGGCGGCCCTGGCCTATGGTACCGATACCATCCCCGTGGTGGACAAGGTGGTAGGCCCGGGCAATATCTATGTGGCTACCGCCAAGCGTGCAGTATTCGGCCAGGTGGGCATAGATATGGTGGCCGGCCCGTCTGAGATCCTGGTGATCTGTGACGGCAAGACCGACCCCGACTGGGTGGCCATGGACCTGTTCTCCCAGGCCGAGCACGATGAGGATGCACAATCCATCCTGATCTGTCCGGATGTAGAGTTTTTGCGCGAGGTGCATGAGAGTATCGAGCGCCTGCTGCCCAGTATGGAGCGCGAGGCCATCATCACCACCGCCCTGCGTGAGCGTGGCGCCATGATCGTCTGCCGTGATCTGGATGAGGCCTGCGACCTGGCCAACCGCATTGCCCCGGAGCATCTGGAGCTGTCGGTAGCTGACCCCATGGCCATGGCGCAGAAGATCCGCCACGCCGGGGCCATCTTTATGGGGCGTCATACCTCGGAACCCCTGGGGGACTACTGTGCCGGCCCCAACCATGTGTTGCCTACCTCCCGTACCGCACGCTTCTCATCCCCTCTGGGGGTGTACGATTTCCAGAAGCGTTCCAGCCTGATCATGGCCTCGGAGCAAGGTGCGGACACCCTGGGCCGTACCGCATCGGTGCTGGCCCGCGGCGAGGGGCTGACGGCCCATGCGCGCGCTGCAGAGTATCGTCTGAAATCCAGGGATAAATAGAGGGACTGCATGGATAAACAACAAATCGATACGTTGGTAGAGCGCTGGGTACGGCCCGAGATACAAGAGCTGTCGGCCTATCATGTACCGGACGCCTCTGGGCTGATCAAGCTGGATGCCATGGAGAATCCCTACACCTGGCCGGAGGATCTGCGCAGGGAGTGGCTGGATCTACTGCAGACGGTGGATGTAAACCGTTACCCCGATCCACAGGCGGCGGCAGTGACTGCGCGTTTGCATCAGGCGATGGGTGTGCCTGCGGAATCCAGGCTGCTGCTGGGTAACGGCTCCGATGAGCTGATCCAGATGCTGGCCATGACCCTGGGTGGACCGGGGCGGACCATCCTGTCGGTGGAGCCCGGTTTTGTCATGTACAGCATGATCGCCAGGTTTGTGGGCATGGAGTATGTGGGGGTGCCGCTACGCCCGGATGACTTCAGCCTGGATATGCCTGCACTGCTGCAGGCCATCGATCAGCACCAGCCGGCGCTGCTGTTTCTGGCCTACCCTAACAACCCTAGTGGCAACCTGTTCCCAGAGCAGGAGCTGTTACAGATCATTGAGGCGGCTCCAGGGGTGGTGGTGATCGATGAGGCCTATGCCCCGTTCACCGATGCCAGTTTCATGTCGCGGGTAGATGGGTTTCCGAACCTGCTGGTGATGCGCACCGTCTCCAAGATGGGGCTGGCCGGTCTGCGGCTGGGTCTGTTGGCGGGAGCACCAGAGTGGATCGGGCAGATAGACAAGACCCGTCTCCCTTACAACATCAATGTGTTGACCCAGGTGTCGGCCGAATTTGCCTTGCGCCATCAGGGAGTGTTCGATGCCCAGACTGGTGATATCAGGCGGCAGCGTTCGGTGCTGTTTGATGCCCTGCAGGCTGTGGATGGGGTTACCCCCTTTCCCAGCGATGCCAATTTTATCCTGGTGCGTATGCCACAGGGCCGGGCGCAGGAGATCCACGCGGCCCTGCGTGAGCGTGGTGTGCTGGTGAAGTGTCTGCATGGTGCCCACCCGTTGCTGCGCGACTGCCTGCGGATAACGGTGGGAACACCGGAAGAGAACGGCTCCTTCATGGAGGCGTTGGCCGAGGTGCTTTAGCCCTGTGGCCAATAGGCCTTGGCAGATTATTTATCCTGCGGGCGCTCCGCCACGGTAACCACGGCCTGGAATGGTTTGCTGCCACGCCAGCCTGAGACCTTGATCTTGCTGCCAGGTGTCAGGGTGGCGATGTAGTTTAGGATCTCATTGGCGTTGTGCGGTCCCTGGCCGTTGATGCGGGAGATGATGTCACCTGGTTTGATCCCGGCCCGATAGGCTGGTCCGTCGTCCAGTACCCCGGAAATCAGCACCCCGCCGGTCTCCTTCAGCTCGAATGATGCCGCCAGTTCCGGTGTCATATCCTGTCCGGCCAGCCCCAGCCAGCCGCGCACCACCCGGCCATGTTTGAGGATCTGCCGCATCACCCCCTCAGCCAGCTTTACCGGAATGGCAAAGCCGATTCCGTGAGAACCGCCGCTCTTGCTGAAGATGGCGGTGTTGATCCCTACCAGTTGGCCGTGGGCATTGATCAGGGCGCCGCCCGAGTTGCCCGGATTAATGGCGGCATCGGTCTGGATGAAATTCTCAAAGGTGTTTATGCCCAAGTGGCTGCGCCCGGTGGCGCCCACGATCCCCATAGTTACGGTCTGGCCCACACCGAATGGGTTGCCAATGGCCAGGACCACATCACCCACCTGCAGGGTATTGGAGTCTCCGGCCTGGATTGCATGAAGATCCTTGGTCCCGGTATTGAGCAGTGCCAGATCGGTATCCGGGTCGGTCCCCACTACCTGGGCCTGCAAGTTGCGGCCATCGCTGAGCACCACCCGAATCTTTTCTGCGTCCTTGATCACATGGTTGTTGGTCATGATCAGGCCGTCGCTACTGATGATTACCCCTGAGCCCAGGCTGCTCTCGCGCTTCAGCCGTGGTTTGGTGCTGAAGCGCTTGTCAAAGAAACGCTGGATTACCGGGTCGTCAAAGTATGGCTTGTTTTTCTGCACCGTCAGCTTGGTGGTGTATACGTTAACCACCGATGGTGAGGCCTTTTTGACCGCTGGTGCATAGGAGGCTGGGCCAGATGCCGTGGCATTGTCTGGAATTTCAGGCGGGTTTGGAGTCTGCAGGCTGGTGTCACCACTATCCTGAAACAGGGAGAGGGCCAGGAAGGCAGCCATCAATCCAGCCAGTATGGAGGTGAGGGCAAAGATAAGGAATCTCTGGAGTTTCATAGTTGAATTATCCTAACATGTCTCATTCTACCCATAACAGGGTTCAGGTCCGGGGATGAAAAAGATGGTTGAACTAAAACTGCTGGAGCAACACTGTAATGAGTATCTGCAAGTGGCCATCTTTGATGACTATTGTCCCAATGGGCTGCAGGTGGATGTTGGCGTGAATCAGATCCAGCACCTTGTGACCGGGGTCACCGCCAGTCAGGCCCTGATTGATAGCGCCGCTGAGCAACAGGCGGATCTGCTGTTGGTGCATCACGGCTATTTCTGGAAGGGGGAGCCACCCACACTGACTGGTATCAAGGGCAGACGCATTGCCACACTGTATAAAAATGGCATCGGCCTTATGGCCTATCATCTGCCATTGGATGCCCACAGGGAGCTGGGAAATAATCGTCTGCTGGCAGAGCGGCTTGGATTTACCCATGCGGCTCCGGTGAAGCAGGGCGATGGGCTGTTGTGGGCAGCAGAGCTGGCACAGCCGGTGACTGTGGCCCAGCTCCGTGACCGGATCACCCAGGCTCTGGGCAGAAAGCCCCTGTACCTGCCTGGTGGGGAGCCGGAGATACGGCGTGTGGGTTGGTGTAGTGGTGGTGCGGAGGGCAGTATTATCCAGGCTGCTGAGCAGGGGGTGGATGCCTTTATCAGTGGCGAGGTGTCAGAGCAGACCATGCATCTGGCGC
>JAAGZL010000041.1 GCA_024206335.1 Gammaproteobacteria bacterium
GAAACCCATATATGAGCACAGTGGAAGTGGAGAGCGGTATTCCATACCTCGTTACCTAGTTCTATCTTAACTTTCTTGCCCGAGAAATCAAAATGCAAAGCTATCTGCTGCCCGATATACGTTACAGCTGCGTCAGTTGC
Source organism: Gammaproteobacteria bacterium (assembly GCA_024206335.1). Classification (GTDB taxonomy): domain Bacteria; phylum Pseudomonadota; class Gammaproteobacteria; order Chromatiales; family Chromatiaceae; genus JAAGZL01. The sequence continues at coordinate 141 of JAAGZL010000041.1, forward strand.
TTGGTGCGGTATATTGTGGTGAAGACTGGCGTCTAGCTCGTTCGCTATCTCGCAAGCAGCTTGTATTGGCAGCCCTCTATCTGTATTCACAAGACCATTCGGCGATATGCGCTGATTCCAATTAATGTAGTCATAAGGTGTAAAGTCAGAAACATCGCGAATAGGGCTGTCATTAGTCGAAAGGGGGAGCATCAGTCTCACAGTATCGATTCCCGCAAGGTCAGCGACGAAACGGCTATGCAGTATATAGCCGGCATCATAGCGAGCCTCTTCACCAGGTGCTAATAGCTCTAGTTTAGTGGCCTCGCCAGTTGCAATCGTAGCGTAATTATTAGCAGGTACAGCAAGCGATGTGTATTCGCGGCGATTCGGGGTGCTTGATATCTCGGTACCACCTGTCCATACAACATCCCCTGTTCCCTCCCATCGGAGCACCCACGGCTCGTCGACCGTCCCCTCGGCCATCCAACCAGCACTCGGGGAATGGGTTATGTGGTTCCAGTTACCACCACCCGAGGCGTCAGGATACCCGTTCGCGTCTAGCGTACCGGGGATTGCATTGTTAGTGAATGTAAAACCGCCCTTAATAACGTTGATAAAAGGAAAGCTACCAGTATAGTAGAGCATCCATTCAGGATTTTGCGCGAACTTCATCATCTGGCCGCTATGGCCCTTGCCTGTTGTGGGGTCGTAATAACCCGTGTAAGTGTGGGAAGAGCTAGTCATAATATAAGCAGCTGGTAGGGTGTAAGAAAACATTAGAATTATTTGCACAACACCCAACACAATAGCTGTACAAAACATATTAAACTGCGCTCCTTATGTACTAAAAAAAAAAAAAAAA
>JAAGZL010000522.1 GCA_024206335.1 Gammaproteobacteria bacterium
ATTGCCCTCCAGGGCATGACCAAAGATGATGGCGTTGCTATAGCCGTGCTGCTCAAACATCTGTTGCAGTTGCAGCGTGCCTGCGGCCAGGTTCTCCAGGGGGAAGGCGATATCCTCAATCACCACGGCGGTACCTGCGGCACGCATGGCGCCCACGGAGGGGAACAGCCCCTTGCGGATCTTCCACAGGGCATCAAATTCTGCTGGTTTGTTGGTGAAGCTGGTCTCTCCCAGGGTGTTGGCGGAGGTGAGTGACTGCAGAATGCTGGAGATCTGTTGGCTCAGTCCTCCACGGTCTGCGGCACGGGTCTCTATCAACAGGGCGGCGGCGGTCTCGGGCAGGGTGGCAAGCTTGCCGGGCACGCTCGGTTTGTCCTGCACCGAGCGCAGGGCCGCACGGTCCATCATCTCCACCGCGTCCACCGGCTGCTGCTTGAGGGTGACCACTGCCGCGCAGGCGGACGCCACATCTGGAAAAAACACCAGGCTGCTGGCCTTATGTGGATGCTCCGGCACCGTGCTAAGGGTGATCTCCGAGATAAAGCCCAGGGTGCCTTCGGAGCCGATCATAAGATGTTGCAGGATATCGATGGGGTCTGTGTAGTCCACCAGTGCATTCAGGCTGTAGCCGGTGGTGTTCTTGATCTTGTATTTGTGTCGGATGCGTTGTGCCAGCTCAGCGTTGCCCCGGACCGTCTTCCCCATAGAGTCGAGTGAGTTTAATAGCCGGTGATGGGTGGTTGTAAACCGCTCTATGCTTGCAGGGTTGCCCGTATCCAGGATGGTTCCATTTGCCAGGATGACGCGCATGCCTTCCAGGGTCTGGTAGCTGTTGTGCGCCACGCCACAGCACATGCCGGAGGCGTTGTTGGCGGCGATGCCCCCAATCTTGGCGCTGTTGATGGATGCCGGGTCGGGACCGATCTTGCGCCCCAGGTGGGCTAGGTAGCTGTTGGCCTGGGAGCCTATGATGCCGGGTTGCAGGCGGATGCGCGTGCCAGCGTCAAGGATCTGATGTTCATGCCAGGCGTTGCCATCCATTACCACCAGTACCGAATCGGTGATCGCCTGGCCGGAGAGGCTGGTGCCGGCGGCGCGGAAGGTTACCGGGGTGTGATGTTGGTGGGCCAGTTGCAGCAACCGGCTTACCTCATCCTCATTGATTACCCGTACCACCAGCTGGGGGATCATGCGGTAGAAGCTGGCGTCGGTTCCGTATGCCAGGGTGCGCAGCGGGTCATCAATCAACCGCTGGGCCGGGATAAAGGTTGCCAATGCACTCTTGAGATTATGGTAACGCTGGGACATAAATGGGGCCTTATCTGCTACGCATGCCGTGGGGGTGATTGCTCTATTATGGGCTTTTCTCCTGGTTCGCGCTAAGATTTGATTACGGGTTGTGCCGCGATCCTTTTTTATTACACTCACATATGTTGTGTGCTGCCCCTGATCCCCTGGGTTGGGTGGGTTTTGCGCAGCATTAGGCAAATAACCGGATTGTTATTTGATTTTGTC
>JAAGZL010000523.1 GCA_024206335.1 Gammaproteobacteria bacterium
ATACGATTCACCTTGCGCAGACGCAACAGCTTCTCCTGTTCGAACTCAGCGGTTAAGCGACCGACAGCCTGACTGATCTCGGCCACCCGATTGAGAATGTCAGTAGTGATGGTAAAAGGCGGTTGATAGCTCATATTAGGCCGCCACCTCTGACTCAGGCTTGGGAAAACTCAGCAGCAAGTCGCGGTAATACTCATATTGCTGTTGGCGCAAGGCAATTTCGCGGGGTAAGCCTTCGGTGATGGAGCTGGTCAGGGCGTCGAATTTATCCAAAATGGTTACGATTCGAGATTGTTCAGCTAAAGATGGAACCGGTACTAAATAGGACTCAAACTCCTTAACTCGAACATGAGGGACACCAGCCCCTTTCTTCATGCCGTGTATATGATCTTGTTTGTTTTGAAGAAGATGGAAAACAAACCTAGGTTTTAAGATGGAGGAATCGGGATGAACACTGAAAGCATCAGTGAGAAATATTGGTTGATTCCAATAACTAACATAACCCGCATAGGCTCCTGATCTTGCAATAACGATAGTTTCGCCTTCTCTATTTATTTCACCATGAAAATATGTTGGGCGAGGCCCGTTTGCAACAACAGGAATATCGCCAATAGTAGTCTGCTTTTTAGTGATTGCAGTTCCTCGACGAAATTCTGCCACATCCCCCAACATCTTCCACTCCACCTCCCCATCTTCAAAACTCAACAACTGGTCGCTGTAGTAGTTGAATTGTTTTTTGCGGTTGGTCAGCTCGGTGGTCAGCTCGGTGGTCAGCTCGGTGAAGGTGTCGAGTATGCGCACGATTTCGGCTTGGATTTCTAGCGATCTTTTTGGGTTTTCTGGGCA
>JAAGZL010000524.1 GCA_024206335.1 Gammaproteobacteria bacterium
CCTGGATTTGCTGCTTTTTGAATATGATACGCTAACCTCAAATTGGCAACTACTATCCAGTTCGCATAGCCGCATAGATAACACTGAGAATCTCTGGCTTTCGTTGGAAAGTGGCAATGACTATATGCTGCAAGTAGCGCCTGGCGGCTCTCAGGGGGATTTTCTTTGGGACTATGCATTAGCATGGAAAGTTGGTACCAACATTGCCTCCCCAGTGCCAGTTCCTGGGGCCATGTGGCTTTTTGGATCGGCTTTGATTGGATTGTTAGGTGCCAGTAAAAAAAGTATCAAGGGTATCGCTACCACATAAAAGATTTTGGGGCAGCCCGCCCCAAATCAACTTGCATGCGCTTCGCTTATCATGGCTGATAGCAATTGGCTGGGTAATCTTTTATTTCTTATCCATCTTATGCACTCTTCGATGCACAAACCAGTTAACAGCCACCGCAATACCAATGGCCACTGGCATTAGGGCGCCCTGCCATACCGTGGCCTCACCCACCAGCCAACCCAGCTTTACCGCTGCCTTAATGCCGTACCCGAATAATCCAGTGAGATAGTAGCTGAGTACAATGACAGATAGTCCCTCCACAGTCATCTGTAGCATGAGTTGCTGACGTCCCTGTTTAGCCATACCCTCTAACAAATCCAGGTTCTGCTTCTGCACTGTCATCTCTGTTCTGGTGCGCAGCATATTGGTGGCCCGGTCCAGTCCGCGCGAGAGGGAGTCTAGCCGTTCATTGAAGTTGTTGTAACCCCGCACGGCGGGCCCGGTACGGGCAGTTAGAAATGCCCCGATCGGCTGGTTGCCCTCCTCTAGTCTCTGTTCATCCAATGCATCCAGTATGCGATGAAACTGTATATTGTAGGAGTGTGCTGCACCCATTCGATATCGCATTGCTTCCTTGAGACGTGCGACTCGCCCGCTTTGTTCTGTTAACAGTGAGAGCCATTCACGTTCCGCCTCCGGTTTGGCATCCACTAGGGTGTGGAACATCTCCTGTGTATGTTGGGTAAATGCCAGTTCCAGATCACGCAGTTCTGTTGACTGTTCACGAAAACACTCCAACGGCATGAGGATCAGGTGATAGTAATTTTCCAGCTCCACCAGCCGTTTCACCTGGCGCCCTAATTGTGATGGTGTAAGTTCTCCGGCAAGAATCAGGTAGTGTTCCCAGCCCGTATGGTCCAGCTGAAAGGTGGTCCATACCTGTGCCTGGCAACTTTGGATCTGACTGCCATAAAGGCGGTCTGTACCGAATAGATGGCTTCTTTCAGCTACTCTCAACTGGGGCCAGTCGGTAACCAGGATATCAACGGCGGTAATCCGCTCCCACCCTGGTTCGGTATCAGGCAGGTTTTCCGGAAGCCTGAGGGGGCCAAACCCCAGTGAGCGCTGTTCTGCCGCCATATGGGTGAAGGTGTAACTGACAAACTCTGAGTGCAGCTCCCAGGTGATACGCAGCAGATCGCCGTTGCTGTAGATCTTTTCACCCACTGCATGACGATCACCGAGACGCACTTCATCATCACTGATACCCAGGGTCAGGAACAGCTCAGCCATGTGCACCCGTGCCCGCTTGCCGTCCTCTTTCCGCTCCGATAGCAGGTAGGCCACGTGATGGATATGGGCGGGCAGTTGAATATTTAGTGGCGGTCGCTCATGCAGGTCTCGATGGACACGGACAGCAATAGCATTTATAGATGTTTCTGGATGATCAGATTGAGCCATAGACATGGTTATGTCTCCAGGAGCTTGTCGGATATTGCAAGGTCCTATTATAACCAACCGTACCTGTAGTCAAACAATATCTCTGCAATACTTTTTGGCTGTTACCGATATCTCTTGAGCCAGATTTATTTTTGCCGCATAGTGTTAGCCTCGCCTCAAACGGACCTCCCGGCACCACCCCATGCAGCAGGCACTGAAACTATTAAACGACACCTTCGGCTACCCCGAGTTCCGGCACAATCAGGCAGAGATCATCCAGGCCCTGTTGGACGGCCAGGATGCCTTGACCTTGATGCCCACCGGGGGCGGCAAGTCCCTCTGTTACCAGATACCCGCCCTGGTGCGTCCCGGGACCGGGGTGGTGGTGTCGCCCCTGATCGCCCTGATGAAGGATCAGGTGGACGCCCTGGAACAGCTCGGCATTCACGCCGCCTACCTCAACTCCACCCTCGATCCCCAGACCCAACGGGAGACAGAACAGCAACTGCTCGACGGCCAACTGGACCTGCTGTATGTGGCGCCGGAACGCCTCCTCAGCGAGCGTATGCTGGGACTACTGGGACAGACAGAGATTGCCCTGTTCGCCATCGACGAGGCCCACTGCGTCTCCCAGTGGGGGCATGATTTTCGCAAAGAGTACCAGCAGCTGTTTATCCTGCAGCAACGCTTTCCCCAGGTCCCCCGCATTGCTCTCACTGCCACCGCAGATGAGCGCACCCGCCAAGAGATCGTGGCGCAGCTGGGACTGGACCGGGCCGCCATCTTCATCAACAGCTTTGACCGCCCCAATATCCGCTACACCATAGCCGAAGGTCAGAACGGAAAGGATCAGCTGTGGCGCTTTCTGGAACAGGAGCATGCAGGGGATGCAGGCATCGTTTACTGCCTGTCGCGAAAAAAGGTAGAGGAGGTGGCGCAGTGGCTATCCGACCAGGGCCGGGAGGCCCTCCCCTACCACGCCGGACTACCGAACGAAACCCGCCGCCACAATCAGGAACGGTTCCTGCGGGAGGAGGATCTGATCATCGTCGCCACCATCGCCTTCGGCATGGGGATAGACAAACCGGATGTGCGCTTTGTCGCCCACCTCAACCTGCCCAAAAGCGTAGAGGCCTATTATCAGGAGACCGGAAGGGCCGGCCGGGACGGCCAGCCCGCCAACGCCTGGATGTCCTTCGGACTGCAGGATATCATCACCCTGCGCCAATTTGTACAGACCGGGGATGGAAATGAGCAGTTCAAGCGCATATCCCATCATAAGCTGGAGGCGATGCTGGGGCTGTGCGAACTCACAAATTGCCGCCGCCAGGCCCTGCTGGCCTATTTTGGCGAACAGCTGAGCGAACCCTGCGGCAACTGTGACAACTGCCTCAGTCCACCCGAGACCTGGGACGCCAGCACGGCAGCGCAAAAGGCCCTCTCCTGCGCCCACCGCACCGGCCAGCGCTTTGGGGTCAACTACCTGATCGATGTGCTCAAGGGTAAGGATGACGACCGCATCCAGCGTAATGGCCATGACCAAATCACCACCTTCGGCATCGGGGAGGAGCTGAACGGGGTGGAGTGGCGCGGGCTCTACCGCCAGCTCATCGCCCGCAGCTACCTGGATATAGATCACGATGGCCACGGGGCCATCCGTTTGACTGAAAAGTGCCGCCCCCTGCTACGGGGCGAGGTCACCCTGGAACTGCGCCGCCTGCGCAAGCCGGAGAAAGGAAAGAAGAAAAAGGGCACCAGGCCCTCCGATCTACACAGCTGTGACCAGCCCCTGTTCGAGGCCATGCGGGAACTACGTCTGGAACTGGCCCAGGAGCAGGGTGTGCCCCCCTACATCATCTTCCATGACAGCACCCTGGAGGAGATGGCGCGGGCCCGGCCCGCATCCCAGGAGCAGATGCGCTATATCAGCGGTGTAGGTGAGCGCAAACTTTCCCAGTACGGCCGCCAATTCCTGGAGCTGATCCAGAACCACCCCCTGCCGGAGATCCTGGACAACCGTCTCAGCGACAGCGTCAATGAGACCCTGCTGTTGCACTCACAGGGCATCACCGCAGAACAGATTGCACACCAGCGGCAGCTGAAACCCTCCACCGTATACACCCATCTGGCCGAGGCCATAGAGGCGGGCCTGGCGGATGCCCGTGAGGTGCTCCCGTTGGATGATACGCAGTATCACGAGATCGCCGCCACCATGGAACTGCTTAACATCTGTGAAGAGGGGCGATTAAAGCCGCTGTATGAAGAGCTGGGCCAGGCTTACGATTATGGCATCCTGAAGTGTGTGCTAGCAGCAGAGTGTTTCAATTGAACCAACAGAAGGACGACTAGGGGAAACGGAAAAGTAACCGTGAAAAACGCAAAGAGGACAAAGTCCCTTGGTGTTAACACACTAATATGTAGTAACTCAGACTTGATCAGGCAGTCCGTGTCAGATTTGCTCTAACCATCTCCAAAGTAGACCGCGCTCAAGTGAATCTCCTTACGTTAATTTGTCCCTGACGTGCCAATTCTGGCCGTTCATCAAGCATGAAAAACACCGTTAGGCTAACTAACGCAGGGTGGTATTGAAGGTCTACGGTAAGTTAACTTATTGATCTCATGATGGTGGGAGCGCTCTTTAGCAAAGATGGTATGAAGGTTTACAATGTCATAATCGACTACTGATAATGGAGTAAGCTGAAAATTGCTGTTTTTCCTTAATCTAGGCTATAGCTAAAATGCTTGATAAACGGCTCAAGAATTGGTGCTATCTCCTTTATCTGTTCTGGATAGTTCCTCCACCGTTCTTTGGCTGTCTTATAGATAGGCTTTGAAACCTGAATGTAGCTTGGTGTCTCAATCTGCTTTTCTCTAGCTTTATTCCAGTAAGACAGTACAGATTCGTCCCAATCCAGATTGAGGAAGTCCAGTAGCCTCTTGGTCTCGCCCTCCTGGTCGTTTACCAGATCCTCATACCGGACATAGGTGAAATCCAGGGGTACAGCCTCTTTGTATTGTAGCCATAGCCCCATTACCTTGGAATAATATTCTGCACTCTCCCGAAGATCATAGAAATTAGCCATTGCTGAATTGGGTGAAAAATCTTGGATAAAGCAACTCAGGCAGACATCTCGTGGGTCTCTCAGTGCAACGATGACCTTTGCCTCTGGGAAGAGGCGATATGCAAACCCGAGATCAATGATATTCAAAGGAAATTTATCCAACAAAAGACGGCCATTTATTTCTTCTTCCAAGATATGCTGTGCCCTCTCCCAATATTGAGATCTTAGGGTCATCAATTCATTTTGTTCTAGGTTGGCAAGTCTAATGCTGTAGTCTTCTGCGCCATTTTTGAATTCAGCTTCTACGGAACCCAGCATGTTTTTCTCTTCAATAGCAATGATGCGATGATGGCTATCCAGGATCTGTTCTAATAGAGTGGTGCCGGAGCGTGGGAAACCAACGAAAAAGATCGGTGCTGACTGGTTATCTTCTGCCGGTTGGTGTCTCCAGGATTTTAGTGCGTTAGCTGTATAATAGTTGGCGTGTTGGGAGATTTTTTTGTGTCCATTTTTAATACTAATGCCCTGGTAATCGCTTAGCTTCTTCGTGAGCTCGTTCATCTTTGTAAATGCAGCATATGCCTTGTTGTATTCACCTTGTAGATCATAGATTGCTCCCAGTTTTGAATATCCTAGTGTCTGAAAGCTGGGCGCTAATTTATCCGAGAGACTATTAGTTAAACGTTCCTTTGCCGTATCCAATTTATTTTCACGGAATTCAAGAGAGGCTAGTGCAATATTAGCTGGGCTATGCAGTTTGTCCTGCTTTATCGCTCTTTTCGCAGCAGATGTTGCTTCATCAAGGCGATTATATTTTTCCAGCATAACTGCCATATTGGCGAGGATGGATGGATCCTTGGGGGCGTAGCGTAATGCCTTTTCAAAGTGATCAAGTGCTAGTTTATTCTCTCCGATGGTCCAATACAGAGTTGCCAAGTTATTGATTGCTTCACTGTATCTATTGTCTTTTTCGATAGCTTTTTTGAAGAACAATACTGCCTTAGGTATCTGGCCTTTATCCTGATAAGTTAAGCCAAGGTTATTATAGACCATGGCAGTTTCAGGTGAGAGGCGTATGGCCTGCATAAATGCATGTATTGCACGATCATAGTTGCCTAGGGAACGGAAAGAATTGCCTGCATTATTGAAGGCTGCGGCAGAACTTTGATCCTTCTTGATAGCTTCCTCGAAGCATTCAATGGCTCTCTCATACTCTCCCTTATGTTGCAGAACCAGCCCCAGGTTATTAATAAACATGGGGTTGTTTTCTATCTTAAGTGCAACCTCGTACTGCTCTTTTGCCTTATCAATAAAGCCCTCTGTTCGGTAGGCTTCACCCAGACTATTATGGTATGACGCAGTTTTTGGATTAATAGCAATGGCTTTTTGTATTAACCTGATAGCCCGTCTTTGATCCCCTGCTTGATGGGCGGTCAGTCCTAGAAGGTGTAGTGCATCTGCATGCTCTGGTGCCTGTTTGAGTACTTTTTGGTAAATTTTTGCTGCTCGTTTTAGATCGCCAGAGTTATGGTGCTTGATCCCTAAATCCAATAGTGCAGCTACGTCCCGTGCAGGCTGATGAGCTCCAACAGCCGCGCTTTTGTTTCGTATAGATGGTTTTCGTGCCATGTCTTTTGATCAAGTTTGCCAGAGCCAAGCATCAGTATATCGGACATATTTATGTATTGGTATCAAATGCAGATCATGATAAGAGTTACTATCAAATTGCCTGTAAACATAGAATTTTATGGGGCTGATTGTAAAGGTAAACACCTCTGCATGGGTGCCGTATCACTTTCCCATTAAGTCCTTCAGCTATCAGTGTCGTTTGGAGACATTTCAGGCCTCGTACCTTTCACACTGATTAGTTACAGATTTAGATGTGTCTCCGGATTTGTAGGCTAGTCCTTGAAGAATATAGCTGGTATGGTCGATTTGATTAATACTAACAAGTTGACTACCAACTATGGAAACTAATTCAAATCAAAGTATTGATATACTCTTTGATTACCGACAATGAAGTTGAACAGAAACTTATTGGGCATTACCTCAAAAGGCAGGCTGATATTTCTGTTGTTGGCTCCTATAAGGAAGCAGAACAAGTTCTTCTATAGAGCCAACCAAAAGTGACTATCTGTGATAGCCGAGCTGCGTGGAGTTGATTTACACTGAACTTGTAAAAAACCATGCGTTTTCGTGTCGTCCAGAGACAAAGATTCTGAGCATAAAAAGTGCTTACTTCAGGTGAAAGGCTGTTATCTAACCAGGCCATATACTGAAGATCAGCTGATCAATACCAAGCAGCATAATGTCCGCTCTTACATAAAATAGCTGCACTGAATCTGACAGTGTCCGTACGATCATGTCGCAACTACTACAACTAATAATACGGCGTTTTCTTTGCGTTTTTCGCGGTTTGAATTCATGTTAGCGGCTGTACTTGGAGTGTTCCCGATCGGAGTAGTTGAAGATCTTGCGGGTAATGAAGTTATAGACTGGCTTTACGTAATTGGTCCAGAAGCGCCCAAAGCCTGACTTGTTGTTCAGGATCTGCAACTCTGCTTCGGTCATATGTTCCCTACAGTAGCGGTTCTTCTGCTTGATCAGATGCCGGATATCCTCCCCCACGCTCCAATTGAAGATCCGTCCCCGCCTGGTGGAGTGATAGGCTAACTGAAAATCGATAATCCCGGCCACATCATCCTGGATCACCAGCCAGTTTTCCGGCTTCTCCAGATCATTATGCACCACACCTGCGGCGTGCATCCGGTCCAGAATCTCCCGAGCATGGTCATAGAATGCCGGGTTGGTCACCTTACCCTCCTTGAGTGGCACCCCCTCGATATAGCTGCGGATACAGATATTCTTGCCAAAATGGATCAGATGCGGCAGGTGCTTATCGGCTACTGTATCCAAGGCCTGCATCACCCTGGCCTCACGCCTGGCCAGATAGCGGGCCAGCGGGCGCAGCCAGGGAGTGGCGTCGGTATAGTCGCGACAGATTACCTGTTCACCCTCTAGCTCCCGTAGCTCGATCTTGCCAAATGCATCCTCCTTCAGCGTGGCAATGACCTTCAGCTCTGATGGATTCATATCAAGTAGTCCGAAAATAGTGTAGTTTGGATGGCCATAAATAATAAATGGCCTCCATTGTAAACCTTAACCGCATCTTAACAACAGCGGTCCTTCAGGACAGGAGTAGGCATACTGTCCGGTTTCTTAATTCATACAAATCCAGCCCAGCATGCATATACCTCTTTATGGTTAGTTTTATTGATGCTGATCAAGCCTTCTCTATCAATCCTATAGTAGAATTACATACGTGATTTGTTGTAAACTATTATCCATATATATATTCCTCAGGCCGCCCAAAATAATCAAAGCAATTTGTACCTTGCTAAATATTATTTCGCCGAATAGACTCTGGTACATTCAACGGTAGGTGTATGTGTCAGTAACCGGGTCTGGGACAGCAGTGAAATGCAGTATACATACGCCATGTGCAACAGCCATCTGTGCATAAAATATCTTGGATCATAAGTCTCTCAGTCGTAACGACACATTTTAAAAGTAGTTCCGCAAAATAATAATTTCAATTTATACCAACTACGTTTTGGAGGAGTTATGAGTAAGATAACAAAAGCCAGTCTGGCTGTGGTTTTTATGGCCGGACTAATCTCTGTTTTCCCGGTTTCCGCTGGTGATGCAGCGGCTGGTAAGAGCAAGGCCGTGGCCTGCTTCGGCTGCCATGGTCCTGAGGGCATCAGCTTGAGCCCAAAATACCCCAATCTAGCAGGTCAAAACGAAGAGTATCTGGTCAAACAGATCAAGGCCTTTAAAACCGGCACCCGCAAAGACCCGGTTATGTCACCCATGTCCACAACCCTGAATGACAAAGATATTGAAAACGTAGCCGCCTACTTTGCCAGCCAAAAGGCCCAGGGCGTAACAGCCGCCACGGTGGCAAAGGTGGATTCCAAAATACAGAAAAAATTTGAAGGCGCACCATCTGGCATCGACCCCAGCGCTGTACGTCCTAAGAGCAAGAGCAGTGCCATCGCACTCTCTGAGGTAGAGTTTGCCCGGGCACAGAAGATCTATTTCCAACGTTGCGCAGGTTGTCATGGCGTGTTGCGAAAGGGTGCCACCGGCAAACCTCTGACTACCGACATTACCACCAAGCACGGCACCAAATATCTTGCCGGCATCATCAATTACGGAACCCCTGGCGGCATGCCTAACTGGGGCACGTCCGGGGTGTTGAATGATGCTGAAATCGAACTGATGGCGAGATACCTACAGAATGAACCTCCGGTGCCGCCGGAGTGGGGTATGAAGGAGATGCTGGGCACCTGGTCCATGAAGGTTGCCCCCAAGGATCGTCCCAAGAAAAAGCTGAATAACTACAATCTTGAGAACCTGGTTTCAGTAACACTACGCGATGCCGGCAAGATTGCGTTGATCGACGGCAACAGCAAGAAGATCCTTGAGGTGATCAAGACTGGTTACGCGGTTCATATCTCACGCATATCATCATCCGGTCGGTATCTGTTTGTGATTGGCCGCGACGCGCGGATTAACCTGGTCGACCTGTGGATGGAACATCCGGTATCAGTGGCAGAGATCAAGGTGGGCCTGGAAGCGCGCTCGGTTGAGACCTCCAAATATAAAGGATACGAAGACAAACTGGCCATCGCCGGAACCTACTGGCCACCACAGTTTGTAATCATGGATGGAGATACCTTGAAACCAAAAAAGATCATCTCCACCCGGGGCATGACCGTTGGCACACAGGAGTATCATCCCGAGCCCCGTGTGGCCGCTATTCTTGCCTCCCATGAACATCCAGAGTTTATGGTCAATGTGAAGGAGACGGGTAAGGTAAAGATGGTGGACTACTCAGATCTGGGTAACATTAAGGTCAAGACCATCGATGCAGCACTCTATCTGCACGATGGCGGCTGGGAATACAGTCACCGCTACTTTATGTCGGCGGCGAACAAGTCCAACCAGATCGCGGTCATCGACTCCAAAGAAGGCAAGCTGGCCGCCCTGGTTGATGTGGGCAAGATCCCCCATCCCGGCCGTGGCGCCAACTTTATCGACCCACAACACGGCCATGTATGGGCCACCAGTCATCTGGGTGACAATACCGTATCACTGATCAATACCGATGTTGGGGGCAAGAGTGCCTGGAAGGTGGTGCGCACCCTGCAAGGTCAGGGTGGTGGTTCACTGTTTCTGAAGACCCATCCTAAATCCAGCAATCTATGGGTGGACACACCACTGAACCCGGATGCATCGATTTCACAATCCATCGCGGTATTTGATATCAAAAATCTCGACAATGGTTTTGAAGTCTTACCCATCGGCGCCTGGGCAAAACTTGGGAAAGGGGCCAAACGCGTGGTTCAGCCGGAATACAACCAGGCCGGCGATGAGGTCTGGTTCTCGGTCTGGAGCGGGGCCAATGAGGAGTCCGCCATCGTGGTGGTGGACGACAAGACCCGCAAGCTAAAGGCGGTAATCAAAGACAAACGTCTGATTACCCCAACGGGTAAATTTAATGTGTTCAACACCCAGCATGATGTCTACTAACTAGAACATCACTTGGTAACAAGCAAAGGGCCTGCAACCATGCAGGCCCTTTTTTGAATACTACAGACGGGCATATGGTGCAGATAGTGATTCAGCGCACCAGGCTCAACTCCACCCGACCCCGCTGCTCTCTGCCGACCAGGGCCTCAATCAGCTCCAGGGCAAAATCCATGGCGGTGCCGGGTCCGCGTGAGGTGATGGTCTTGCCATCCCGCACCACGGCGGCGCTCTCCACCTGGGTCTGGGGCAATGCCTCTGGTTGCAGTACCCCCGGATAGCCGGTTGCCCGCTTCCCCTGCAACAGCCCATTGGCCGCCAGCACCTTGGGGGCAGCACAGATTGCCGCGATAAAGCCGTGGTTGTTTGAGATTTGTTGCAGTAGTTGGGAGATACGGGGATCGGCCTGCAGGTAATCTGCCCCAGGCAGTCCGCCCGGCAGTACGATCATGTCAAACTCCCGGTCCATGACCGCGTCCAGCTGGGTATCAGGAATAAGTATGACGCCACGACTGGCCTGCACCGGACGCTCGTCCAGACCTGCGGTGACTACCTCTATACCGGCCCGGCGTAGCAGGTCGATTACCGTTACTGCTTCGAGCTCTTCACAACCTTGGGCGAGTGGGACAAGGGCGCTTGCCATGGTTTACCCCTCTTTTGCAGTGCAACAATTTCAGATATCGGTATCAGCCTGATGCCCTTGGAACTCAATCCGGCCAGCTCCTGTTTCAGCACCTGCATGGTCTCCGGATAGGGGTGACCAATAGCTACGGCATAGCCACGTTTTTTTGCCAGCTGCAGCAATCTTCTGAACTCATTTTTTATTGCGGTTTTGGTTCTGACATTATCCAGGAACACATCCCGTCTGACCGCGGGCAACAGTTTTTCCACCGCAACCTGGTCAGCCACGCTGTGGTCGGTGGTACGGCTGTCCACGAAAAACAATCCACCATGGTCCTTGATTGCATCCATCAGCCAGGACATGGCACCGGGATGCCTGGTCAGCAGGCTGCCCATGTGGTTGTTCAAGCCGGTTGCGTATGGCACTGATCCCAGGGCTTTACGGGTGGTTTGATGTAGCTGCTGCTCCGTCATGTGCAGGGTCAAGCCGCCGGGGCCCAGTTGTTTGCCGCTCTCTGCTTCCATAGGCATATGCAGCATTACCTCCTTGCCTGCGGCATGAGCCTGATTTGCCAGGCTCTGTACATGGGGGGTGTGGGGCAAAAATGAGAGTGCCACTGGGCCAGGTAGTTTTATTGCTTTTCTGCCCCAGCTCAATTTATTACCAAGGTCATCAATGATGATGGCTACAGAGGGTGTTACTGTGGGGCTATCAGCACCAACCACAACCGGTAACAGCACCACCAGCAGGCTGGACAGGAGTTTTGCCTTCACACCTGGCACAATCAGCCCTTGGCTCCCATGCCCTTGAGCAAGGATAGTCCCTTTAGCAGATTGAGTGCCTCATACAACTGGTAGTCGGTCACCGCCAGCGGCTTGGCCTTGGCTTTGATTTCATCGCCGTCCTTAGTCGGCTTCTTCTTACCATTACCGTTTGCCAGGTGCCCGGAAAGATCGGCCTCTTTCACACTATCAACGGCTACGTGCTGTGAGGACTTGACCTCCAGCACTGGCAGTTCAATATCCGGCTTGATACCTTCAGCCTGGATGGAGCGGCCGGATGGGGTAAAGTAGCGTGCTGTGGTGAGTTTGATTGCAGCTTTTTTGGTCACAGGCACAATAGACTGCACTGAACCTTTGCCAAAGGTACGGACACCCATAATCAAGGCCCGCTTGTGGTCTTGAAGCGCTCCGGCCACGATCTCTGAGGCGGAGGCCGAACCCTCATTCACCAGCACCACCATGGGTGCACCTTGTAGAATATCGTCCGGTTTGGCAACGAAAGAGAGCTTGGAGCCGGCAGTCTTACCCTCGGTGTAGACGATCTTACCCTCTGTCAGGTAGGCGTCACTCACCTCCACTGCACTGTTCAGAATCCCCCCGGGGTTGTTGCGCAGATCGAGGATTAGCCCCTGCATTTCACCCTTGGCCTTCAGGCTGGTTATCGCCTTATGCATATCTTCAGAGGTGCGTGACTGGAAATTGGAGATGCGAACATAGCCAAAGCCTGGTTCCAGTATTCGGCTCTTTACACTGGCGACATTTATGATGTCTCGCTTGATGCTTATCTTAAATGGCTTTTCCACCTGCTCGCGCAAGATGGTGAGGGTGATGCTGGTACCGGGCTTGCCGCGCATGGTTTTGACTGCCTTTGACAGCCCTATACCCTTCACCGGTTTCTCATCCAGACGTATAATCAGATCACCGGCCTTGACTCCTGCCCGTTGTGCCGGGGTGTCATCTATGGGGGAGATGACCTTGATAAAGCCATTTTCCACCCCTATTTCGATCCCCAAGCCACCAAATTTACCGGTGGTTCCCGCCTGTAGATCCTTGTAGTCCTCTGCATTCAGATAGGATGAGTGCGGATCAAGGCCAGATAGCATGCCCTTTATTGCATACTCCAGCAACACCCCATCCTCCACCGGTTCAACATAATCTTTCTTGATACGGCCAAAGATCTCAGCAAAGGTGCGTAACTCGTTAATAGGCACATTTTCTGGTTTGGGTGGCTGTTTGGGTTCGGCCCACGCCACTTTTCCCAGGGCTAGTGGTCCCAGGCAGAGCAGCAGTGCAACTGGTAGAAAAAACCTATGCCGATACTTCATATTATCAAATTCCAGGTTGATATCACGCCATTGTGACTATTAACTATAAGACATTGTGGCATCTCTTTCTATTTAAACCATTTTGCCGGGTTGATTGGCTTCCCTTTGTGGCGCATGGCAAAATAGACTCCAGGCTCGGTTTGGCCTCCGCTGTCCCCCAGTACAGCCACTACCTCATTTGAACCTACCAGATCCCCTGTCTGCCTGGTGAGGCTCTGATTATGCCCATATAGTGTCATGTAGCCATCGCCGTGATCCAGGATCAGCATCAGGCCAAACCCTCGGAGCCAGTCTGCAAATACCACCTTTCCGTGGTAGACCGCCTTCACATCTCCCCCTTCTGGTGCACTGATCAGAACTCCATCCCACTTCAGCCCCCCACGTTTTTTTGCACCAAAGCGTGCCTTGAACTTGCCCTTGGTGGGCCAGCTCATTTTGCCCTTACGGCTCTGGAATGGTTTTTTTCTGCTCCGAAACCTGCTCTGTTGTGAGTTCTGGTTCTGAATTTTAGCCAGTAGCTTCTGAAGTTTTTTCTCATCTTCCTGTAACTCCTTAAGCCGTTCATCTCCGGAGGAGATCTTTCTGTTCAGCTTTGTAAGGAGCTTTTTTCTGCCACTGCGACTTCTCTCCAGACTGCTCTTCTCCTGCTGCTTCCGGGCCTGTAGTGCACGCATCTTCTCCTCTTCTGCCGTCATCTCTCTCTCGGCATGCTGCAGTTTGCTTAGGGTGTCTTGGATCAGGTCCAACTGCCGCGCCCGACTGCGGTTAAAATAGTCGTGGTAGATCATAAGCCGTCCGGCCACGGCCGGGTTCTGTTGATTCAGCAGTAACTTCAGCCGGTCTTGACGGCCAATGGCATAGGCGGCCCGGATCTGACGTTCCATGGTGTGACGTTGGGAAGTGAGGGAGTTTCTATTTAAGCCCTGTTGCAGCTTTGCAACCCGGATACGCTGTCTCTGCACTGCCAGTTTCTGATCCAGCTTCCTCAACTCGCGGCTCTGATGCCCGATCTTTTTTTCGGTAGACATCAGCTCCTGCTGCATGGTCTGGCGTCGCTTCTGCTTATCATTCAGATCTGATTGAATCTCATGCATCTGATTACGCAGCTGTTGCAGTTGCTGCTGGTTATCCTTTGCTGCCGATCCGGTGGCAACAATAGAGAGTATGAATAGTGAAACTACCCGCTGCTGCATGGTTGACCGGCAAGGGCTAAACATATGCGGAGAGATTCAGGTCAGGTTGAGCAGGTTCCTGCCGGTCATTTCGACAGGTTGCTCTAGCCCCAGCATGTGGAGCAGGGTAGGTGCAATATCGCACAGAGCGCCATCTTCCAGCAGCTCTCCCTCCCGCCCAACATAAATCAGCGGCGCCGGGTTGTTACTATGAGCGGTATGGGGTTGTCCGGTATTGGGATCATGCATCTGCTCGGCATTGCCGTGGTCTGCGGTTATCAACATCTCACCTGCGACTGACTTCAGGGCCGGCACGATTCTACCCAGGGCCTTGTCGATTGCCTCTATAGCCTGGACCGCGGCATCAAACTTTCCGGTGTGGCCTACCATATCGGGGTTGGCATAGTTGCAGATAATCAGTTCATGCTCGCCACCTTCAATGGCCAGCACCAGGTTGTCGGTTACCTCAACAGAACTCATCTCAGGTTGTAGGTCATAGGTGGCAACCTTGGGCGATGCAATAAGTACCCGCTCTTCCCCCGGGAATGGTTCTTCTCTGCCTCCGTTGAAGAAGAAGGTGACATGGGCATACTTTTCGGTCTCGGCCAGACGCAACTGACGCATGTCCAGGTCAGAGATATACTCGGCCAGAATGTTGTGCAACTCCTCAGGGCCATAGGCCACCGGGAGGTCAAAATCTTCGTGGTATTGGGTGAGGGTGACATAGGTCCCCAGTTGCGGGTAGATCTTACGTTTAAACTCGGCAAAATCCGGTTCGGTAAAGGCGCGGGTCAGTTCACGGGCACGGTCAGAGCGAAAATTCATAAATACCACCGAGTCGCCATCTTCAATGGCTACCGGCTCACCGATACGAGTGGGCTGGACAAACTCATCGGTTTCACCCCGGGTGTAGGCCATCTCCAGGGCGGACTGGGCATCCGGGGCGGTAAATGCTGCTTCAGCCCCTGTAACCAGATCGTACCCTTTGATTACCCGCTCCCAGCGATTATCACGGTCCATGGCGTAGTAACGGCCCACGATGGTGGCGAGTCTGCCACCACCAGCCTGATGTAACGCCTGTTGTAGTAATTCAAGTGATGAATTCGCACTCTGAGGTGGAGTATCGCGACCATCCAGAAATGCATGCACATAGACCTTATCACGGCCAGCTTGTATCGCCATTTGTACCATCGCGTGGATATGGTCTTCATGACTGTGCACCCCGCCTGGCGAGAGCAGCCCAAAAATATGCAGTGCTCCATCTCTTTTACGGGCTGAAACTACGGCTTGAACCAGGGCTGGGTTGGTGAAGAAAGAACCATCCTCTATTGCCTTGCTGACCCGGGTCAGATCCTGGTATACGATACGGCCTGCGCCCAGGTTTAAATGCCCGACCTCGGAATTCCCCATCTGACCATCAGGCAGGCCCACCTTGGAGCCGGCTGTCCCGATCAGGGTATGGGGGTGCTCACTCCACAACTGATCCCAGTTGGGAGTGTCTGCGCTGTGGATTGCGTTAGATTCTATGTTTTCACTATATCCCCAACCATCAAGAATAAGCAGTACAATAGGTTTCAGACCAGATTTCATGATTCTTCAGCTCCACACAGATTCACCCGAAACGGCCCATTAAACCATCTTTCCCAGGGCTGGGCCAAAACTGGTCATGAAAATATGATGACTTGGTTGTTTTGTCCAACTCTATACTATCGCAATGACTGTGTAGACATTATCCTGGAAGCCCCGGTTGACCATCCTAAGTTGTTGATATGTCTGCCTTGACTTTGGTTTTCTTATTTGCCCGGAGCTCTAGTATAATGACGGTAAATGTTGGCTGTCCCAGACTGTGGCAACTACTTGGAGATGCTTGCCACCTAGGGTCTGAAAAACCGTATTGGTGAATTATTTTTTACCTTGGACCATAATACAGAGTATTATTGTATAATGTTTCTTTAAAATAGGATTTGGGACATGAACCAGAAATTCAGTAGTGCAAAGCAACCCTTTGGTGCCGCGGGGAACACTGATTCGGAGGATAATTTCGAACTTTTGGATCGGGATGAGGATGTTGAGCGCGCCTCTCGCTCTCTCAAGGCAATGTCTCATCCGCTGCGACTAAAAATCCTCTGTACTTTGGGTGACCATGAGGTAAGTGTGCAGGACATTGTAGAATTTGTCGGTACCTCCCAAAGTAACATCTCTCAGCATCTGGCTATCTTGCGCGACAAGGGTATTCTCTCCTCCCGCAAGGATGCCAATCGGGTATTTTATCGGGTAAGTGATGCCAGGACCTTGAAGTTAATCGGTATGATGCGAGATGTTTTCTGCCAGAATCGGCCATAATTCCCCGCTATTTTCTACTTAAAGCAGATAGAATCGGAATTTCCCATTTCGTTTTTTTCATTCCGAGGTAGAATTAGTCTTTTACAGACAACTTGGCTACACCAACTACCATGGAACAACTCATTGAATTTGCCGGAAATCATCTGGCCCTAGTCGCTGCATTGGCAGTAATCCTGTTTCTATTCGCTCAGAATATTATGGCGGACATGGGGGGGAAGGCCGCAGTTACCCCCCAGCAGGCAACCGAACTCATTAACCGTAAAGATGCAATTGTGGTTGATGTTAGGCCTATTGCTGACTTTTCGAAGGCGCATATCATCAACGCCATCAACATCCCCATGAGCAGTTTTAAAAATCAGCTCACCCAGTTGGAGAAGCATAAGGGAGTCCCGGTAATTGTATCTTGCCGCTCGGGTGCTCAATCCTCAGGCGCCCGCAAGATCCTTTCCGACGGGGGCTTTGATGAAACCTACAATCTTAAGGGTGGAATCATGGCCTGGGAGAGCGCTAGTCTCCCGGTCAGTCGCAAATGATAATTTCTCTTTTCACCACACCATTATGGAAGCATAAAGATGTCCGAAAACACACAGCAGGCTGAAGATAGCCGTAAATTTGACCTTCAGCGTATCTTTACCAAAGACCTTTCCTTTGAGACCCCAAATTCTCCTGAGGTATTCACCCTGGAGTGGAAACCAGAATCAGACCTGACCCTCAACAGTGAGGTAAACAAACTGGGTGACAACGCCTTTGAGGTGATTCTATCGGTAACAGTTACCACCAAGATAGAGGATAAGGTGGCCTATCTGGTGGAGGTAAATCAGGCTGGTATCTTTTCTATCGGGGGGTTTCCAAATGAAGAGATGGGTCCAATGCTGGGGGCCTACTGCCCCAACATCCTGTTTCCATACGCGCGCGAGGTGGTATCAGATCTGGTGGTAAAGGGCGGTTTCCCCCAGCTTCTGCTTACCCCGGTAAACTTCGACCATCTGTTCGCCCAGCATATGCAACAACAGCAGGCCAATGCCGCCCCTCCACCCGAGTCAGCACACTAAATATTATGCGGCACTCTGCCCCCGTAATCGCAGTCCTGGGCGCCGGATCCTGGGGGACCGCCCTGGCCATCCTGCTCAGCCGAAATGGCGCCCAGGTAAGACTCTGGGGCCTGGAGCAAGAGATACCAGCCCTGATCCGGGATGGTGAGAACCGGCAGTTTCTGCCTGGGATTACCTTTCCTGAGGGACTGCAGCCCATGGCCGATCTCAAGCTGGCAGTGGACGGAGCGGACGAAGTGCTGGTGGTGGTCCCCAGTCACGCCTTTCCCTCACTACTCAAGACCATTGAGCCCATGCTCGGGAGAGATACCACCCTTAGCTGGGCCAGCAAGGGCCTGGAAAAGAAGAGCGGACAACTCCTGAGCACCGTGGCTCAACAGATCCTGGGGGACCGGCCCATTGGTGTAATATCCGGCCCAACCTTTGCCGGTGAGGTGGCCCGGGGGCTGCCCACGGCAGTGACCGTCGCCTCCACCTCACAGGAGCATGCAGAGAGGGTGGCAGGCTATCTCCACTCAGACTGCTTTCGGGCCTACTCCAGCGATGACATCATCGGACTACAGATCGGTGGCGCCGCCAAGAATGTGATGGCCATCGCTGCCGGTATCGCCGACGGACTCAACTTTGGAGCAAACACCCGGGCCGCACTCATCACCCGCGGCCTGGCGGAGATCATGCGCCTGGGCCTGGCTATGGGCGGCAGGCAGGAGACCTTTATGGGGCTCGCCGGTCTGGGTGACCTGGCGCTTACCTGTACAGATAACCAGTCCCGCAACCGGCGCATGGGGCTGGCACTGGCTGCAGGCAAGAGCATTGAACAGGCCAGGCAGGAAATCGGGCAGGAGGTAGAAGGTGTTGGTGCCGCCAAGGTGATCCACAGCAAGGCCCAGGAGTTGGGTATTGAGATGCCCATAACCGAGCAGGCCTACCTGGTACTGTATGAGGGTCTGGATCCCAGAAAGGCAGTCCAGTCACTGTTGGAGAGAAGCCAGAGACCTGAGACAGAATAGGCCTCTTTCCGGGTGTACCAAACTACCCGGCCCCACAGAAGCCCTGTTGCCGCCAGGCCTCATATAGAACTATCGCAACTGAGTTAGAGAGATTCAGGCTGCGATTATCCGGGCACATGGGGATCCTGACCAGCTGTTCCGGCGGCATCGAGTCCAGTAGTTCCTGCGGTAGCCCTCTGGTTTCTGGTCCAAACAGAAGGGCATCTCCTGGCCGGTACACAACCTTGGAGTAATCCTGTCTGCCCCGCGTGGAACAGGCAAAGACCCGACTGCCATCCAACTGCTCCAGAACTGCATCCAGGCTTGTATACTCCCTGGTGTTGGCCAGATCTGCATAATCCATCCCGGCACGACGCAGACTTTTTTCATTCAGACTGAACCCCAGGGGGTGCACCAGATGCAGGGAACTGCCACTATTGGCACACAGCCGTATGATATTTCCGGTGTTGGGAGGAATCTCTGGTTGGTACAATACAATTTTGAACATTTATGGAAACACCCTGATGACGAACAATAACAGCTCTGCTCTGGCGGTAGATCTCTGCGGCCTAAAGCT
Source organism: Gammaproteobacteria bacterium (assembly GCA_024206335.1). Lineage (GTDB taxonomy): Bacteria > Pseudomonadota > Gammaproteobacteria > Chromatiales > Chromatiaceae > JAAGZL01. Next base: position 19,231 of record JAAGZL010000524.1, read on the forward strand.
TACATCACCACTGGTGCTGCTCTCCGGTTGCGTCGGTTTTGGGGAAGAGTATACGCGGGTAAAGGGTTTTTCCAACAGTGATGTGGGTGCTATCTGCCTTAAGGGCACCACGGGCGAGCCCCGTCTGGGCAACCCACCCCACCGGATATACGAGACCGACACCGGCATGCTCAATGCCATTGGGCTGCAAAACCCTGGGGTGGATGTGGTGGTGGATGAGATCCTGCCTAAACTCGATTTTACCGAGACCAATTTTATTGCCAATGTCTCCGGCTCCACCATTGAAGAGTATGTAAAGGTAACGGAGCGCTTTAACGACTCACCAGTGGCTGCCATCGAGATCAACATCTCCTGTCCCAATGTAAAACAGGGCGGCGCCGCCTTTGGCAATGACCCGGAGATGTCAGCCCGGGTGGTGGCGGCCTGCCGAGCTGTCACCCAGAAACCCTTGATTACCAAACTATCTCCCAACCAGACCGATATTGCGGAAAACGCCCGGCGCTGTATTGAGGCGGGAAGTGACGCCTTCTCTGCTATCAATACCCTGATGGGCATGGCCGTCGATGCGGAACGGCGCAGGCCGGTGATAGGTAATAATCAGGGCGGTCTGTCCGGGCCGGCGATAAAACCGGTGGCCTTGCTTAAGGTGCATCAGGTCTATCAGGCGTGTAAGGAACACGCCATTCCCATAATTGGTCAGGGTGGAATCAGTTGTGCCGAAGATGCGATTGAGTTTATGATTTGTGGCGCCAGCGCGGTGGGTGTTGGTACCGCTCTGTTTTATGACCCTTTGATATGTAATAAAATTAATCAAGGAATCAGTGACTATCTGATGCATCATGGGCTAAACTCAGTAACCGAGCTTACCGGTAGCCTACAATTAAACGCGCCCAACTGGAGATAAATGCTGAGATGAATAGAAGTTGTCTGCCAGTTCGACAAATCCTAACAAATGGTTAGTCATCATATGGCAGACTCTCCTAAGTTAAGACCAGAGATAAGTGTCTTGCGTAAATTCATTCCATTAAATGAATGGCGCAGAGAGCAGCTTGAGTTATTAGCTAATACGGTTGAAGTGGTTGTCGCTGAATCAGGCAAAACCCTGATTCAGCTGGGAACCAGCGATAAACAGAGTTACTACCTGATAAGTGGCCGGGTTTTACTCACCGCTGCAGATGGCAAAACCAAGGTTCTGGATAGTGCCGAGGGTTATATCGTACACCCGCTGTCACAACTGCTACCGCGTAAATTTCGCGTCACCTGCCTGAGCAACGTGGAATATCTCTGTATAGCCAATCATCTGATCTATGAGACCGTTGCAAGTCAAGCTCCAACGGATATGCCGGATGGTTATGAGGTTGGCGAGGCGGTGCAAATGGCCGGAGGTGGTATCAGCAACCATCTCATCAAACAACTGGAACAGGATCTTCAGCTAGACCGTCTACGCCTGCCATCTCTGCCTGAGGTGGCCTCCAAGCTAGGGTATGCCATTCAGGATGAATCCAGTGATGCAAATACTATCGCCAGGATCATTCAAAGTGACCCGGCTATTACCGCAAAGATTGTGAAAGCTGCAAACAGTGCCTTTTATGGCTCGATGAGCCCTGTAGAGAGCTGCTCCAAGGCGGTTGTGCGCCTGGGTCTTAGGGTAACCCACAACCTGGTGGTTAACTACACCATGCGGGATCTATTTCAAGCCAAGTCAGCGCTGCTTAACAATCGCATGCACAATCTATGGAAGCATAGCATCAGGGTTGCGGCCATCTGTTATGTATTGGCCAAACGGTTTAAAAAATTCAACCCTGATGAGGCCATGTCCATTGGGTTACTGCATGATATCGGCGTGGCGGCAATCCTGAATAATGCCGCTAGCCACCCGGAGCTGGCCTCAGATCCGGTAGCGGTGGATCAAGCAATAAAGCAACTGCGAGCACCATTTGGTAGCCGAATCCTAAAATCATGGCGCTTTGCAGATCAGTTTATTACTGCTGCTACAGAGGCAGAAAACTGGATGCGTGAGGATGATGGGCCAGCCAATTATTGTGATTTGCTTATTGTTGCCCAGTTACACAGTTTTGTTGGCACTTCCGACGCCATGTCTACACCAGCACTTAATCAGGTTCCAGCCATGCCTCGTCTCAATCTGGGAGAGTTGACCCCGGATCTCAGCTTGGCCATACTGGCTGCGGCACAGGAGCAGATCGAAGAAACCGAAGCGCTGCTCACCCTCTAGTGTTCACAGCGATGGTTAATTGTATGCATATGGCCACAAAAAAAATAATACGCCCCATATCTTTAGTCTTTACTGTATTTGCATTACTGCTATTCACTGGTGTCAGTGCCAGCTCCTCTAATCAGACGTTGACTCATTTGGAGTTACATCCTACTGCACCTGAATTTACCCTCCAGGATATTTATGGCAAGACACATGCTCTTACGGACTACCAAGGAAAGGTGGTGGTGGTGAATTTTTGGGCCACCTGGTGCCCTCCATGTGTTGCTGAAATGCCATCTATGCAGCGGGCCTCTAGCTGGTTGGCCAAACATGATATTCCACTACTCGCTGTATCGGTGGGTGAATCCCGGGAACAGATTCAGCGTTTTCATATGAAAACACCGGTTACATTTCCCTTGTTGCTGGATTCCAAGTCAGAGGTGATGGGGACCTGGGCTGCACTTACACTACCTACTACCTATATCCTGGATCAGCAGGGGCGTGTTATTTATCTGGCCATTGGTGGTAGAGACTGGGATGATCCTAGAATTTTGGAGTGGATTCGTGCCTTGAAGCATGAAAAGCATCAGCACGCCAAACAAAAATAGTAACTACGCCACCCAACGCTATTTGGATATGCCCCCTGAGTTAGTCCGCATATTGTATCAGTGCGAACTGGGTAACAGATGATTATGCTGTAATATCAGGTAATTATGACTGCTTGAGTTGTTGTGTAAAAAGTACAGTCTGCCACGGTCGGTTTTCTGACCTATCTGACTTTATATCTCGAATGATCTACAGCTATGACTCTGTGGTCGATAGTCCAACCTGTTTTGCCAGTCCTGCTAGAAATCCCGATCCTTTGATGTAATATGCGGGTTAGTGTGGACCTGTGGCCATCATTGGTTATGGTTTCTGTCAGATGAAGCCGGTACAGAGTTATGGGAAAGCTGGCTCAGGGGTTATTTGGTCTAATGTGCTCCACATAGCGGGGGCGATCCTGCATGTTCAAGCGAACCCGCACAGATCTTACCTTGAGCCGGAGATCCGTCCCCTCAAATTTGAGATCACAGTGGGCAGCCCCCTCACCCTGCATAGGTATCTGAATCATATCGCGATAGGTGTAGATGTTTTCCCCCACGTCACCGCCGGCACACACCGCCGGGCACTGGGGTAGATCTCCTTCCACCTCGGCCTGTTCAAACACCAGATCTCCAGCCTGCCACCACTTGGTGCGCTCTTCCGAGCCACTTATAGTCTTGACGATATAGGCCCTGGCAAACCGCAGGATCAGGTCGCCGTCCTCAATCTGGATACTTTCAACCTCTGACCCGGGAAGTACAATACTGCTAATTTCCATCTTTTGCTCCAAAATACAGTGATGAAATAGTATACCTGGTAGGGCTCAGTTGTAGACCCCGTTTTTATCCCGTACTACCTCTCCGTCTCCAGACCCAGCTCTTTGATCTTGCGGGTGAGGGTGTTCCTACCCCAACCCAGGAGACGGGCGGCATCCAGACGTCGTCCGCCAGTGTGCTCCAGGGCGGCAGCTATCATTACCGTCTCAAACTGCGGGACCGCCTCATCCAGTATGGATTCCTGCCCCTGATTAAGCTTCTGGCGCGCCCAGGCACGGAGGCCACTGATCCAATCATCATCGAACTTGGATCTGCTCTCGCTGGCGCGCAACTCCGGGGGAAGATCCTCAATATGAATCTCTTTGCTGGAGGCCATTACAGTCAACCAGCGCGCGCTGTTTTCCAGCTGCCGTACATTCCCTGGCCAGGCCATATTCTGCAGTTCCACCTCTGTTTCCGGCAACAGGGTCTTGGCCTCTACCTCCAGCTCCGTAGCGGCACGGGCAAGAAAGCTCTTCATCAGGAGGGGGATGTCCTCTTTTCTTTCACGCAGAGAAGGTATATGGATGCGGATTACATTGAGACGATGGAACAGGTCCTCGCGAAAATGGCCCGCCGCCACCAGCTTCTCCAGATCCTGATGGGTGGCCGCAATGATACGCACACTGACCTTTACCGCCTCGTGCCCGCCAATGCGATAGAATACCCCATCTGCCAGTACCCGCAGCAGACGGGTCTGTAGTTCGGCCGGCATATCACCGATCTCATCCAGAAACAGGGTGCCGCCATTGGCTTGTTCAAAGCGCCCCTCACGCCGCACCTGCGCCCCGGTAAAGGCCCCCTTTTCATGGCCAAATAGTTCTGACTCCAGCAGATCTTTGGGGATGGCCGCCATGTTCAGCGCAATAAACGGCCCCGCTGCACGAGGACTATGCCGATGCAGTGCCTGAGCCACCAGCTCTTTTCCGGTGCCAGACTCCCCATTGATCAATACCGTTATGCTGGATCTGGCCAGACGCCCTATGGCCCGAAACACCTCCTGCATGGCCGGCGCCTCACCAATGATCTCAGGGCTATCCAGAGTGGTCTCGACCTGGGCAGACGCCGCACCTTGGGCATGTCTGCAGGCACGCCGCACCTGCTCCACCGCTTCATCCACATCAAACGGCTTGGGCAGATATTCGAAGGCGCCGCCATGAAAGGCGGCCACGGCACTGTCCAGATCTGAATGGGCGGTCATGATAATCACCGGCAGATCGGGATATGCCTGGTGCACCTGCGCCAACAGTGACAGGCCATCCATACCCGGCATCCTCACATCGGTGATAACCACATCCGGCAACCCGAAGGAGAGCTGTTCCAACACCCCTTCCGCAGAGGGAAAACTTCGCACCTCCATCTGTGCCTTCTCCAGGGCCTTTTCCAGCACCCAGCGGATCGAGCGGTCGTCATCAATCACCCATACCTGTTGTGTGTTACCCACTTGGTTTCTCCAATGGCAGCATTACACGAAAAATGGTCCTGCCATCCTTGCGGTTAAATTCAACCAGCCCACCATGCTGATGGATCAGGGACTGGGTAATGGAGAGACCCAGACCCATCCCGGCGCCACCAGAGGTGACCATGGGATAGAAGATCTTCTCCTGTATCTCTTCTGGTATTCCGGGGCCGTTGTCCTCTATCTCGATCAGGACCACCAGCCGGTGGCATACATTGCCGATAGTGAACTGGCGCAGAATCCGCGTGCGCAGGAGTATCTCCCCATCCCCCCTGTCACCCACCGCCTGGGCTGCATTACGCACAATATTCAGTATGGCCTGGATAATTCTGTCGCTATCAACATATAGCTCCGGGATGCTGGGATCGAAGTCCCGTTTAATCTGCAGGCTGTTTCCGTACTCGGCCACCATCAGGGAGCGCACCCGCTCCAGGATCATGTGCACATTTATTGTGGACATTTCCAGCAATCGGTGGGATCCCAGCATCCGGTTTACCAGTGACTGCAGTCGGTCCGCCTCATTGATGATGACCTGGGTGTATTCCCGCAAATAGTGATCATCCAACTCATCCTCCAGTAACTGAGCGGCCCCACGCAATCCTCCCAGAGGATTTTTTATCTCATGGGCCAGTCCACGGATCAGATCACGCGCCGCGTCATGCTGGTTCAGCAGATACTCCTCCCGGCTGATCTGCAGCTGGCGATCAATCTGCTGCAGCTCCAGCATCAGACGCTCTTCACCCTCATTATCCGTGATTGGAATGACCGTGCAATCAACCGTTACCGTCTCACCATTTTGCAGCTTGAGACCTATCTCCCTCTCGGTAAATGGCCTGCCAGTTGCCAGTGCTGCGGCCAGACTCTCCTCATCCAGACCCGCGCTGCACTGGATCAGGTCACCGGCCCGGTGGCGTACCATGTGTCTGGCGCTCACTGCAAACAGCATCTCTGCAGCAGTGTTCATGTACTGCAGATATAGGCCACGATCAAACAGAAGGATGGAGAAACTCAGATTCTCCAGAACCTGGCCGCCATACTCCTCCTGGGACTCTGTCTTATTGATCATGGCAATGTACTAGCAATAAACGAACCAATTAACAAAAATGGGCTAAACGCCACCCACTGAGGCATCTACAACGAGGTTTGGGGGGGGTAAGTCAAACTCACTCGCCTATTATGCACCATAATGGTGCCATAGTGGGGCGGTAAACTACTATTTCTGTTTGTAGTTTGGAGGGAAAGAAGAGCCGAAAGATAGGATTATGCTATTTGTAGGCTCACCCCTGCTGAAACTCTTGGATTTGTTTTTGTAGGGATAAGAACTGTAAAAATCTATTTATACGGGCTGCCTCATTTGCCTTAGCCAGACTAAAAATCGGGCTTGAATGCTTTGCTTTTGACTGTATCAGGATCGGGTGCCTAAGATTTGGCTGGAGATATGATTGACGCCCTTAGTAGGTGAAATATGATTGATTTGGAGCTGATTACCGCAATACCATCTTTGTTAAATACAGTTGCCTTGAGGGTATGTGAACCTCGATCTAGATTGTTGAATGTGATTGAGGTCTGTACACTATTCTTGATCAGTTCCTTGCCATCTATATAGATTGTAATAGTGTCACCAGTAGCCAATCCTGGCTTTAGATCTATCATTACCTGCACATTACCGTTGTTGCTGCGAAGCGCTTCATTTATCTTGGGCTGCACAATAGATATCGCGGTATAGTCCTGTTTCTTCTCAGGCTTATCCTCATTCTCTTCCTCATTGACAGCCTCTCTTGTGAAGGCAGGTGCGGAATAGGTGCTGGTTGGTGGCAGGTTTACTTCTTCTGAACCATTTTGTTTTTTGCCTGAGTAGTGCACCTTTCCATTGGCATCAACATACTTGTATATGCCGGCGACCGACGAAAAACATAGAAGCATCAGGACTATAAGGAAAAGTATTCGCATAGCATGAGCATAGACTAGTGTTACCCAGCAAACAATAGGATATCTGGACCGGCCACCCCATTTAGCCGACAAGCGTGATTGTTACAAAAAAACGCCCCCTTCTGGGGGCGTTTTGAATACTGAGTTAAATCAGTAGGGATCGATTAGAGGCTGTAGTACATGTCGAATTCCACCGGGTGGGTGGTCATACGCAGACGGGTAACCTCTTCCATCTTAAGATCAATGTAGCCATTGATCAGGTCGTCGGTGAATACACCACCGGCGGTTAGGAACTCGCGATCCTCAGATAGACACTCCAGGGCCTGATCCAGGGAGTGGCATACTGTTGGAATGGCCAGTGCCTCTTCTGCCGGCAGGTCATACAGATCCTTATCCATGGCATCACCCGGGTGGATTTTGTTCTGGATTCCGTCCAGGCCAGCCATCATCAGGGCAGAGAAGGCCAAGTATGGGTTGGCAGTTGGATCTGGGAAACGTACCTCGATACGACGTCCTTTAGGATTAGGATCGAATGGTATACGAATGGAAGCAGAGCGGTTGCGTGCAGAGTAGGCCAGCATAACCGGGGCCTCAAAGCCTGGCACTAGACGTTTGTATGAGTTGGTTGAGGCATTGGTGAAGGCATTCAGGGCACGGGCGTGTTTGATAACACCGCCGATGTAGTAGAGGGCCATCTCAGACAGGCCGCCATACTGGTTGCCGGCGAACAGGTTTTCACCATCCTTGGCCAGAGACATATGCACATGCATGCCGGAACCGTTATCACCAACCAATGGTTTGGGCATGAAGGTTACGGTTTTGCCATAGGCATGGCCGACATTCTGGATCACATACTTCATAATCTGGTTCTGGTCGGCACGCTTCACCAAGGTATTGAATCTGGTACCGATCTCACACTGTCCGGCAGTGGCAACCTCATGGTGATGCACCTCAACCGGTACCCCCATCTCCTCCAGGCACAAGCACATGGCCGCACGCAGGTCATGCAGGGAATCCACCGGAGGAACCGGAAAGTAACCGCCCTTCAGGCCTGGACGGTGACCTATGTTGCCGTCTTCGTATACGCGCTCGGAGTTCCACTCGGCCTCTTCTGAGTCAATCTTGTAGAAGGCACCGGACATATCGGCACCCCAACGCACATCATCCAGGATGAAGAATTCAGGCTCTGGACCAAAGAAGGCAGTATCACCAATACCGGTGGACTGCAGATAGGCCTCGGCACGCTTGGCTACGGAACGGGGATCACGCTCGTAGCCTTCCCTGGTGGTTGGCTCCAGGATGTCACAACGGATATTCAGGGAGATCTCATCATTGAATGGATCCAGCACAGCGGTAGTGGGATCCGGCATCAGGATCATGTCAGACTCGTTGATACCCTTCCAGCCGGCGATGGAGGAGCCGTCGAACATCTTGCCGTCGGTAAACATATCCTCATCGACAATAGATGCAGGCATAGAGACGTGCTGTTCCATGCCACGGGTATCGGTGAAGCGCAGGTCGACAAACTTCACTTCGTTATCTTTGATCATCTTCAGGACTTTTGAGGCCATCTCTAATTTCTCCAACTCTTTGAATTGTGATTTGAATAAAAAACAAACTGCCAAGGCAGATGTAATAAAATGCCATCTCCCCACCCAATCGGGCGCGGATAAAACCATGTGGCCCCTGTGCCAATACAATGCAGCAAGGGCAAAACAAACTATCTCCACTCCGAGGCGGAGGGATACCCCAAATGTATGGGGATGATTGTACCGTCTTAAGCAGTATCTATGCCACTCAGTATATACGGCTGTTGATATTGATAACCAGGAGCGGCAAACCTGGTGGCAATAGTCGGGCCGTCCCCAAAAACCAGCTCTTAAACAACCGGTTACGCCATGCTGTCCGGCCAGTCTTTACCCAGGCGTCAGGCTACTGAAACTGTTTTACCCCCCATGTCATGTGGCGACACCCATTTCCATTAAGCACCATTATCGTGCAAATAGAATATGCGCGCACCATAACAGGGCGTTAACCAAAAAATAGATTCAGCTCTCCAAATATACTATTTTCACTCAACCGCCCCTGTAATCTGGAGTGAAGACCCCCGGCATCCTGCTCCCCGGTGTAACAGCTTAGCGGAAAATAGAGATCTATATCTATCTTTCCATCCCGGTAGTGCAGGATAGTTCGCTGGATCATCCCAAACTGGGGAATGGCACTCCAGATACGATATAGCTCATCCATGGTCTGTTTTCGCAGGGGGAGGTCTTTTGTAGGAGGCGCCAGTTCATCATCTTCCGGGTCGATATGTACCGTCACGTCATTGACTTCTTCCACCTGTTCCAACAATCGATCCATCACGGTTTGGCCAATCATATGGCCTTCGGTAACACTCAGCCAGGGTTCGACCAGAACATGTACATCCATAGCAACCTGCCCACCCATGCTTCTGGTCCTGAGCATATGGATATCTTCTACCCCATCCACTGAGTGGATAATTTCCTTTACCTTTTCCAGTCCCTCCTGCCCCAGGCCCACATCCATCAACTCTTCAAATGCGGGCCAACCCAACTCCCAGCCCACATGGGCAATCATCACACTCACTACCAGCGCCGCCATAGTATCCAGATAGGGTAGGCCGGCCATGGTCCCGCCAATACCCACCACCACTACAATGGAGGAGACAGCATCCGTACGGTGATGCCAGGCATTGGCCTGTAACATCTTGGAGCCAATGCGGCGACCGGCCCGTATCGTATAGTGGTAGAGGACCTCTTTACTCAACACCGAAAAGATGGCCACAAACAGGGCGACCGGGCCAGGGTTCAGCAACTGCTCGTGACTGAATAATCGTTCCACGCTGTCCCATATCACCCCTACTGCAACCAGGATCAGGAGCAGGCCTAGTCCCAGAGTTGCTCCGGTTTCAAAGCGCCCGTGCCCATAGGGGTGTTTTTCATCTGGTTCATGCTGAGAGTGGTGGGAGGCAAACCATACCATGGCATCTGATAACAGGTCCGACAGGGAGTGGATTCCATCCACAATCAGCGCATGTGACTGTGCAACCAAACCAAAAATGATCTTAATCACAGACAACAGAACATTGATCAGGGCCCCCACCAGGGTCACCCGCTTGCTTATCTGAGCCCGCTCCTGTGGCTCAATCCTCTGCATCAGCTATCTCCTACTCTGATGACTACTATATACTCGGCCCCTTCGGTGCGGGTTTCCAATACCTCATGGCCATTGATCCGGCTCCAGGCCGGGATATCGTTGAGGGCCCCAGGATCGGTGCAAACGGCCTCCAACTCCTCACCCGGGGCCATCTTTACCGCCTGGTTCTGCACCTTTATCACCGGCATGGGACATAGCATACGTCTGCAATCCACCACCATTCGGCTCATAATATCCACTCTGGTATGATCTCCAGCGGCCCCATTGGAGCCACCTTGAGACAACGTGTATTGGCATCCATGTCTCGAATCTCCACCTCCACGCTCTCCGCGGTCTTGCCCTTGCTGTAACGGGCCAGAACACGCGCCGCCAGCTGCAGATCCTGTTCTGAAACCACACCATCGACCAACGCCATCGGGCCCGGGTGACTGGTGGTCTTTAGGCTGACATACTGGTTGCGATACCCCTGCATGAAGTTTCCCTCACCCTCTTCCCGGGAGATGATCAATTTGAAATCTGGGCTTAGCCGCAGATGACGCCCCACCTTGAGCAGCATAATATCGTCCATCTCATAGCTCTTCTCCCCACGCGCCCGCCACAGATCGGCCAGCTTCACCGAATACTGGGCATCGGTGAGAAAGCAACAACCGCCAGCTGGTTGGGCATAATCATCAAATCCAAATTTTTCTGCCAGGGCCATCTGTGGCTTTCTGGTACGACCGCTGAAATCAAACAGCTGCTCTCGATCCACCCAGCCCTCTTGCTCCGGCAGGGTTTCAGGAAGATTCCTGGCACACAGGGGACGAAGTAGCAGGTTGGTTGCACCTGAGTCACGTGCAATCACCGGCATGGTATCCTTGCGCTGGGACATGGGGCGCTGGCCTATCACCTCACCGGTGATAATAAAATCAAAGCCATTCTCCTGGATCCACTCATGCGCCTTCTTCACCATGAATATCTTACAATCCAGACACGGATTCAGGTTGGCGCCATAGCCATGCTTGGGGTTGAACAGTACCTGTTTGTACTCCTCAATAATGTCCACAATATGCAGCTTCATCCCCAACTGCTCGGCCACCCACAAGGCGTTATTGCGCTTGGGTTTTGCGCGGTCCTTTTTGCGTATGGCGTGGGTATGGCCCTCCACACAGAATCCGGTATAAAAGTTTATTCCCTCTACATGCACCCCCTGTTCCTGAACCACACGGGCCGCCAGAAGTGAATCCAGACCGCCAGAGATTAGGGCTACTGCCTTGCGTTGTTGAGTCATGATCTATCTTCATTAAAAAACCAGCCTGGGATTATACTGCATCCACCTATATGAAGGGGATCCAGAAATGTATGAATTGCTATTTGAACAACCTGGAGACCCCGTTAAGAAGCTTTGGATTTATTTAGAAATACCAGTAAGACATGGCTGTGTTGCCATTTTGTGGCTTAAACGATTGAAAATCATAATATCAACTACTTGAAGGATGGTGTTGAATTTACCCCTGAAAGAGAGAGATTGCCTTATCCTCTTAAGTAGGCAAGGCATGTTGTCCTTAAACAAGTGTTACCTTTTGGTTAGAAATTGAATTTTTGCCTGTACTCATGCTCCCGCTTTTCTTGATGCTGTACACAGGCTTGCATTTCTTAGGCTGTAAGAATGCCCAGACACATCTATCAATTTCTAATACCCCTTTTCCCACAGGCATCTGAAATCCAAACAAAATGGTGCTAATAATACCAAAGA
>JAAGZL010000525.1 GCA_024206335.1 Gammaproteobacteria bacterium
ATTTCATTAAAATTAGCATAAAATGTGCCAAAAATCGCTCTTTTTGCTTAAATTTGCTTAAAATTAGTCCTTTTTGCTATAAATATGCATGAAAATAGCGTAAAAATCGCTGTTTTTGCTTAAATTCAGCTATAATCTATCCTGGAATAGCTGTATTTTGCTTTAAATATCATGAAAAATAGCGTATTTTGCTGTAATTTCATTAAAATTAGCATAAAATGTGCCAAAAATCGCTCTTTTTGCTTAAATTTGCTTAAAATTTGCTCTTTTTGCTACATTTATCATGAAAAATAGCGTATTTTGCTTAATTTCCCATGAATATTAGCTGAAATTGAGACGTATTTCCTGTCTCTATAGTAATTACTACTGGACAATGGCTTGTATTCCGCATACAATGGCTTGTATTCCGCGTCTCTATAGTAATTACCATTAGCCCTATGGCTTGTTATTCGCGTGTCCATACAAATTCAATAGCTGTATGGCTTGTATTAGGATTCAATTAGTCTTACCTTGATCCCTATGGCTTGTATTAGGATTCAATTAGTCTTACCTTGATCCCTATGGCTTGTATTAGGA
>JAAGZL010000526.1 GCA_024206335.1 Gammaproteobacteria bacterium
GGCGCCCTGCCGGAGAGTACCCTGCAGATGTTCTTTATGTGCTCCTACGATATGGATCGTTTCCGTCGCTTCGTGCTTAGCGATGCCTTTCGCACCACCTATGAGCTGGAAGATTCAGTGTACGAGGTGCTGAAAAAAGAGGATATACCTCTGATGCAGTTTGGTGCCAAATTCATGAAGCAGGCATTTTTTGGTGAGCGCTCTATCCCCGAGGACAATGATGCCTGGGATAAACGTGTGGAGCAGCGTCAGGAGGTGTGGGATGCGCGGCGGGAGGCAGAGATCTCTCGTCAGCGGGAGATGGAAGACGAAAAATATAAAGACGAGGGCACGGATTAGTATGGTATTTTGCCGGGAACGCTATGCTTATCCCGGCCTACATGGAATCGTAGGCCAGAATAAGCGAGAGCGTTTCTGGCGGGAGTACTAGCTTCTTAGCACCATTTCTCTGAGGTAGATGGCTGGGCCGTAAAGAGCGGCCCGGTCATTCAGGATCACCCGAACCGGCATGGATTCCATCAGGCCCTGCATCTTACCCTTGTCACAAAAGGCCTGAAGAAAGGCCGGGGTCTGGAGCCAATCCACTATTTTTGGGGCTATTCCCCCTCCAAGGTAAACGCCGCCCCTGGCCATCAGCTTGAGGCCTAGGTTCCCTGCCTCTGCCCCATATAGCCGGGTGAATAGCTCCATGGCCTCTCTACAGAGCGGATCACCACCCTCACTGGCCAGGGCTGAGATGCCAGCCGCTGGATCTCCTTCTGCTACTGCCAGTTGAAACCAGCTGGGCACAGGGGTCTTGCTACGGTTTAACAGAAATTGGTAGATTCTGATCAGACCAGGACCGGACAGGAGATCCTCCCAGCAAACCTGTCCTCTAAGATGCTGCAGTGATGCCAGCAGTTCATACTCCAGTCTGTTGCATGGAGCAAAATCACAGTGGCCGCCTTCGGTGGCAAAAGGGATATGCCTGACGCCGTCCCATAGCATCCCGGCCTGCCCCAGTCCGGTGCCAGCTGCTATCACTGCCCGGTTTCCAGCAGGGTCTGCAGCCCCGTATTGCAGCGTATGAATATCCTGTTCGTCGAGTGCATCTATGCCCCAGGCAGTGGCCTCAAGATCATTAATTAGATGGATGGATGGAATCTTTAGATTCTGCTCTAACTCTCTTGCATCAATGGTCCAGGGGAGGTTGGTGGTAGTACATTGATGTGCCAGAACCGGCCCTGCCACGCCGAATGCGGCAATCTCTATTGGCTGGCCAAGGTTATTGGCAAATTTAAAGATGATCTCGGATAGTGAACCGTACTGCCCGCTGGGGTAGTTTGTTTCGATTATTGGGCGGAATGAGTAGCTATTAGCCTCCAGGATGGCAAGCCTGGTTTTGGTCCCTCCTATATCGCCACAAAGAATGTGCATGAATTATTTCACTGGTTAGTTGGGTTGGAATAGTGAGTATTTAGTAGCAACTAGAATAATTGATTTTGAGTAACTATGCTCAATATTGCAGTAGTGTTGGTGCTGATTGTTTAGCATTATAGGCGCATACTCCATATTAAAGTATGGTTGTACCTGGTCGATAACCCTCTGTACATGCATAGAATTGTTGTTAGTGTAACTGTTCTTATAAGCCTTAATAGGAAATATGCAGCTTAAAACCAAAGTGTTAGCTACTGTTGCAGTAGTATTTATCGGCCATTTTATCCTGGCTGAGTATATGTCACATCAACAGATCAGGAATAATGTTGTCTCTGACATCAGAGATGATGCGCACAATATCCGCGGGATGTTGATGGCGTTGCGGAATGTTTATCAGAAACACTTCATCGACCACAAAATACCCATTACCAAAAAAAACCTGGGCTTTCTCCCTGCACACTCGATCAGCCGCATATCCAAGGATTTTCGTAACTGGGTTGATACGGGGCTCAGTTTCAATAATGTGTCTGATGTTCCACGCAATCCGGATAATATGGCGGATGAGCTGGAGCTGGAGGCGATGGCCTATTTTCGAAACAATCACGACCAGAATGAGCGATTGGTATCATTCACCAATGCCAATGGTGAGCCCTTCTATCACCTTTCACAACCAATCTGGATTGAGAAGCAGTGCCTTAAGTGCCACGGTGATATGGATGAAGCGCTGGATACGGTTAGAGAAAACTATACTACGGCCTATGGCTATAAGTTGGGTGATTTGCGTGGTCTGATGAGTATCAAACTGCCAGCATCGATTATTGAGGAGCGTATAAGGACTCAATTGATTAATAGTGCTTACAGCCATTTTGGTGGGTTTCTTGTTACATATATTATTCTATCCTGGCTGCTGCAGGGAACAGTTCTATCTCGTATCAGCATGCTTAAGGATGCAGCACTAAGGATGGCGAGTGGAGACTACACAAGTAGTGTCAAGCAATATGGGAATGATGAAATCTCCCAAGTGTCATCTGCCTTTGATGAGATGGCGCGGAGAATTAGCAAGCGTGAACATGCCCTGGAGATTCAAAAGTCGCTCTATTCCGCGCTTTCAAAGACCTCCAGAAGTATAACCAGGCGGGATTCTCAAGATGAGCTGTTTGCAGATGTCTGCAGTATTGCAGCTGAATACGGTGCGATGGATTTGGCTTGTATTGGCCTGTTGGATGACAAATGGGAAAATCTTGTAGTGATTGGCAGCTCTGAACAGGGGCTTATTAATGCCAGCCTTCCCATAGAACCGGATGAGTCAGATGTGGATGATCCTGTGATGTTGGCAATTAGTGACGATCATTATGTTGTAGTAAACGATGTTTGCAATATCTCTGTTCCAAGTGTGTGGCAGAGTGTTTTTAAGCAGTATGCTATGCATGCGGTGGCTATTTTTCCTTTGCGGCAAAGTGATAATAGCATTGGTGTATTCTGTGTGTTTGCTAAAGAGTTAGACTTCTTTACTGATGATTCAATGGGGTTGCTGAATAAAATGGCATCAGAAGTGTCATTTGCTGTGCAGAACTACAAGCTGGGTTATGAGTATAGAGAGACCCATGAACGTCTGCAGAAGTCCATGCTTGAGATGCGGCGTCTGAATGACCAGATGTCGTTACTGCTGGAGTCTACTGGTGATGGTATTTATGGGGTCGATAATAATGGTGTATGTACCTTTGTTAATCAATCAGCTCTGAATATGCTGGGTTTTACCCGAGATGAGTTGATTGGCAAACGTGCTCATGATTTTATTCATCATAGCTATGCCGACGGCTCACCCTACCCCAGTGCGGACTGTCCGGTGTATGGGGCATTTCAAACCGGAACGCCCTGCCGGGTGCAGAAGGAGGTGCTCTGGTGTAAGGATGGTACCTCGTTCCCGGTTGAATATTCCTCCTACCCAATTATTGAAGATGGAAGTGTGTTGGGTGCGGTAACTGTGTTTCGTGATGTAACAGATAGTCACGCCATGGAGGAAAGGCTGAGTTTTCTGGCTACCCATGATCCGCTGACCAAGCTTCTGAACCGATATGCCTTTGAGCAAAGCTTGAAGCAGGTCCTGCAAGATGCACATACCAACAAGAGTCATCATGTACTGTGCTATATGGATTTAGATCAATTCAAAATAGTAAATGATACCTGTGGTCACGTGGCAGGTGATGCCATGCTGCAGATGATCTCCAAGCTGCTACAGAAAAATATCAGGCAGAGTGATATTTTGGCACGTTTGGGGGGGGATGAGTTTGGCTTGCTATTGGAAAACTGTACGTTGGAGCAGGCTGAACTTCTTACCATGAAAATATGTGATGCATTGAAGGAGTTTCGGTTTTCCTGGGATGACAAGACATTTACTGCCGGTGTCAGCGTGGGTATTGCGGCAATTAGTGATGAGACCATAAACACAGATTTGGTTATGAGTGCGGCTGATGCAGCCTGTTATGTAGCGAAGGATATGGGGCGCAACCGTGTGCATATACATATGGCGGATGATGATGAGGTGGCTAAGCGCCAGGGAGAGATGCAGTGGGTATCTGAAATTCAGTCTGCTATAGAGGAGGGTAGGCTCCATCTGCACCGCCAATCCATCATGTCACTAAATGAGGCAGAGAATGAAAGAGATCATTTTGAGATTCTGCTGCGTATGCATGACAAGGATGGTAGAGACATACCTCCAGGTGCATTTATTCCAGCGGCAGAGCGCTATGCCTTGATGCCTGTTCTTGATCGCTGGGTGATCAATAAGACATTTGCCTGGTTACAGGATGCGCAGTTCCGTGGCAAACAGCTAGGTTTGTGTGCAATCAACCTGTCAGGACACTCACTGGGTGATGGAGGCTTGAAACAATATATTGTTGCTCAGCTTAATGCCTATGATATACCAGCGGAAAAGGTGTGTTTTGAAATAACTGAGACCACGGCGGTGAGTCGTCTGGATCAGGCCATCCATTTTATTGGGGATATGCGTGAACTGGGGTGTAAGTTTGCCCTGGATGACTTTGGTACCGGAATGTCCTCCTTTGCCTATCTGAAAAATCTGCCGGTGGATTTTTTAAAGATTGATGGTGGTTTTGTTAAAGATATTATGGAGGATCCGGTTGATTGTGGCATGGTTGAATCCATTAATCAGATTGGTCATCTCATGGGGCTTAGGACTATTGCTGAGTATGTGGAGAATGACCAAATTCGTGAGCGTCTGGCTGAGATTGGGGTCGACTATGTGCAGGGATTTGGTGTGGCCCGGCCGGGACCGCTTGATTGAGCTGATACTAGCATTCCTATCCGTGCTTACTGTACATCGCCCCTCTCACTTCAGAATCACCTTTGGCGATTCATCAAGTACAAGCTTGTTTTGGTCGCGCTCCGTGGCATAAAGCCATCCATGGCTAAAAAAGAAAAGCCCTCCGAAGAGGGCCCAATCTTATTATTGTTACTGCTTATAATTATAGATTATTTGGCTGCAATCTCTTCCAGCTGTTTGGCCTTGATCACCTGGCCATCCAGGGCGGCATCCTTGGCGGAACGTCCGAATGCCACTGCCATCAACTGGCTGTAATACACCACTGGCATATCGAACTTGGTGCCCTGGCGGGCGTTGATCTGGTCCTGATATACCTCTACGTTCATCTGGCATACCGGGCATGGGGTAACGATCATATCGGCACCGGCATCAACGGCAGATTCAATAATGCCCTGGATCAGTTCATAGGCCTTTTCCGGCTCAGAGAATGCCAGGGCGCCGCCGCAGCAGCTCACCTTCTTGTCGTAATCGCGAATAGGTTCTGCACCTACGGCCTCGATCATGTTATCGAGATATACCGGGTTCTCGAAGGATTCGCCCTGGATGCCGAAGGGACGGTTGGTCTGACAACCCACATACCCGGCAATCTTGAGGCCGGAAAGGGGCTTTTTGACCTTGGCCTTAACTGCATCCATGCCAATATCTTCCATCAGCACCTCTACCATATGCTTGGTAGGGGTGTTGTTTTCCAGTTTGAGATTGGCCTCTGCCAGTGCAGTATTGGCATCCTGCATGGTCTCTTCGCTTTCACCTAGTCGTTCTTTGGCTTCTCGGGTAGCTAGCCAGCAAGCGGCGCAGGTGGCGACTATGTCCTGATCAGGGTTGTGTTGTTCAGATAGGGCGATGTTGCGGGCTGACAAGGTCAAGCGTGGCAGTTCACCACCGCCGGCATAGCCGATGGAGGCGGAACAGCAGTTCCAGTCCGGGATCTCATTTAGCTTGATGTCCAGCTCTTCACACATGGTATCTACTGAGGCCATGAGATTGGAGGCAGACCCACCTTTTTGCGAGGAGCAGCCGGGATAAAATGAATACTCTTTAGCCATGATAATTTTTCCTCGCTTAGTTCAGGTCCTGGATCTTGGCATCTTCCAGTTCCTGAGCTTTCTGTAACATTTTGTGCAGGCCTGATGTGTCTTTTATGCTGTGACCACCCCAGAGTTCTGCAACTGACATGCGTTTGGTTTTGATCATGTTCAGGCCCAGTTTCTGGTTGGCCATGGCGGTTTTGATACCGGTAGCCAGCCCGTTCATGAAATAGAGGCTGAGTCCCAGCTTCAGTTCGTTGCCGCGACCTTTTTTGGTGATGTTGTCCCAGAATATCTGGGCAAACTTCTCGGTCTGCTGATTCTCCGGTACCTTGCCCAGACGTTTTGCATAATTGGCCAGGCCATGCATGATATGTGTGATGGGCAAACCACGTGGACAACGTGCAATGCAGTTGTAGCAGGAGGTGCACATCCACATGGATTCGGAACTCAACACCTCTTCGCGCTTGCCGGCACGGATCATCATGAAGAGCTCCTGGGGTGGGTGATCCCAGTGTTTGCCAAATGGGCAAGAGCCAGCGCAGACGCCGCACTGCATGCACATCTTTACCCATTCACCCTCTTCTACATTCGCCTCGACTTCCTTCAGGAAGCTGGTGCGGTACTTGCTTGACATAGCTGTATTCATGTCGCTCATATTCTCTTCCTCTCAATTCGCCTTCCCTGGCGTGAAACGGCCTATCTGTAAGGCCTATACCCGGACATCCTGTCCGGTAGTTCACTCATCACCCTAGAACTTGAATGGGCTCAGGCCGATCTTCTCGACGGTCTCCGCCATATCGTTGATCAGCTTGGGTGCGCGTTCCACATCGGTGATAGCCACCTCGTGTACCACAACGCGTTCCGGTTCGAGGTTCAGGGTCTCAAGGGTATCGCCCACCTTGCTCATACGTTCAGCCGCCATGGCGGAGCCGCGTACAAAGTGACACTGATAGTCATCACCCTTCTGGCAGCCCATCATAACGATGCCGTCATAGCCGTTGTTGAGGGCGTCGGTGACCCAGGAGAGGCTTACAGAACCCAGACAGCGTACCGGTATCACGCGAGCCCATGGGTTGATCTCAACCCCGTTCATTGCGGCCTGATCCAAGGCCGGGTAGGCATCGTTCTCGCAGGCCAGGACCAGGATGCGGGGTTTTTCATCCCACTCTTCCGGTACTTCGACGTTCTTGATCTGCTGGCCCACGGTCTCAACTGAGTAGTTCTCGAAGGAGATTACACGTACCGGGCAGGCACCCATGCAGGTACCACAGCGGCGGCAACGGGATTCGTTGAAGACCGGATAGGTATCTTCGTCCTCGTTGATGGCGCCAAATGGACACTCCACGGTGCAACGTTTGCACTGGGTGCAGCCCTCCTTGCGGAATGAAGGGTAGGAGAGGTCCCCAACTCTTGGGTGAGCTGCGCTGCCCTGGCCGGCGTTCTCTGCGGCCTGGATTGCCTTCATGGCGGCACCAGCGGCGTCGTCGGCGGCCTGGCGTATATCCATAGGACGACGTACGGGTCCTGCGGCGTATATGCCGGTGCGGCGGGTCTCATACGGGAAGCAGATGAAGTGAGAATCGGTAAAACTGTTGCTCAGGTGCGGCAGATCCGTACCCTGGCGATAGTCCAGGTTGAGGATGGAGGGTGGGGCGACGGCAATGATTGCTTCCTTTTTTGCCTCACGTTCTTCCTTGTCCTCAATATCCTCCAGCTCCAGCAGGGCGTAGGGGTCGGGGCCGGTGTTCGGCATCATGCCCACATCCAGTACTACCAGATCGGCCTCCATGCTGGCGTCCTCATTCAGGATCAGATCCTTGAATTTGACCTCAAGGGTTTCACCGGGGATAACCTCTGCCACGTCACTCTTACTGAAGGTGATCATCTGCTCCTGGGCCGCACGATAGAAATCCTCGCCCGGTGCACCAGGGGTGCGCAGGTTGTTGAAAAAGATGGTGGCATCACAGTCGCCATTCAGCTCTTTCAGGTACATGGCCTGTTTGATGGCAATCAGATCACCGATACCAGAGTGGTACTTCAACTGGCCCTCATCTTCAGAGCATTGGCCCACGTTCTGAATGAAGGATACGGCGCTGACCTCACGGCCGTCAGATGGACGTTTGATGGGGCCACCGTTGGCCTCTTTTGCCAGTTTTTCGAACTCACCGTTGGTGATAACGTCCTGGCTGTTGCTGTAGTTGAACTGAGTAAGTTCAGATGGATCATACAGATTGAAGCCGGTGGCCTGGATGATGGCGCCAAAATCGGCTTCTGTGGTGCCACCGGATTCTGTTGCTATATGGGCCTTGAAGCGACCGGGTGCGCCCTCGGTCTTAGTCAGAGTGCTGTTCAGATGTACGGTAATCTGAGTGCTGGCCTCAACTGCGGCAATCATCTCTGCTACGCCGGTATCCTGCGGGGCAGAATATGGGGCACGGGTTGGGATGGATTTGTAGTAGTTGGTTACATGGCCGCCCAGGGCTCCGCTCTTCTCAATGATAGTAACGGGGTAGCCTGCAGCTGCAGACTCCAGGGCTGCGGTCATGCCGGTGACACCGCCACCAACCACCATGATGTTTTTGTTCAGGTCCTGCTCGCCCGATTTGGATGGCAGGGTCATGGCCTTGACTTCGGCGCAGCCCATACGGATGTAGTCATCCGCCATCTCCTGGGTGGTCTCGCGGTTCTCATCGGTGTCTGGACGGACCCAGATGACACCTTCACGCAGGTTAGCACGTGACATGGCAACATCGGTAAAGTTGAATGCCTCCACCTTGGCCCGACGTGAGCAGCCAGCGATCATGATATGGGTGACACCCTCATTGGCGATGTCGTCCCGAATCATCTGTACGCCTTCCTCACCGCACAGCAACTCGTGCTGTTTGCAGATCTGCATCTTGCCATCGCGGGTGGCGGTGGTCTCGAGCTGGCCGGCGTCCAGGCGCTCGCCAATACCGCATCCGGTGCAGATGTATCCGGCAAATTTCTTATCTTCTGCCACTGTATTAACCCTCCGTTCCGGCTACGCGGTTGACAACTTGGATGGCGCGCAGGGCGGCGCCGGTGGCCTGCTGGACCGCGCGGTTTACATCCAGCGCGTCAGATGAACAGCCGGCAGCAAATACGCCGCCGTTCTCTGGAGCAGGTTCAATAAATCCCTCCTGGTTGATCTGAATATCAACTGGGAAAGCATCTTTATCCACGCTTGGCTGCATGCCAACGGCAAGAACCACCAGGTCATGCTCGTTGGCATAACGGTTGTAGCCTTCGGTGTCTACGCCATGCAGAATCGGATTGCTGCTCTCACCGTTTTCGACAATGGAGGCAACCTTGGATTTTACAAAGCTGACGTTGGGGTTGGCCTTGACCTTGGCGTAGAACTCTTCGAAACGATCGATAGAGCGAATATCTATATAGTAGATAGTGGATTTGCCATCATCACCAAGGGCTTCCTGTACATAGTGGGTCTGTTTCAGGGTGGCCATGCAGCAGATGCGTGAACAGTGCAGCAGGTGGTTATGGTCACGGGAACCGGCGCACTGGATGAAGGCGATGTTCTTGGCTTCACTACCGTCGGATGGACGCAGGATCTTACCGCCTGTGGGGCCGTTGATATCTGCCATGCGCTCGAACTCGACATTGGTGATTACATTGTCGAAACGGTCATAGCCGTAAGGCTGGATCTTGTTGGCATCGTATGGCTGCCAGCCGGTGGCCCATACCACGGCGCCGACCTTGAAGGATACGGTCTCTTCCTGCATCTCCAGGTCAATGGCATTAACCTTACAGGCGGCCTTGGCCTTTTCGGCATCATCGGTGCCGATGATCTGCGGATCGATCACATACTGCTGGGGGTAGGCCATGCGGTAGGGCAGATATGCACCCTTGCGCTTGCCCATGCCGTAGTTGTGCTCGTCATCAAACTCGGACTCAACGGCATCGGTGCAGTCGCCGCAGGCGGTGCAGTTGTCGTTGATGTAACGGGGGCTGATCTTCACCGTGGCGGTGTAATCGCCGGCCTCACCCTGGAGGTCGGTCACCTCGGCCATGGTGATGACCTTGAGATTAGGGTTCATCTTGGCCCGGCGCTGGTTGATCTCCAGACCACAGGTCGGGAAGCAGAGCTTGGGAAAATATTTATACAGTTGTGTTACGCGACCACCTACATAGGGGCGCTTCTCAACCAGTACTACCTGCTTTCCTGTCTCGGCGGCTTCCAGGGCAGCGGTAAGGCCGCTGATCCCGCCGCCAACCACCAGGATAGTCTGGTTGGTTGCTATTACTTCCGTCATGGATTTTCCTCCGTTGCGGAATGGGGTCTTTAATAAAATATTCGTTAGCTTGATATGGTGCGCACTATTTTGGTGCGCCCCGGCCGTTTCCTACGTCCTGAGCCCTATTTTGAGCAGCCCAGAAACCTAGACAGGGTAAGATACTCCCCTTCGCCCTGTCCCGCTATACAAAAGCCGCATTAATTTGATCGAATTTTCCAATGTACTAATAGAGCCCTTATATAGATATGTTCAATTAATTAAGCTTGCGTCCCATTTTGGGGTTGGTTGAATCTGGTTTCCAGGTAATTTACCAAGTAAAATAGTAAGTTATTTGCGGTCTGTTTGTATGGTTAAGATTAATGTCTATACTTTGCAATTACATAAAATGGAAATGGAATGGTGTGTAAATGCAGTTCATGGAGGGTGGATGTGGCCAGTATTAAGAGAGATAACCTTTTTCTGTTACCAAAGAGGCATAGCTCGCCAAGGTTAGAGAGTGAGTTTGGGTTAAAGGCAGTAAAAAACTGGGCAGATAACATGTCCATTGGGGATATAGGGGAGCTATCCCAAGATCTAAATCACAAGTTGGAGCGGTTGAATCGGCTGGATATACCCCCCTTAAATCGGTTTGGGGTCCTTGAGCTGTTACAGACCCCGTTGCATTTTGTGCTGGATACGTTGCAGCAGGACTGCACTGAGGACCATATGCCGCTGAGTACCAAGGCCTGTCTGGCTGCGGATATGCGGCTTAAACTTATGGTGCAGTCTGTGATTGGCTATAAGACTGTGTTATCCCAGTTCCATGATGATTCAATTGCCGGATTTTTGATGCATCGGCATACCAGGTCGGATGCGTTGCATAATGTGATGTTCTATCTGGGGGAGATTCTTTTTCACTCCTATTTGGTTTTCCAGCCTTGTCTTAGCTTTGTTTGGAAGGAGTTACATGGCATTTACCACTACTCAGTTAGTAATGAGCTGCATATTCCCGCATCAGGGTCGGTCGTTGGTGGTAAATCTGCGAGATTGAATATAGAGGGGTTGTATAAGCAGATTTTGTTGTTGGCCCTGTCCAATCCTAATTCACTGCTTAGGGGTGAGGTTGAGAAAGTTCATTCTGCTCTGGAGCAATGGACAGCTGCGACTGAACTGGTCTCCCTTGAAGAGCCGGTTTGGTCCCAGTCATTTTTTCTAATTGATGCCCAGAGTGATGCTATGCCATGTGCATCAAATCTCTGTAGTAAAGAGAAGGTTGATGTTGGTTGGGCTTTAATTACAGATGATCTTGACCAGCTGCTTGGGCAGAAAATAAAGGCGGTGGAATCAGCGTGTATGCGCAGTCAAAAGATGCGTCCGGCAGATGCTGTTTCCAAGAGGTTAATGAATAAATTGCGGGCTGCGTGGACGCAGCAGGTCAGGTCGCGGGAGATTCGCTCTTATACCTCAGCTCGGGTGGATCTGGTGTGTGGGTTAGAGCCTCTTTACGCACTGCATGGAGGCCGGCATGTCTTTAATGCTGTAGAGCAATGGTGGAGCCCCAGGCCTTTTGTTAGTAAGCCTGGACATGCTGAGGTGGGCTCGGCAATGCTGGACAATGATGAGGTGATGATTAGGTTTGATCGCAACTTTCTACAAGTTAGAGGAGTGATGGCGATAGGGGTGGATGCGCTGAAGTTACCTGAGGAAAAAGTTCATCGCCAGGAGTGTGTCAGTACGAATAAAAGTGAAAATGGATACTATCTCAACTGGCCAGAGAACAGTGATAGTGGCACGCATGTGGGTGAGCTGGTTGGGGTTAACCATGTGGATGATGAACAGAATGGATTGGATGTCAGTCTTGGGGTAGTGCGTTGGATGCATGTTGAGCAGCCTGGTTTTTTAGGGGTGGGTGTAGAGCTGCTGAGCGGATTGGTTGAGCCAATAATCTTGCAATGTAAACGCAAAGGAGTTGCTGAAGCTGAAAGCATGAAAGCTTTTTTGCAACATGAGGGTGGGGGGGGGATTAATCTGATTACCACGCCGTTCTATGTTGATGATGGTGATGTCTTTAGAGTGGTAGCAAGTAGCGAAAGACAGCAGGTGGAGCTAAAGCAGATCATAGAGAGTACAGACTCCTTTGTAAGATTTCGGCTTGAGTAAGCTGGCCGTTTGCATTAAGTATTCGGAAGATCTTTTTCTAGGTGTAATGTTTGATCTTCATGGCTTGGAAATTAAAAAATAGAGGGGCGTGGTGGTGGCTATTAATAAAAAGAACCCATTTGTTCTGCCTGAAAGATTGAATCCAACAAAGCTTGAAGATGAGTATGACAGTAAGAAATTTAAGCAGTGGATTTCTGATCTGCCGCTAGGTGATGTCAGTAGCGCCGCTCGTGCCTTGCATGCAGAGCTGGGGCGGATGAATCAATTTGATATGTCCCCGGTGGAACGTTTTGAAGCACTTGAGCTTATGCTTTTATCTATAGGCTTTGTTCTGGAAAGATTACGGGTTCACTATGCATCAGCACCGATACCGCTATCCAAAACTAATCGGCTGGTGGCCAGGTTGCGTCTTGAACTGATGGTGAGGTTCATTATTGGCTACAAGGCAGTATTGGCACAGTTTCATGATAACTCGTTTACTGCCTATTTCCTGCATAAACACACCAAAATTGGGGCCTTGCGTAGACTGCTCTACTTCCTTGGTGAGATGCTGTTGCATAAATATTCAATCTACGATGTTGGTCCCAGATTTGTATGGAAAGAGATACATGGAGTCTACTATTCTGCCGTGCAGAATGAGTTATTGAGTGGTGAAGCTAAAACTACTGAAAATGACCCATGTGGTTCCCTTGGGCTTGAAGGGATTTATAAACAAATTCTTTTGATGGCACTGGTGAACCCTTATGGTTTGCTGAGAGGGGAGGTGAAGAAAGTAAATGATATCTTGCTTAATTGGTTGCCAGAGGTTGGTCTTCTTCCAATAACAGAGGATGTTTCTACTGTGAGTCTATTTATGGTGGATGCACAGAAAGATGCGCCACCATGCATGATTAATGAATGTAATAGAGGGCAGGTTAAGATAGGTTGGATTCTTGATGTCAGTAACTTAGACCAAGTACTGGAATGTGAGATCAATTTAATTAAGGGCGATGGCCATGCACCGCCGCGACCTACTGACATGGTTGCAATTGAGCTGTTGTCTAAATTAAAGATGGGATGGAGAGTGGGTGTAATTGCCAGGGAGGGTCGGCGCAAGAGAGCTGGCATTATAAGTGTAACCTGTGGCCTTGAATCACTGTATCAGTTGTTTGGTGGTAAGCGGCTTAACTGCTCCACTGCTGAAAATGCCGGCTCACCTTTCTGCTCTGCTGAAGTGGGTGAGGCAAAAACGGCGATAGCTACAGATGAATTTGTTATTGATGCTGGCTCAGGACTCTTGTCTGGCTTTGCTGCAGAGCCAGAGTTGGTACAGGAGGAAGTTGATCTGGATATTAGTAACCTTGTATCTGCTGAAGAGAGAGATAGTAGAGAGTGTATCTCCATTAATGAGAGTAACAAAGGGCGTTATCTAGCTTGGCCTGGAGAGGGTGAGTATAAGGTGCGTGTGGGTGAGTTGATTGGTACTAACCCCCGAGAGAATCTTGATCTGGGTAAGGCCTGGAGTCTGGGGGTTATTCGCTGGGTGCGTATTCAGAGCCATGGGCTTATGGGGTTTGGTGTTGAGTTACTGGATGGAGAGATTGAGCCAATTATACTTGAATGCTGGCGTGATGGTTTTTCGAAGGCAGATGTCGTGCCGGGGTTTCAACAGAAGGAAGCGGGCAATGTTGTTAATGTAATTACCCAGCCTTTCTATATCGGTGCCAAGGATCGTTTTAAACTGATCGCTGGTGACCAGCAGTTTATAGTTGTACCCGGCCAGATTCTGGAATGTACAGATGCGATTATGCGTTTTACGATAGAGATTGATATGAATGCAGTTGTTCAAATTGATGAGAACAATAGCAAAAATAAATCTGCTTCAAA
Organism: Gammaproteobacteria bacterium; assembly: GCA_024206335.1. Lineage (GTDB taxonomy): Bacteria > Pseudomonadota > Gammaproteobacteria > Chromatiales > Chromatiaceae > JAAGZL01. Next base: position 14,070 of record JAAGZL010000526.1, read on the forward strand.
TGATTCCTTCGCTGCCATGTTGGACGAATTGGATATTTGATACCTGCTGCCCTGAAAATATCTTTAGCACTACTTTGCCCCCTGCGGCTGCTGAACAATTTTTCCCAATTTGTGAAAGGAAGAGGGTAGTTCACCAGTAAATTAATCTGAGGTTCCTAAGATAGACAACAAAACAGAACAAGATGGTCAGATGCGTGTGGGTAAGGGAATGATTGTCGGCGCCTGGGTAGGGCTGCTGGCTATCCTGACGCTTTTCTTTAATGCGTATCTGGAGCGGCAAAATAACCCTAATACCAATCCGGTAACTTCTGCCGCTGGTTTGGTTACAGAGATGGTGTTGCAGCGTAACAGGGCAGGGCACTATGTGGCCAGCGGTAGAATCAATGGCAGAAAGGTCACTTTTCTCCTGGATACGGGGGCCACTGATGTAGTAGTTTCAGATGAGCTTGCTGATGATCTTGGTTTGCGTCGTGGAATGCGCATGACAAGCAAGACTGCGAACGGTGTTGTCTCTGCATGGCGGACGCAGTTATCTGATGTTAGCCTTGGAGATATTAGCCTGCAGAATGTTAGAGCCAGTATTCTGCCTGGATTGCAGGGGGATGAGGTGTTGTTGGGGATGAGTTTTCTGCAGCAGCTAGAAATGGTGCAGCGGGGTAAGCATCTACTGCTGCGCCAGCATTAACCCATTGTAGTAATCAACCATGATGCAGTGCGGCGCCGATAGGCAGTGCTGCACTGCATCTGGTTGGATTTTTCTAAGCCAGGGTGTCCTTCAAGGCCTTCAGGGCTGCAACCTTGATCACGGTTGATGCAGGCTTGGCGGCAATCTTGATGGTCTCGCCAGTTGCAGGGTTACGTCCCATGCGTGACTTGCGGGCGGGTTTGCGCACGCGGCGAACCTTTACGCCGGTCTGTGGAATGGTGAATTCACCGGAACCACGTCTTTGCATGTGGCGTTGAATCAACTCTCCCAGGGAATTGAAAACTGCGTCAACCTGTTTTCTGGTTAATTCAGTATCCTCAGCAATGGCCTGTATGATTTGGGTTTTGGTCTGCTTGGTGGTAATCGACTTTAGTTTTTTTGGTGCGACTACAACCTTTTTCTTAGGAGCTGCCTTTTTCTTGGCAACGGTCTTTCTTTTTACTGCTGGTTTTGCAGCGACTTTCTTGCGGATACTTTTTTTGGCGGCTTTCTTTTTAACGGCCATTTTAAAACTCCTGATGATTTTAAATGGATAAAAACTCAGCGGATAATAACATAAACGGACAAATTACTAAGCACCATCGTTTGTCAGGTGAGAAGTAGGTTGCAGAAGTTTGGATTAAACCTGGATACAAACTCCCCCTCGGCGGCTATCCCCCTGTCCGTGCAGTGCCCCATCATTTTCACGCATGACGGTATGTGCCCCGCCAAAAAATAGATTTCTATCTGGCCATAACCGGTGTTCTGCAAACTCCCTGGTAAGGTCTTCAATGCTCCGGTCTGGTATGCCATGTTCCATGTTCAACATGTTGGTTTCGAAGTGGATCCTGGGCTGTTCAACAGACTGTGGTATATCCATTTTGAAATCGATCAGGTTGATAAGTAGTTGCAAAATGGCGCTGCGGATACGATTTGATCCGCCAGAACCGGTTGCGATCCTGTTTCCATTGGGCATGAATGCCAGAGTCGGTGCCATCATGGAGGCGATGCGGTGATCTTCTGGCCACTGGTGAAATCCGCGTGGATTGATATCTTCTTCTCCCAGCATATTGTTCAGCATGATGCCAGTACCGGGGAGTACGTAGCCGGAGCCTTCTCCATTTGACAGGGTCATGCTGGCCATATTGCCTTTTGCGTCGGCCACGCTTATCTGCGTGGTCCCCCGTGAACAGGAGGTGTGGTTGCGTAGGGTATGTCTGTAGCTGTTGATGAATTTGCTACCTAAAATGTGACGGCTGGCTTTGGTGTTAAGGTCAGAATCAATGTCATGGTGTTGGCGTAGTTGTTGGGTTAACCGCATGGCGTGGGCCAGATGTGCAAGATGTTTTGTACCATGGAACGGCATATGGCACAGACCTTCTTGTTCCAGTAGTGCGAGGGTAAATGCAATCAGGGTCCCGCCTATGGATGGTGCTGGATTACTGAATAGCTGTGCACCCCGATAGTTCAGGGAGAGTGGGGTTCTGGTCTCAACCCGGTATTTTTCCAGGTCTCCCAAGCGGATTGCCCCTCCCTGGGTTTTGCAGTCGTCAACTAATCTATGTGCCAACTCTCCCCGATAGAACAGATCCTCTCCCTCCTCTATCAGGGCAGAAAATAGATCGGCCATATGGGGCTGTTTTACTGTCTCACCCTCCGAGGCTATGGTTCCAGGGTGGTTGTGGCTCTCATGCAGCTGCAATGCTGTGGGGCTGGACTTTATTATGGGTGCGACAATGGTGGAGATATAGTGCTGAAAACTGTTGACTTTGACCCCTTCCCGGGCCAGATGCAGTGCCGGCTGAATAATCTCCTCAAGTGGTAGGCTGCACAGGTCGCTATGTATGGCGTAGGCTCCCCGCACCATACCGGGTACGGCTATGGAACCCATACCGATATGGAACTCTTGTTGGGCAGTTCCAAAGTCGGCGATAATGGGGTGAAACCCCAGCTCTTTCGGTGGCGGTTTGTGGCTGGGGGTGTGGGCAAAAAAATCGTACAGAATCGGATTCCTATCCTGAGGGTGTGCCAGTAGGAAACCACCTCCACCCAGAGAGGATAGAACCGGCTCACAGACGCAACTGGAAAATAGGGCTGCCAGGGTGGCGTCAAAGGCGTTGCCGCCGGCTGCAAGTATGCTGCTGGCGGTGTTTGCTGTTTCTTTGTGGCCTGCAGCTACAATTCCAAGAGGGTTTTTCATGAAAAAATTCGTATAACCGGTTTTTTTGTACCAGACTCTAACATAGGGTGTTTGCCCGAAGTGAAATAGCTGGCTTTGGTGTATGTTAACATGGTGTGAACGAATTCATTTTTTTGGTTATATATTAAGGCTATAGTAGTTGCTTGCTATCTTTTTGCGTTATTAATCGCAGAAAATCAATGGGTTCAGGTGAATCTTTGGAGTTGTACGAAGGTTTGTGTTTCCTTCTATCCAGTTACCTGTCTCATGACTTACCCATCTGGGCATGACTGCGGAATCTAGATCGGAAGGGATATAGAATGGGCGTAGTGCCAAACGATAATACTGTCCAACTGCTCAAGAAGCTGGTTCCTCTTAACCTATTATCGGAAGAGGATTTTGAGCAGTTGCTGCAGAGTGCCAGCTTTAACAGGGACAAGTCTGGGACCTATCTTTTTCGTCAAGGTGATACTGACTACCATAATGTATATCTGCTCTCAGGCCAGGTTGCACTGCTGGACAAGATGCGGGAGGTAGATAGAGTTACCGCTGGCAGTGAGACGGCCCGCTTTCCACTTGCCCACCAGATCCCAAGGAAAAACTCCGTGCGAGCTGTGGGGCGGGTGGAGTATGTTCTCATAGATAACCGCAAGCTCAGTGAATTGCTGGTTCGCTCCAGTGATGATGCTTATAAAGTGACAGACTTGAACACTGCTGTCACTGATGACTGGATGACCCAGCTTCTCCAATCCAATGTGTTTCAGCAGATCCCGGCTGCAAATATCCAAGGCGTAATTATGCGTATGGAAGAGGTAGAGGTTAAGCGGGGACAGAGTGTAATTAAGCAGGGTGGTGAGGGTGATTACTTCTATCTGATAAATCATGGGCAGTGTGTAGTTCAGCGTAAGGAAGAGGGTGCTGATAAGCCGGCTAAATTGGCCAAGCTTGGTCCAGGAGATAGCTTTGGCGAGGAAGCTCTGCTGTCTGATAGTCCGCGCAACAGTAGTGTGCGCATGCTTACCAATGGCACTTTGTTGCGACTGGCCAAGGAAGACTTTATAGAGTTTGTAAAAAGACCCTTGGCCAGAGGGGTGGGGTATAAGGAGGCCCTGTCTCTGGTAAAGGGAGGGGCGGTCTGGCTGGATGTGAGACCACCGGAAGAGTATGAGTCCGGCCATATAGGCAAGAGTGTTAGCCTGCCGCTGAATACCCTGCGTTACCAGGCTCCTAATCTTGCTGTTGATCAACATTATGTGATCTGCTGTGGAGATGGCCAGATGAGCGCTACAGCGGCATTCTTGCTGACCGATCGTGGCTACAGTGTCTCTGTGCTTGAGGGTGGGCTCAGATCTGTCTCGGCCGATATTCTGATTCAGGGAGGTCAGGAGACGGAGACCAGTGCCAAGGTGATCAGTCTGCACTCAGGTGAAGAGTTGGATGAAGATGCAGCTCCAGCCAATAACATGGAGGAGCTGGACTATCTCAGAGAGATGCTTGCTGAGGCGAATAACAAAATCAAGCAACTTGGTATGCGCTTCCATGGATATAAAGATAAACAGCAGAAAGAGGCAGTGCAAAGACAAGCGGAACTCAAAGCACAGAAAGTCATTCTGGATAGCACCAGGAGCAGACTGGAAGAGCTACGGGGGAAAAGGAACGCGGAAAAGAAATCGCTGGATCAGCTGGAGTTGGGTAGAAATACGTTAAATACTACCTTGGAAGATGCACTAGAAGAGCTAAGCAAGGCCAGTAGCAGTATTTCAGACTTGGAGGCGAAACTCCAGACGCAACAGGATTCAAACCATGAGCTTCTTAAGGAGAAGGATGATCTGCAGGAGGCGTTGGATAGGGGGCAGAAGGAACAGGAGCAGCAGCATCGGGCAGCGCTTGCAGGGTTAGAGGATGAATTAGCGTTATCCCAAAATACTCTGGAAGAGGTCGTTGCAACCAGAGCTGTGTTGGAAAAAACCATAGAAGATCTACGCCAGGGGCAGATCGGTATTGAACAGCAGCATACTGGTGCTGTATCAGAAATGGAACAGCAACTTGAGAAGTTATGTCAGGAGCTGGCTGCAAGTGAAGATAAAAACAAGTCTACTTTGACGGAGCTGGAACAGCTAAATAAGAAAGTGAATGAGTCAGAGGTTGGCTTGGAGGCGTTACAGCAGGTACGCCTTGAATCTGAGGCAAAACTACAGGAGCAGCAGCAGGTCCATGAGCAGGGCGGGGTGGAGTTAAAGGATAGTCTCCATCAGATTGAATCAGAGTTGGAGGAACTCAAGGCCAGCTCCAATAAGGCAAAAACGGCGCTACAGCATGAACGTGTCTTACGCCAGGATGCTGAAGACAAATTGCAACAGGTAGTTGCTAGCACCGCATCAGATGACCAGGGTGATGTGGGGGTGCTGAAGTTAGAGCTTGTGTCACTCACTGAGGCGTTGAAAGAGGCCGACTTTGCCTATGATGAGATAAGAGAGCAGGCAGAGGCCGTGAGTGAGGAGTTAAAGCTGGTCCAACTGCATTCAAACAAGGAATTAGAGCTGTTGAATACGGCATTGGAAACTGCCAGGGCTGATCTAAAAGAGATAGAGGTGACACGGGGATTTGAGAAGGCGGATGAGGAGTCACTACGTCTGGAGTTGGATGAATTGAGGGAGTCATCTCGAAGGTGGGAGCAGAGATTAACTAAGGCAGATTCAAAATGCAGAGGGTTTGAGGATGCAATTGAAGACCGGGATGAGAAAATTGACCAGATAACACTGGAGCTAGATGAGGTAAAGCTCAAATATGGTGAGATGGAGAGTATCTGCCGGCAGCATGAAGATGAATTGAATTTATTGCAGGAGAGTGCTAGGCAGGAAACAACAACAAATGAATATGTAGACCCACGTCTTGCAGGTCCGTCCAGTGACCTGTATCTGGATGATCTCTATTCCGAACCCTCTTCCAGGGGCGCGATGTTGCTTGGGTTGTTTCTGGGGGTCGTTATCTGCTTTACAGTGGTTGATGGAGTGATGATATTGGCTGGCCGGGGAGAGTTGGTTACCGGTCTGTTGCAGGGTGACAGTGCCATGAGGTTGGAGCGAGCTCCAGCTGTTACAGTGAAATTGGAACCGGCCTCTTCAGATCGTAGAGTTGCAGGCAACACACCCGTACCTGAGAGAGCCTTAAGAACCGCTCCCGCAGCACACTCTGTAATTGCTGAGGTCAAACCTATTCCAGCCCCGGAAGAGGTGGCAGCAGAGGATGCAGAGCAGGATCCTGTATGGTCAATGTTGACAGATATTGAATTTGGGCCGGCTATGGTTAGGCTGAAGGGTGGTAGTTTTACCATGGGTAGCAACACCAACCAGGTTTCAGGCGATGAGTGGCCTGCCCACACAATCAACATATCGGCCTTTGCTATTAGCCGGGAAGAGGTGACCTTTGACGAGTATGACCGATTTGCCCAGGCCACAGGCCGTAGGCTTCCAAATGATGAAGGCTGGGGGCGCGTCAGGCAGCCGGTGATTAATGTAAGTTGGGATGATGCAGTAGCATATGCCGAGTGGTTATCTGAACGTACGGGTAAAAACTACCGGCTGCCAACCGAGGCGGAATGGGAGTTTGCTGTTCGTGGTGGCAGTGACTCTCTATACTGGTGGGGCTATCAGGTGGGGGATGCGCGGGCTAATTGCTTTGATTGTGGCAGTCAATGGGATAGAAGAAGTTCGGCCCCGGTTGGCAGCTTTCAGCCCAATAATTTTGGTTTACATGATATGGCGGGAAATGTAAGAGAGTGGGTGCAGGATTGTTACCATCCTAACTATAGTGGTGCCCCTGCTGATGGTTCTGCCTGGCTGGATCCTGGCTGTGCTGTGCGTGTGGTCAGAGGTGGTGCCTATAACAAGACCAGTGATAGTATGCGATCCGCCTGGAGAGGATATTTTAAACAAGACAGCCGCCTGTCTGTTACAGGATTCCGGGTGGTGCGAGAACTCCAGTGATGGTGGTCTGTTGAGGTGGTGTGGCTTATCCTGACCCTGATTTAGTACTGTTGCTTGAGGAAATCAGAGATGGAACCGGTTGCTAGATCAGGTGGTATTATCCTGGGTTTTGACCGGGTTTCAGCTGCGACCAGCTGCAGTGCGAGGGCAGGCATTTCATACGTATGGGTTACGGCTGTTTCCGTGTCTTGCCGCCTTGTCTGATGGACCTGTTCACCAGAGGTCATGTCATACTTGGTGATCATAGGGTGCCCCCTGAAAATTGCTGGTTACAAGATACAACTCTTGATTAATATAGCGGCGTTGTTGGTGAGAACTTTAGTCCTCGTTTCCAACCGGATCGGATGGCTGTAGAGTAAGCAGTTACTCCTCTTTATCCAGGTCGTCCATGGGGTTATGGTGGTTGTCGCCAGCAGGGCGGTCTAGGTCTACGCCGTAATCGTCACTGCTTATATCCAGTGATCCAGACCAGTCCTCTGGTGCTTCGGCGCTGCTTTCGACCAGCTCTTTCCAGGTATCGGTATCGTACTCCTCCACTGTTCCATCATAGAACTGCACCTCTATGGACTGTTCCTCCAGATCCATGGCTACTACCTCAAGAACTTCACCTTCAACGGTCTGATACCAGCTGCCAACGGCAGGATTTGGTTTACTCATCCCAGTATGCTCCTCTGTAATTATCTCAGATGCCCAGATAAAACACTCTTATTTTGAAACTCGGTTTTTGCGCTGGACTCTGATAATTAGTATTACACCAGAGTGAGATGTATGCCAGTATCAAAGGGGGAATATCTGGTTATACAGTAACCATATATAATCGATTGTATTTCTGGCAAGATTGTTGGATGCAGTAGTTGTTTGTGTGTGACATAACAGGAGAGAGAGCTTGAGTTGGTGGGGAAAAATGCTGGGTGGAGCCTTCGGCTTCATGTTGGGCGGGCCACTAGGGGCCGTTCTGGGTGCGGTGCTGGGACATAACCTGGACCGTGGTATGGATGGCGTTAAGGGTTTTGAACAACTGCACCCTGGCGACAGAGAGAGGGTACAGACGGCCTTCTTTACCGCCACATTCTCGGTCATGGGGCACCTGGCCAAGGCTGATGGCAGGGTATCCAAAGATGAAATAGAGATGGCCCGTGCTGTCATGTCCCAGATGGATCTGACCCAGGAGCTGAGGCAAACGGCCATACGCCTGTTTGATCAGGGTAAAAATGCTGATTTTCCCCTGGATGATGTGTTGGACCAGTTTCGTCAAGAGTGCCACCGGCGTCAGACCCTGATCCAGATGTTTGTGGAGATACAACTTCAGGCAGCCTATGCCGATGGGCTCCTGCACCAGGCAGAAGAGCGATTGTTGTTGCATATCTGTCAACATCTGCATGTGCCTGAGTCCATGTTCCGCCGTCTGGAGGAGATGATAAAGGCTGAAAGGCACTATGCTGGCACCGGTGGCAGAACGGCGGCCAAGCCCACTGGCCCATCGCTGGAGGATGCCTATGCCATACTTATGATTTCATCTGGTAGCAGTGATGCTGAGGTGAAACGGGCTTACCGTCGTCTGTTGAGTCAGCACCATCCTGACAAGTTGGTGTCCAAGGGACTGCCCGAGGAGATGATGAAGATGGCGGCGCAGAAGACCCATGAGATCCGTCAAGCCTATGAGCGTATAAAACAGGAGCGTGGAATGCGCTAGTGGGTAGTTCGGGAACACAGAGCCCTACCGGCTGGTGTCTACTTGAATAGCATAATGAAGGTATTTAACATTTCTCGGTTGAAGTGCTTTGGCATCTCGTCCCGCATCAGTTTCAGGGCATCAAACCTGGGTATGGGCCGCTTATAGGAACGTTCTGCGGTAAGGGCCTCGAACACATCGGCCAGGCAGCAGATACGCCCATAGTCATGGATTTCGTCACCTATCAGGTGGTTGGGGTATCCGGTTCCGTCGTAGACTTCATGGTGTTGTAATACGATGTATTTGCACTCATCTGACAGGGCGTTGGCCTCCTTCAGCATCTTATAGCCTTGGTATGGGTGGGTACGTATCTGATTCATCTCCTCGTCGGTAAGACGGCCGGGTTTGTTGATGATCTGGGAGTCAATATATACCTTGCCCAAGTCATGTAGAAAAAACCCTGCCCCCAGCTCTTCCAGGTCGTGGTTGTCTGAGTTTCGGAACAGATCCTTTGCCAGCATGATGGCGGTAATGCCTACATTTACTGAGTGGGTGTAGGTGTAAAGATCGTGGGAGGTGATGCGCAGCATGTTGTATGCGGTGTTGTCATCTGACAGGATCAGGTTGGTGATGGACTTGATCGCATCCTTGCCGGCGTGGATGTTATCCGCCTTCGGGCTTTCCAGCAGGCGCGTCATCATATCCAGTGAGTTTTTGTACACCGCCTTGGCCTTGGTGGCCGGGTTCATCTTCTTATCAGTAATGGCATCCATAAGCGCCGCTGGCACCAGGGTTTCCGGGTTCCATTTGGCCTGGGGTTCCACCGCAACCTGCTCAGGTTTATCGGGCGGCTCTGGAACCGCTGCCTCTGTAGCCGGGTAATCCTTCGGGAGATTGCTCTTGCTAAGGTCCACCTTGAGTTGGTAGAGACCATGCTCTTGCATCATCCTGATCTGTTTTTGATTCTTGATCCGAAACTGACTGCGGGTGAAAGGGTGGTCCATCCAGGTACCCGGGATGATTATGTACATCCCGATTTGCAGCTCGTTGACCTGTATGCTCTTGATCATCAGTTAGGTTGTTTCCATATCTCCAGGTAGCCCAGTACCAACTGGTGCAGGATTCACTCATCTTCTGCTAATTAAATTGGGTAAACCCCCAGCTCAGCTGGGGTGACTCGCATAGGTTTTACCGAGACTACGGTAAAGCTTACTTTCAAATCTCTACCAAGAGAAAAGGAAAGTACCTATGCGAGACTACAAGAGTTTGACCCACAC
>JAAGZL010000527.1 GCA_024206335.1 Gammaproteobacteria bacterium
AAAATTGTCAACACTCTGTCTACGGCCATACCACGATGAACACACCTGTTCTCGTCCGATCACAGCAGTTAAGCATCGTCGGGCCAGGATAGTACTTGGATGGGGGACCGCCTGGGAACACCTGGTGTCGTAGGCTTTTCGTACCACGACGAAGACGACGACGTCTTGTAAAAACGACGCACCTACGTCCGGTACGATTTTTTCTCTTACGTGACAAAACATGATAGTGCAATTTTTCGTGTAGCTTTTTTTGGTAGATAAACGTGCCCGACCCCACCCAAAACGAAATCCGGAAAGCGACGAAGAATCGATCCTCACCTTAATATCAGTGACTATTAGAAGTTTGATATTTTTTATCTGTAACGATTCTGTGGTTGCACCGGAGAGCATCACGCCTCTCGCTGCTACTGCTCGTGGTGTGTGGGGAAAAGGAGGAAGAAGAATGTGTTGAAACAAAATTGTCAACACTCTGTCTACGGCCATACCACGATGAACACACCTGTTCTCGTCCGATCACAGCAGTTAAGCATCGTCGG
>JAAGZL010000528.1 GCA_024206335.1 Gammaproteobacteria bacterium
AATACCACATGATCTGATGCGTTATGTGTTCGCCAAGGGATACATAGGTATAGACGGCATCAGCCTTACCATCGGAGAGGTGGATGGAGATGAGTTCAACGTCAATCTCATCCCGGAAACCCTGGAGCGAACCAACATGGACAGTCGCAAGCCGGGCGACCATATCAATATTGAGGTGGACCCCCAGACCCAGGCCATAGTGGATACGGTGGAACGGGTACTGAAAGAGAATACAGCAAACACCTGACGGCCGCCCCACCGCTCCTGCTTTTAATTCCTAGGCAGCAGACCATATCTACCGCGTAATCCAGGTGGTTTTTTTACCCGATTGCCATAGAAAAACCCCTCAGTTGACCCTAAACTTATGGATAGGAACAGCAACGGAGAGGAACAAATGGCAACCTATAAGCGCATCCTCATAGCTATCGATTTTTCACCAGAAGGCTCCAAGGTAGTTGAACAGGGCATTGCCCTAGGCAAATCAAGCGGTGCGGAGTTATCACTGGTACATGTGGTGGAGCATGTAGCATCAATCTACGACAGCGAGGCCAGCTTCCCTGAGATCCCAGATATCGAAAAACGCCTCACGGAGAAGGCCACCGCCGGTCTGGAGAAGGTCAAACAGGACTGCCAGGTACCGGATGCCGAGTGTCACGTGCGCTGCGGCGCCCCCAAGCATGTGATAGTAGATCTGGCCAAGGAGACAAACGCCGACCTGATCGTGATAGGAAGCCACGGCCGGCACGGCCTGCAGCTGCTCCTGGGTTCAACCGCCAACGGCGTACTACATCTCGCAACCTGTGATGTGCTCGCGGTACGGATTGGCCGCTAGGGTAGGCAGCGGGATCGAGGTCAGGCCGACTACTAACCCACCCAGACCCGCGCATTACGAAACAACCGCAACCATGGGGCGTCCTCCCCCCAGCCGTCCGGGTGCCAGGAGTTTTGAACCGTGCGTATCACCCGCTCCGGGTGCGGCATCATGATGGTCACCCGTCCGCCCGTGCTGCTGAGACCGGCAATCCCCAGGGGTGAACCATTGGGATTAGCCGGGTAACGCGCTGCCACCCCGCCACTATTTTCCGTATAGCGCAACGACACCAGATCTGCGGCACTCTCCAGATGGGCCTGGCTGGAGAACTCCGCCCTGCCCTCGCCGTGGGCCACGGCAATGGGAATTTGCGTCCCGGCCATGCCCTGCAGCAGAACCGAAGGGGTATCCTGAATCTCTACCGTGACGAACCTGGCCTCAAACTGCTCGGAGCGGTTGCGCACAAAGTGCGGCCAATGTCCGCTCCCCGGAATCAGTTCATGCAGATTGGATAGCATCTGGCAACCGTTACACACCCCCAGAGAGAATGTATCCTCACGTTCAAAAAAGGCCTGAAACTGCTCTCTGGCCCTGGGGTTGAACAGGATGGACTTGGCCCAGCCCTCACCGGCCCCCAGCACATCACCATAGGAGAAACCGCCGCAGGCCACCAGACCACGGAAGCCATCCAGCTCTACCCGGCCCGACAGGACATCCGACATGTGCACATCCACACTCTCAAACCCGGCACGATGAAATGAGTTGGCCATCTCGATCTGGCCATTCACGCCCTGCTCCCGCAGAATCGCAACGGGCGGCCTTACCCCGGTGGCAATCATGGGTGCAGCCACATCTTCATTCTGGTCAAAGCTGAGCCTGATCTGGATACCGGGATCATCGGCATCGGAGATCCGGTCAAACTCCTCAATGGCACACTCAGGATTATCCCGAATGACCTGCATCTCACGGCTGGTCTCAGACCAGGCCTGCTGCAACTCAATCCGGCTGGCGGAAAACAGTTCCTGATCGCCACGACTGAGGGTGACGACATCATCTGCATTCACACCGCCAATGCGGTGGCTGTATCTGCCCAGCCCGGCGGCATGCAGCGCCTCCAGCACGGCATCTGAATCACTGCTGCGCACCTGAATCACCGCCCCCAGTTCCTCGTTAAACAGGGCGGCCAGGTCATCCTCACCCAGCTCTGAGATATCCAGGGAGATGCCGCATCTTCCGGCAAACGCCATCTCACACGCGGTAGCAAACAGACCACCATCCGAGCGGTCATGGTAGGCCAGCAGCAAGTCGTCCCGATTGAGGCCCTGAATGGCGGCAAAGAACTGCTTCAGCGCCTTGGGATCCTTCAGATCCGGGCCGTGGTGTCCCACCTGTTTATACACCTGGGCCAGGGCCGAAGCGCCGAGGCGATTGGCCCCCTTGCCCAGATCGATCAGGATCAGTTCTGTTGTACCCAGATCGGTGCGTAGCTGCGGGGTGAGGGTGCGGCGTACGTCTCCTACCGGCGCGAAACCGGTGATGATCAGGGAGAGGGGCGCCGCCATCTCGCGCTTCTCATCGCCATCCTGCCACACCGTCTTCATGGACATGGAGTCCTTACCCACCGGTACGGAAATGCCCAGCGCCGGACACAGCTCCATACCCACCGCCTTCACCGTCTCGTACAGCCTGGCATCTTCACCCGGATGTCCGGCAGCGGCCATCCAGTTGGCGGAGAGCTGAATATCTCCAATACTGTCGATGGCACCAGCGGCCAGGTTAGTTACGGCCTCGCCTATGGCCATGCGCCCGGAGGCCGGGGCATCGATCAGGGCCAGGGGGGTGCGCTCACCCAGGGCCATGGCCTCACCGGCATAGCCCGCGTAATCTGAAACGGTGACCGCCAGATCCGCCACCGGCACCTGCCATGGGCCCACCATCTGGTCTCTGGCCACCTGCCCGGTAATGGAACGGTCGCCAATGGTTATCAGGAAACCCTTGTTGGCCACGCTTGGCAGCCGCAACACGCGCATGGCCGCCTGCTTCAGTTCGATCCCCTGAAAATCCAGCTCCGGCTTCTGAAACGACAGATGCTTCACATCCCGCAACATACGTGGCGGCTTGCCAAACAGCAGCGGCATGGGGATATCGATAGGGTTGTTGCCGAAATGGGCATCGCCCAGCAGCAGGTGCTCTTCATCCGTGGCCTCACCCACTACGGCATAGGGGCAGCGTTCACGTTCGCACAGGGCCTTGAACTCATCCAAACGCTCGGCGGCCACCGCCATCACATAGCGCTCCTGGGACTCATTACACCAGATCTCCATGGGGGTCATGCCCGGCTCGTCATTGGGCACCCGGCGCAGCTCAAACTTGCCGCCGCGGGCCGAGTCATGCACCAGTTCCGGCAGGGCGTTGGAGAGACCGCCGGCGCCCACATCATGGATAAAGATGATCGGGTTATCACTGCCCTGCTCCCAGCAGCGATCAATCACCTCCTGACAGCGCCGTTCCATCTCTGGATTGGAACGCTGCACTGAGGCAAAATCCAGGTCTTCGGCCGAGGTGCCGCTGGCCATGGATGAGGCGGCACCACCACCCAGGCCGATCAGCATGGCCGGTCCACCCAGAACCACCAACGGAGTGCCGGCTGGGAACTCCTCTTTTTGTACATGCTCTTCACGGATGTTGCCCAGACCACCAGCCAGCATGATGGGCTTGTGATAGCCGCGCAGCTCCGTGCCATTGGCCCCAGGCACATCCTCTTCGTAGGTGCGAAAATAGCCGCACAGATTGGGGCGTCCAAACTCATTGTTAAAGGAGGCGCCGCCGATGGGTCCCTCCAGCATGATATCCAGGGCGGTAACTATGCGATCCGGTTTGCCGTGATCGGTCTCCCACGGCTGCTCCAACCCGGGTATGCGCAGATTGGAGACCGAAAACCCGGTCAACCCGGCCTTGGGTTTAGAACCCTGGCCGGTGGCGCCCTCATCCCGAATCTCACCACCGGAGCCGGTGGCAGCGCCAGGATCGGGAGAGATGGCCGTGGGGTGGTTATGGGTCTCCACCTTCATCAGGATATGGATCTGCTCCTGGCTATAGCCGTAGGTCCGGGTCTCGGGATCAGGGTAAAAGCGTGCACCGGCATGGCCACTCATGACCGCGGCATTGTCCTTGTAAGCAGACAGCACATTCTCCGGTGACTGTTCGGTGGTGTTGCGGATCATCTTGAACAGGGAACGCTCCTGGGCCTGGCCGTCGATCACCCAGTCTGCATTGAAGATCTTATGCCGACAGTGTTCAGAGTTGGCCTGGGCAAACATCATCAACTCAATATCCACCGGGTTGCGCCCCAGCCCCTGAAAGCTCTCCACCAGATAATCGATCTCATCCGGAGACAGCGCCAGCCCCAGATCCAGATTGGCCCGCTCCAGCGCCGGCCTACCACTGCCGATCACATCCACGCTGGTGGCCGCCCTAGGCTTGGCATGGGTGAACAGACACGCCGCATCGTCCAGGTCAAAGAATATGGACTCGGTCATACGGTCATGCAAAACACCCATGGCACTGCTAAGTTCGTCATCACTCAGACCGGCACCGGATTTAACATCAACCGTTGTGTAGTAGGCAATACCGCGCTCCAGGCGCTCGATCTTTTCCAACCCGCAGTTATGGGCAATATCCGTGGCCTTGGTGGACCAGGGGGAGATGGTTCCAGGGCGGGGCACCACCAGAAACAGGGTACCCTGTGGTTCATGTTCGGTCAGGTGTGGACCGTAGCGCAGTACCCGATCCAGAACGGCCCGCTCATCCCCACTCAGGGACTGCTCCAGTTCGGCAAAATGGACAAACTCCGCATACAGGGTTACCGGATGGCCCAGGGCCGAAGTCAGGCGTCGTTCTAGTTTCTGCAGACGAAATTTGGAGAGGGCTGGGGCACCACGGAGAATGAGCATTTATAACCTTATTCTTCAGTAACAATTAAAGGCGCAATGATACTCCAAGCCGGGAGATAATGCCGCAGAAATTGGGGGCATTGTTTGCACAGGCAGCACAGATCCACCCCTACAAGTTTTCGATGCGACCACGGTGAAATAGGGAGTAGTAGCGCACATCCCCTGGGGCATGGGAGATGTACCCAGAGATGATAATCACCATGAACAACAGCCAGACACCGGCCTCAGGCCACACCGGAATGAGCGCCAGCAGCAACTTAAGAATAATGGCCTGTCCCCGCAGCTGTACCAACCAGATCGCATTGGACCAGATGGAGACTAGGCTGAGACCAAGGCCGGAGGCAAGGGTCAGATAGAGATAGTAGTTGGATGCACCTTCCGGGGCTGGATAAAGAATCCCAGAACCTATCCCGGCCAGACCAATCAGATGCAGGGTGCGCAGGGATATGTTCACCCAACGCTGCCCGGCAAACAGGCGTGATTCAGGTGGAAATAACAACTCTTTTAGCGACATATGCATCAATTAATGTACCGTGGTCGAATGTAACGGGGTCGGAGTAAAAATCAAACAACGTCATTCCAAACAATCCTATTTCCCCGGTAGATTTGACTCCGCCCCCCAGTAATCCAGAATCATGGCCCACTAACTAATCTCAAACAGTTCGCTGACCTCATCCTGACCGGCCACGCTCAGGCGATCCTCAATATTTTCCGCTACTGACAGCATGGCCCTACGTGCCAGATCCGGGGTATTGTTTTTCTCACTCAGGTGGGCCGCAACCAGGCGCTGCAGACGCCCCAGGTCGAACTGTCGCAAAAAGTCTACGGCCTGGTCATTGCTGAGATGCCCCAGGTTGCTGGCTACCCGGCGCTGCAACGCCGGTGGATAGGGCCCACTGGCAAGCATATCAACATCATGGTTACACTCCAGAAACAGTGCGTCACACGCCTGCAGCATCTCGCTTATATGCGGGGTATAGAATCCAATATCGGTAAGGATACCCAACTTGAGGCCACCGGCTGCAAACACAAACTGGGACGGTTCAGTGGCATCATGCGGGACCGGAAATGGCGTCACCTCCAGATCTCCAATGTGAAACCCACTCTCGTGGGGATTAAACAGCCGGACCTCGGGGAGTACCCCGCAACGATTCTGCCGATTGGTCCCGGCTGTGATCCACACCGGCAGACGATAGCGTCGAGCGTAGGCACCAACCCCCCGGATATGATCCTGGTGTTCATGGGTGACCACAATGGCATCGATGCTATCTGGCTCCACCCCGATCTGCCCCAGACGGGATTCAACCTCACGCGCGGCAAACCCGCTATCCAGCAGGATCCGGGTAGCACCAGCCTCGATCAGCATGGCATTGCCCCGACTGCCGCTGCCGAGAGAGGCGAATCTCATGACAGTGGTCAACGCATCTGTTCATGCAGCAAGGTCAGTATCCGAACTGCGGTCGCCGAGTTATCCCTGGTGCCTGCCTCATTCAGAATTATAATTTGGGTAATGCTACCCTCTGGACTCAGCTTGACCTGATAGCGATTCTCCTTGTCGATATTCTTCTCTTCCTGCCAGAAGGCCAGCTTGGAAAGGATGCCCGGGTCTTCATTCTCTTTCATCGGGTCGTTGTAGCGTACGAAATAGATCCCCTCTGAACGATTGCGATCTTCCACCGCAAAACCCACCCGATCCAGAGCCACACCGACTAATCTCCAAGCCCTGGGAAGCTCTTCATTAACCAGGAGGGATACCGAATCACGTCCACGGTTGAGTTTAGAGCGCTGGCTTGCAGAAGCGCCCTTTCTAGCCAGTGACTTACTGGCCTTCTGGTCGGCCACACCCAGATGCACCATCAGACGACGCAGCATTTCGGCCTCCAGGCCATGATCGGTAGCGCGTGGAGTCCAAACCGTCCTCTCACTCTCACTGCCAGTGGAGGTAACCAGCTCTTCCTGCATACCCCTGTGGGTCAGAAACAGTTCCACCGTGCCTGCATCACCACCGTGCTCTACCCGCACCCGAAACTGATCTCTGGTGGAGGAGGAGTAGACACCATCAAACAGCTTACGCACCGAGTCGGTGATAAAATCAGATTTTATGTCTGCCCGGTTCTCTATCCAGTCGGTGACCATTACCCCTACAGATGGATCCTGCTCTACCATCAGGATTCCGTTCTCCTGCCAGAAATCAATCACCCGAGCCCATACATCATCTGGGCTGGCCTTGACTACCAGCCAACGTTGATCGCCGTCACGCTGAACCCGAATATCCTCCAACTGGGGAATAACCCCGCCGGAGGATCTGGCACCCGGGGCTGGCGTATCCCGGTTGGCAAAATCGGAGTAGGTGGCAGAACCTGAACCTTGAGCACCAGGTATAACCAACGAATCACTGATGGAGCTACTGGAGAGGTCTGGCGGCACCTCCAGATTCTTTTCTGCCTGCTTCGATTTCTTGTATTCAACCTTTCGATCCGGAAGCATCTCTTCCATATTCGGCATGCTGTTGCACGCAGCCAGGAGGGTGAGTATCAGAGAGAACAGTACCAACTTGGAAACTTTCAGTGACATTTCAATTTTTGCCTATTTGATTTAATTTAGTTCAGGCTTGGCACCGTTACACCCAGCCTGATGCAGGATAGTCTGCTTCAACTCCGTTTCCGGAGGAAGGCATAACCCAGGATCCTCTATATGATCCCCGCCTGCTGCATAGAGTTCCGCAATTCACTGCGATAATGTTCTGATAGCCAGGTAAGTGGCAGTCTGATACCGACCGGTATGCGCCCCATCTCTGCCAACGCCCACTTTACCGGTATCGGGTTGGATTCCAGGAACAGGTCACGGTGCAGACCAGCCAGCCCCTGATCAATTCTCACCGCCTCCTCCCGCTGCCCGGCCAGCGCCGCCCGGCACATCTCATTCATGGCCTTCGGGGCAATATTGGTGGTAACCGAGATCACCCCCTGCCCACCCGCCAGAAGAAACTCACAGCCGGTGGTGTCATCCCCGCTATAAAGATCGAAATCATCGCCACAAACGGCCTGAAACTGGGCCACCCTGGCAACATCGCCAGTGGCCTCCTTGATGCCGATGATATTCTCGATCTTAGAGAGCCGCGCAACCGTGTCAGGAAGCATGTCACAGGCGGTGCGACCCGGCACATTATACAGAATCTGTGGTATGGCAACCGCTTCGGCCACCGCCTGATGGTGCAGGAACAGACCCTCCTGGGTCGGTTTATTGTAATAGGGCGTCACCAGAAGAGCGGCATCGGCCCCGGCCTGCTTAGCACAGCGGGTAAGGTTGATAGCCTCTGTGGTAGAATTTGCCCCGGTTCCGGCGATAACCGGCATACGCCCAGCGCAAAACTCAACCACCTGGCGGATCACATCACAGTGCTCTTTCTCGTCCAGGGTGGCCGACTCTCCAGTAGTACCAACCGCCACGATAGCGCTGGTACCCTGCTCCACGTGCCAGTCAACCAGCCCGCGCATGGCCTGTTCATCGACCACTCCATCTTCTGTCATCGGGGTCACCAGGGCGACCATGCTGCCTTGAAACATCAAAAAACTCCAGAAACTGATTAGAAGGCCTGCTGCCATCAATCCTAACCGTTCATTCTAAACCCCCGCTCAGGGCGCTGACAAGTAATGCGGTCAGAGAATAAAATAACCCAATCTCTGTTGGACCATAAGGGGTACTGATGGGTAAACTCTAACTTTCCAAACAATCATGGAGCAGCATTGAACAATATGTCGGCCCAACTCAACTATCTGGTAATCTCCGCCCTCGGCAAGGATAGACCAGGCATCGTAGATGAACTCTCCCATACCATCCTAGACGAAGGATGTAATATTACCGATAGCCGCATGACGGTACTGGGCGGCGAATTTGCCATCATGCTCATGGTGGGCGGCAACTGGAACACCCTGACCAAGCTGGAGGATGCGATTCCAGAACTGGAAAGCAAGCTAGGATTGACTATTATTGCCAGGCGCACCGGGGGCAAGCAGAGTGAAGACACCCTCCTACCCTATGGAGTAGAGGTGGTAGCAATGGACCACCCTGGAATCGTGCATCACCTGGCCAGCTTCTTCTCCCAGCGCGAAATCAACATAGAAGATATGTCCACCAGCAGCTATGCAGCGGCCCATACCGGCACCCCGATGTTCTCCGTGCAAATGACAGTTGGCATACCATCCAGCATCCACATCGCCACTCTGCGCGATGAGTTTATGGAGTTTTGTGACGGCCTGAATCTGGATGCAGTACTCGAGCCGCTGAAAAACTGACCTACTTCCGACACCTCACGGGACCGAACACGCGGACAGCCGCAAGCCACAGACCGTATCTACGAGTGATAGTAACCAGCAGAGACCATCAACATGCCTGAAGAGCCGATCCTGGAAAAAACCCTGTTCATCCTCGACACCAACGTGTTAATGCACGATCCCACTGCCATATTCAGATTCCAGGAACACGATATATTCCTCCCCATGGTGGTACTGGAGGAGCTGGACAAGGCGAAAAAGGGCATGTCAGAGGTCGCCACCAACGTGCGTCAGGTAAACCGCTTTCTGGACGAGTTGATGCGTGGCGACAGCAAGGCTGAAATTGATGCCGGCCTGCCCCTGCCCACCCCCGCCAACGGCAAGAGCAACGACCTTCCGGAGCATGGCCGACTGTTCTTCCAGACCCGGGATCTTCCCAATCCCATACCCGCCAGCCTACCGGGAAATACACCGGACAATAACATCCTGGGTACTGCCCTGGCCCTGCAGGCCGAACTGCCCCAGACCAGGATCATAGTCATATCCAAGGATATCAATCTGCGGATCAAAGCGGCCGTACTCGGCATCCATGCGGAAGACTACTCCAATGACAAGGTGCTGGACGATGTCAGCCTGCTCTACAGCGGCGAACAGTCCCTGCCGGACGATTTCTGGGATAGCCACAGCAAGGACGTGGAGTCCTGGCAGGAGGAGGGACGCACATTCTACCGTGTCAGCGGCCCTGATATCGAAGATTGGCACCCCAACCAGTGCATATTTCTGGACGACGAGAGCGGTTTTGACGCCATGGTCAGAAGCATAGATGGTGACTCTGCCACCATCGAGCTGGTAAACGACTACAGCAACCCAAAGCACTCGGTATGGGGAATATCCGCCCGTAACCGAGAGCAGAACTACGCCCTGAACATGCTGATGGACCCGCAACTGGACTTTGTATCACTCCTTGGGACCGCCGGCACCGGCAAGACCCTGTTGGCCCTGGCAGCCGGTCTCACCCAGACCCTGGATCAAAACCTCTACCGTGAAATCATCATGACACGGGTCACCGTCCCGGTAGGTGAGGATATTGGATTCCTGCCCGGCACCGAGGAGGAGAAGATGACCCCATGGATGGGGGCGCTCATGGACAATCTGGAGGTACTGACCCAGATCGAAGGGGGTGAGTGGGGGCGCGCCGCCACCGAGGATCTATTGCGCAGTCGCATCCGCATCCATTCATTGAACTTCATGCGCGGCCGCACCTTCCTGAACAAATACATCATCCTGGACGAGGCCCAGAACCTGACCCCTAAGCAGATGAAGACCCTAATCACACGGGCCGGACCAGGGACCAAGATCGTCTGCCTGGGCAACGTGGCCCAGATCGACACCCCCTACCTGACAGAGACCACATCCGGCCTCACCTATGCGGTGGATCGTTTCAAGGGGTGGGAGCACAGCGGCCACATTACCCTGCTGCGAGGGGAGCGTTCGCGACTGGCGGATTACGCCTCAGACCGGCTGTAACAAATAGAAAGGTGTCTGACCCAATGGTAGGCCGGGATAAGCACAGCGTTCCCGGCAAGACGCCTTAAACACCCAACCGCAGGCCATTTGCCAGAAACGCTATCGCTTATTCTGGCCTACGGTATCCAGGTTGGCTGATTTAATCTGGAATAAAAAGCATCCGACCCAATGGTAGGCCAGGATATGCACAGCGTCCCCGGCAAGACACCTTAAACACCCAACCACAGGCCAATTGCCAGAAACGCTTTCGCTTATTCTGGCCTACGGTCTAGCTGGCCTGCTCTTCCACCTGCGGTTTGCGCACCCGGATAGAGAGTTCACGTAGCTGTTCCTGGCTGACGTCTGACGGCGCAGAGGTCATAAGACAGGCGGCCGTCTGGGTCTTGGGGAAGGCCATCACATCACGGATGGAGCTGGCGCCGGCCATCAACATCACCAAGCGATCCAGGCCGAAGGCGATACCACCATGGGGAGGACAGCCAAAGCGCAGGGCGTCCAGCAAGAAGCCAAACTTCTCCTCGGCCTCTTCCTCACCGATTCCGAGCAGCTTGAATACCCTCTCCTGAACCTCTTCCCGATGGATACGGATGGAGCCACCACCGACCTCGGTGCCGTTAAGCACCATGTCGTAGGCACGGGAGTCACAGGCGCCGGGATCGCTCTCCAGCAGTTCCAGATGCTCCTGTTTGCAGGCGGTGAACGGATGGTGCAGGGAGTTCCAGCGCTCAGACTTGTCATCCTTCTCAAACATGGGGAAGTCCACCACCCACAGCGGACGCCACTCGTCCTCCATGAGACCGCGCTCCTCGCCCAGCTTGACCCGCAGGGCACCCAGGGCCTCGTTCACAATCTTGGCCTTATCCGCACCAAAGAAGATCAGATCACCATCTTTGGCCCCGGTACGGGAGAGAATCTGCTCCACTGCCGCATCCGGCAGAAATTTCAGTATGGGTGACCGCAGCCCTTCTCGCCCCTGGGCCAGCTCATTCACCTTGATATAGGCCAGGCCCTTGGCCCCGTAGATACCTACATACTTGGTGTAGGCGTCGATATCCTTACGGCTGAGCTCGCAACCATTGGGCAGACAGATGGCGGCAACCCGACCATCTGGATCCTTGGCCGGGCCAGAGAACACCTTGAACTCGACATCCTGCATCAGGTCAGCCACATCCACCAGCTCCAGCGGGCAGCGCAAATCAGGGCGATCGGATCCAAAGCGCTGTACCGCTTCGGCATAGCTCATGCGTGGAAACGGATTTGGCAGCTGCTTCCCCAGCACCTCGCCGATAACCTGGCGGATCATCTCCTCCATCAGGTTCATCAGATCATCCTCATCTATGAAGGATGCCTCTATATCCACCTGGGTAAATTCTGGTTGGCGATCCGCCCGCAGATCCTCATCCCGAAAACAGCGTACTACCTGGTAGTAGCGATCCATTCCAGACATCATCAACAACTGCTTAAACAGCTGTGGCGACTGCGGCAGAGCAAAGAACTGTCCTGGATGGGTGCGTGATGGGACCAGATAGTCGCGCGCGCCCTCTGGAGTCGCCTTGGTCAGCATCGGGGTTTCTATATCCATAAACCCGTTATCATCCAGATAGTTACGCAAGATACGGGTGACTTTGGAGCGCATCTGGATACGCTCCAGCATCTCGGGGCGACGCAGGTCTACATAACGGTAGCGCAGACGTATCTCTTCAGATACATTCTCATGCTCATCAAGTTGGAACGGCGGGGTGTCA
Source organism: Gammaproteobacteria bacterium (assembly GCA_024206335.1). GTDB lineage: Bacteria > Pseudomonadota > Gammaproteobacteria > Chromatiales > Chromatiaceae > JAAGZL01. Next base: position 12,311 of record JAAGZL010000528.1, read on the forward strand.
GATTTGTTCAGCACCTCCAGTTCCAGTCCCAGCACCTCTACCTCTCCGGTGGGAAGGTCGGGGTTTACCGTACCTTCCGGCCTGGCCCGTACCCGACCTTTGATCCGCAACACAAACTCGTTTCGTACCTGCTCAGCCTGGGCAAATACCTCTTCTAAATCAGGATCATATACCACCTGAATCAGGCCCTCACGGTCTCGCAGGTCGATGAAGATAACACCACCGTGATCCCGACGGCGATGTACCCAGCCGCAAAGTTCAACTTCCTGATCAATGAAGGAGGCGTTCAGATTTCCACAATATTGAGTGCGCATGAAACTATTACCATTAACTAGTGAGATAGGCCAAAGGCGGGAATATTAAGGTTTGGGCTCTTCCGGTGCAAGCTCTGATGCTGCCTGAAACACATCAGGGACCACCGCCCCCATGGACATCAGCATCTTCAAACCATCATCAACGCTCATATCCAACTCCTGAACATCCTCTTTTGGAACCATTACAAAATAGCCGCCAGTGGGGTTGGGGGTGGTTGGGATATATACGTTTATTACATCATGGCCGGTCTTTTTCTGGACCTCGCCCTGATCAGTGCCGGTGAGAAAGGCCAGGGTCCAGAGACCACGCCGGGGAAACTCCACCAGCAGCACTTTACGGAACGACTCTCCCGAGTCGGAAAACATGGTCTCTGCCAGTTGCTTGGCCCCGGAATAGACCGAGCGTACCAGTGGCACGTGGGACAACAGGCCTTCCCATAACTTGACCAACTTGCGTCCAAACAGGTTTGCAGCCAGCAGGCCGGTAACTATCACCACCATAAACGATAACAGCACCCCCAGCCCCGGGATGGCATAGCCAATCAGATTTTCCGGACGATACGCCTCGGGTATCAGAAGGATACTTCCATCCAACCAGCTAATTAGCAGCCGCACCACAAATATGGTGATACCCAGCGGCACCCATATCAGCAGTCCAGCTATGAGGTAGCGTCTAAATGTTGGCATCCGTCTATGCTCTGTTTGTTATTTACCAGCAGCAGGACACTTGCCGGTGCCACATGTGGTTGCAGGTTTGGATTCGCTCTTACCACTGTCATGCAAATTTTTCTGCTTATCTTTCTTAAAATCGGTCTCATACCAGCCCGCCCCCTTGAGGCGAAACCCGGCGGCAGAAAGTAACTTTTTAAGCTCCGGTTTACCGCAAACCGGGCATATCTCCAGTGGCGCATCACTCAGCTTCTGCAGCTTTTCGAGACCCTCACCGCAGGACTCACAACGGTACTCATAAATCGGCATCTATTAGAACTCTCTATCTTGAAAATTTACACCTAAACTCTAATCCTGACCATAACCATGTCAGGTTCCAACCCGCCTATGGATCTTGCCATACGCACTGAATATGAATACTAGATAGTGGTTAATCCTGGCGGGAAGCCCTCCAGTCACTGGCATTACAGGTCGTCTACAACTCTGTAGATTCTATCACAATAACAACTCAGAGCCCGAATCCTTTAGAGTCATCAGGCGCCCTACTCCCTTCCTTTATGCCGTCCACCAGACGAATCAGGACCGAATGCTCTTCCACCGGGAGTCCAAATCTAAGATATTTCTCCAAATGAGCAAGAATCTGCTCCAGATCTCCATTGCGCTGATGCAAATAAAGCAGGCATTTGGCAATGTGGTTTAAATCTTCATCTGCATCTCTAATCCGTTCCGCCTCATCCAGTGCAATTCTAAATTCATCTTTAATCGGCTTCATGGCTACACCTCATGGTCTGATATAGAGTTACCATAAATATAAGCATAAATCAGCCATTCAGCCAGTTATTGGGTATAAAACTGAACGAATTAAGGGGGACATTATTCGCTCTGTTCACGGCGTTCTCTAAGAATTTCACTCTGGCGCTGAATTACATGCCGAATAAGCAGGTCACAGTCTTTCTCTTTCATGTGCATAAAGATGACCCTGGTTAAGTGATTTAGCCCATCCACCGGCTCATCCACTTGATCACACCCAACTATCTCACCAAAGGTAATTATGCCGGTAAATGATGGCATCAGCAGTAGCTTAAGCTCCAGAATAACCCCAACCTTCACTGGCTCTGAGGCAAAAAAAGCCAGGCCAGAGGCACTGAGATTCACCGGTTGTGCCGGCTGCTCTGTCAGGTCACTTTCACAGGAAAGCAAGGCACGCCCAATAATATCTATCTTGTTATTGATGGCCTTAAGATATGCAGCAACATCCTGATCTTCATCCTCAATCCGGTGCAGTATACCGGACATGTTCTGATTGATGGATGCGAGGCTACTCATAACAGTAAAATTACCCTCAACTTCCGTATTCTCCATCCGACTAGAAAGTTCTTCCGGTTTTATTTCTTGATAACTCATACTCACAGAATCATCAATACGAAAAAAATCTCTTCTCTCCTTAACATCATCTACCATGGTGATTTCGCTACTCATTGCCCATCCTCAGGCAACTGCCTCGGTTTATTATCATCTGCTGCCTCACTCTTACCATCTTCCTCATCCCGTACCAGAATAAGTTCAACACGGCGGTTTTTAGCTTTATTTTCTGGAGAATCGTTTGCAACCAGTGGGTGCGAATCTGCATGCCCTTCAACCAGTACCCGGTCCTGTGCTACCCCAGGATTCATCAGCAGGGCGTGTACCACAGTCACCGCACGGGCAGAAGAAAGCTCCCAGTTAGAACGGAATTTCGCAGTATATATGGGAACATCGTCGGTATGCCCGGCCACTATAACCCGGCCCGGAGCCCTCACCACCGCATCACTGATCCGGTCAACCACATCCAGAAAACCAACATTAAAGTCGGCACTTCCAGAAGAGAATGAGCCCTTCTCCTGAATCCTTATGATGATCTTGGTCGCTTCCGTCTCAACAGAGACCAGGCCCTGTTCAATCTCATCCTTCAGTGCTTCCTTCAGATCTTCGGCCTGTTGCTCCACATCTTCCTGTGCCTTCTGGAGTTTGGCTGCCAGGGCCGCCTGTTCCAGAGCC
>JAAGZL010000529.1 GCA_024206335.1 Gammaproteobacteria bacterium
CCAGTCACCCGCTGCAGGAACGGCATTGGCACTGGTGAAGGTAACCGGTGAATCCACTGTGCCCTGGATGTCCAGCGTGCCGTTAACCGTTAGACCGTGGTTAGAGCTCCAAAAAACCAGACGGACACCAGCCGGGATGGTTAATGTTTCACCAACCGGGACTGTAAGAGAGTGGAGTGCCAGATATGTTTTACCGGGAACCAGGACTGTGGCGTCACCTATACTGCCACCAATTCCGGCACCGATTTCGGATGAAGTGCCACCGTCACCATTCAGATAACCACCAAAGTTAACAACCGGGCTGGAACTGTGGTCACTGTGGTCATAAATCTTCGCGGCTATCACACCCGGGTCCACACTGCCCCACCAGTTACCCGTGGCATCCAGTGTGGTGCCCGCGGCATTCGCATAGCCGCGTGTATAATAGTTATAGGACGTGTTGTCATAAATGCTGTTGCCCGTTACCACCGGCTTTGGGTTCAGCTGTTCATTCGAGGCGGAGCCTTGCAGATACACGCCAGTATGGTTTGCCGTCAGGGTAGAGCCTGTTATGGTCGGTGCCGTACCAGAGCTATTCATGTGAAACCCAGTGCTGTTATCCGTCAGCCTCGAATCCGTTATCGTCACTGCAGAATCACCACCCGCTATATCTACCCCATAATAATTATCCGTCAGCGTTGAATCCGTTATCGTCAGTTCAGAATCACCACCAATTATATACACCCCATAGTCGATGTTTCTCAGTTCACTGTTGCTCACCGTGACCGTGGCACCCGTGACATAGGAAAGATCAATCGCCCTGTACGCATGCTCCACGATTACATGATCCAGTGATACTGTGGCACCGTCTTCAACTACGATCGCTTTCTCCGCATACTCCACGATCACATGGTCCAGTGATACTGTGGCACCATCTTGAACTACAATCCCTTTCCAATCTCTCTTTGAAGGATTCGACGCTGCACTGGTCAGCAGCACCTGGTTATCAACATCGCCTTGAATGATCAGTTC
>JAAGZL010000530.1 GCA_024206335.1 Gammaproteobacteria bacterium
ACCTTCCTGCTCTTTAGCCCACTGTGCACAAACCCAGATTTATAAAGTATTAATTATCGTTTCTTAGACTTAGTAAGAGATCAATATCAGACACATCCGAAATCCACCTAGTCTGAATACACCATCCCGGCAACAAACAATTCAACCTACCATAATCAAACCACCGTAGGAGACTGCACTTCATCCATGTATTGCTATTTCCAGAGATATATAAATAAACTCCTGAAAAATATAACTCCAACTTCAAACGATCAAATACAGGAAGACATTCAAAGTGGAGGTATATCAGATAGCGTTTAATTTCACATAAACTTTAGAAAAAATAGCCTGTTAGACAACCGTGTATTCCACGCGAATGATTATAGCAGCAAAAATCAACATCCACTCAACACATTTTAAATACGATTAAACCCAAACCTGCATCCACAATTATTATCGGCAGTCACCAGGGTCAAATATGATGGCTGAACTCCATCCTCTCAGCCATAGCCATCAACTCATGGAACGACTCCCCGGACACACACACCAGTTCTCTGTGATCTCCTGCCTCAAAAAACACCTCATCCACACTACCAAGACTAGAACTTGGATCCCAAACTGTTTTTACATTGTATGCCTGTCCCAGCGGTGGAACTGCACCCTGCTCACAGTCTGGAAACAGTTGCAGAAGACTATTCTCATCTACCAAATAGAGATCACGTTTCAACAGTAAATTCAGACGATCCAGTTCCACATGATAATCAGATGGGATTACAACCACCAGATAAGTATCACCATCTGCTAACACAATACCTTTAGCCAAACTGTCACCAGGCACATGCGCACTTTCAGCGGTCTCCATGCTTGATCCGGTATGGGGGTGGGTAATTAGATCATACTCAACCTGGTATGCATGCAGATGTTCTTTAACCGTTTTTGCAATTGCCATTTTCACCTCCTGCCATCTCATCATCCCAACCAAAAAACAATAATGGAAAGATCCAATGATGGATGCGCAAATTCATGTCCATAAATCTAAGAGTAGACCATGATGCATATACCAACACAGGCCCAGATAATATTTTTACATTACTGCCAATAATCGTTATAGACCTAACATCACACCCAAAAATCATATATAACACTGTAGTTAAGCAAGCTCTGAATAAGTTAAATCACCTCCGGCACAGCCGATGGCTTATTGAATCACGCCCTCAAAGGGCTCAGCTTAGCGCCCAAGGCGCTACTACAGTCCAAATCGCAATTGTTCTACCTCGATCCAAGGTCAATTCTTCACCTTTCCACACAGCCCACAAGAGCAGTTAGTGGGGCATCCATAAGACTCTCCATCCCCTTCATAGAGATCTATCATTAAGGATTAACAAAAACCCTGGATAGTGAGCGTTATTAATTAAATTATGGCAACTCTGAAATAATCTATCTTGATCAAAAGAGTTATATCTGGATCAATAGGACTGTTTTGAATTCTCATAGCTAACTAGTAATATAGGCTTGATTCAATGAGGCATACGACACGCCTATTATTTGCTAACTACCTGTTTCTATAGAACAATTTGCTCTTAGAGTGCTACCCATAAGGCTGGACAAAATGACAATAGAATCCCTGAAACGCATCTACTACTTTGGCAAAACAAGGTCAGAGGGCTCCAAGGACATGAAGGAACTGCTGGGAGGCAAAGGGGCCAACCTTGGGGAAATGACATCCATAGGACTTCCAGTTCCCCCTGGTTTTACCATCACCACTGAATCATGCGCAGAGTATAACCAGCTAAATGGCACCCTACCTGAACATCTGATGCAGGAGGTCCACACCAATATTGAGATGCTTGAGCAGGAGACTGGCAAGAATTTTGGCTCAGAGAATAACCCCCTTGTCGTTTCAGTTCGCAGTGGCGCCGCAGCCAGTATGCCGGGGATGATGGATACAGTACTGAATCTAGGCCTGACAGACAAAGCCCTTGACGGCCTAGCTACAGCCTTTGGCAACCGCCGCTTCGCGCTCGACGCCTACCGCCGCCTGATCAATATGTTTGGTGATGTGGTAATGGGCGTTGCCCATGAAGAGTTTGAAAGTGAGTTTGACCGTATCAAGGAGGAGTGTGGGGCAGAACTGGATACCGATCTGGATGAGTCGGGATTAGAAAAGCTGATCGAAGCCTATAAGAAGGTCTACAAAACGAATACCGGAGAGGAGTTCCCACAGGACCCATACCAACAGTTGGAAAAATCCATCAAGGCTGTTTTTGACAGCTGGAACATCCCACGCGCCATACGTTACCGCGAGATTAACGAGATCACCGGACTCACGGGGACTGCGGTTAATGTACAGACTATGGTATTCGGCAACATGGGGGAAGATTCAGGCACAGGCGTGGCATTCACCCGCAACCCATCCACCGGTGAAAACAAATTCTACGGTGAATTCCTGATCAACGCCCAAGGCGAAGATGTGGTTGCCGGCATACGCACACCCAAAAATATTGATGAGATGAGTGTGTGGAAGAGTGACATATATGAACAACTCCTGGAGACCAAACGCATTCTTGAGGATCACTACCGGGAGATGCAGGACATCGAATTTACCATCGAACGCGAAGCCCTATACGTGCTTCAGACCAGGACGGGTAAACGCACCGGCGAGGCCGCAGTAAAGATTGCGGTAGACATGTTTGTCGAGGGACACATCAACAAAACAGATGCACTGCTACGCATCCCGGCAAACGATCTTACCCAGTTGTTACTTCCAACCTTCGACCCCAAGGCAGAGCGGGACGTACTGACCACCGGACTCCCCGCCTCCCCAGGAGCCGCCTCAGGCAAACCGGCCTTTACCGCGGAGGAAGCGGTGGAACGTTCAGAGCAGGGCGAGTCGGTAATTCTGGTGCGCAAAGAAACCAGCCCAGAGGATGTAAGTGGCATGCACTCTGCTGCTGGCATCCTAACCTCAACTGGCGGCATGACCAGCCATGCTGCCGTTGTGGCGCGTGGTTGGGGCAAGTGTTGTGTTGCGGGGGCCGGAAAGATAGAGATCAACGAAGGCAGTATGACCATATCAGTTAATGGTCGGACCTTCGGTTCAGACGACATTATCAGCATCGACGGCACCTCTGGAGAGGTTATTGCCGGACCGGTAGCCACCCTGGATCCAGAACTGTCTGAAGAGTTTCATGCTGTCATGGAGTGGGCAGATGAATACCGGAAGCTCAAGGTAAGAACAAATGCAGACACCTCAAATGATGCAATAAGGGCCAGGGATTTTGGCGCCCAGGGCATTGGGCTTTGCCGTACGGAACATATGTTCTTTGAGGATGACCGAATAACGGATATGCGTGAAATGATCCTGGCAGAGACAGAGGCCGAGCGCCGTGCTGCCCTGGACAAACTTCTGCCACACCAGCGTTCTGATTTCACAGGAATACTCACAGCCATGGACGGTTTACCTGTAACCGTACGCCTGTTGGACCCACCTCTACATGAATTCCTTACCCATGAGGATGCCATCCAGCAGGAACTTGCTGATCATATGGGCATCTCCATAGAGAAGGTAAAGTCCCGCGTGGAACAGCTGCATGAATCAAACCCCATGCTTGGTCACCGCGGCTGTCGTCTCTCCGTAACCTACCCTGAAATCCTTGAGATGCAGGTCAGAGCCATAGCCGAGGCCGCGATTGAGTGCAGGAAGAATGGCATTGATGCCAAACCAGAAATCATGATTCCATTGATTGGCAGTGCAAAAGAGCTTTCACTGCTCCGCACCAGAGTTGAACAGACCATAGCATCCATCAATGAGGCAAATGGTGATCAGCAACCTCTGGATATACCGATAGGGACCATGATCGAAATACCACGCGCAGCCCTTACCGCTGATGAGATAGCCAGGCATGCTGATTTCTTCAGTTTCGGCACCAATGACCTGACACAGATGACCTTTGGTTTCAGCCGGGATGATGTAAACACATTCCTTCCTGATTACATAAAACAGGAGATACTGCTATGCGACCCATTTCAGTCTCTGGACACCTCGGGCGTAGGACAACTGGTGGAGATGGGTACCAATAAGGGAAGGAGTGCACACGACAACCTCAAGGTTGGTATCTGCGGAGAACATGGCGGAGATCCTGCATCCATTAATTTTTGTCACAATGCAGGTCTGGACTATGTCTCATGCTCGCCATTCAGGGTACCGGTTGCACGACTGGCTACGGCCCAGGCAGCAATTAAAAACACCTAAACGAGTCAACCACTCACCGCGGCTATGGCGCAAGCCATAGCCGCGGTAGCAGTGCAACGCCCGCCTGATCTGCATATTGCATCAAGATGGACTGGGCAATAGATGATTATTGCCGAAAGGTCAGACAGTTACGGCAACTTCATTTCTGTACAAAAAGTACAGTCTACCCTGACCCTCGATCCCTTCATGCAATATGCTGGATAAAACAATTCAAACACAATATCTTGAAATATCATGAAACAGCTCCTATCTACTGGGCCATGCTGAATGTAAACAGACACCCACGGCAAGCATGGGGGTCATCGGAAAATAACCATGAACATAGTTGTACTTGATAGCGACAATCTGGCTGGCGAGGCCGACTTCCCAGAGATAGACCACCCTAAATTCGGCTGGCTCCAGTATGTTGAATCCACCCCAGACCAGATGGAAGATCGCTGCTGGCGCTCTGACATTATTATATCCGTATCTACCCGGATAGACCGTGCGGTAATGGAAAAGGCATATAAACTCAGGCTTATAGTGGTCGCAGGAAACTCCTATGATCATATCGACCTGGATACAGCCAAGGAACGGGGGATTAAGGTGAGCAATGTACCCGGTTCCAACCCAGTCGCTACCGGTGATACCAAGTTAATCTGTCAGCAGGTTGCGGCCAACATCAACGCCTTTCTGCAGGGAAGAGACCGGAATATCGTCGGCAATTGAAAAGTAACAAATACTGACTGACAACACTGAAAGAATGGAAGTAATTTTACACGCAACAACCCAGCGGACACATCAACAGAGATGCCCGATAGTAACCGAAAGGCTTCCAAAAGCCGGTCTTAAAAACCTGACAAATGGTTTTACGACCAACTCTGATCTTGAGACTACAGGAACCGAACCCGCCATATTCAGCAAGCACGGCCATCAACAATAAGCTGAGAGAGCTTATTTTTTATTGGGTCTCAGTTGAAACTCTTACAGCCTGTGGACCTTTTGGACCGCTTTCAACATCAAAGCTTACGGTCTGGCCTTCCTGCAAGGTTTTAAAGCCACCTCCTTCAATAGCAGAGAAGTGCACAAACACGTCAGAACTGCCATCCTGTGGGGATATAAAGCCGAAACCTTTAGACTCGTTGAACCATTTAACGGTACCAGTAACCATTTGTTCTACCTTTAACAATACAAATAATGTCGTGATTAATTGGATTTCGGAAGCGAGAAAACGCAGCTCTATTAAGAGCCTGCCTAATCACACCACCTCCGAACAACCGAATTCATTCTAAAACATAAATCTATACAAAGAGAACCCCTATTAACTACATTGTTGTTTGGTATAACTAAAAAGTGCCAAACCGATCACAACACCGACCAGCCACACTCAATACATGCTTATTTTATATAAATCATAGAGTTAGGTAACATGAAAACAAATTGGACCATCTATATTCTGCGTTGCGCAGACAACAGCCTCTATACTGGCATAACAAAAAACTGCGTAAAAAGAGTTGCTGAGCATAATGCCGGAGGCAGGTTAGCTGCGAAATATACACGTGCACGAAGGCCGGTTTCTCTGGTGTATAAGGAGCATGCAGCAACCCGATCAGATGCAACCAAGAGGGAGTATGAAATCAAACGGATGGATAAAAAAACCAAGGAGTTACTGGTATCTGGATATAAAGCAAAATAACAAGATATGAACTACTATCATGGCAATTTTAGCCCATTCATCACCCACGAGACATGCACAAAATGAGAAAAAGTGATGCGTATTTCAAGGTTACAGGGATGGTTCAGGGAGTAATGTTTCGCCAGACCTTTATCCGTGGTGCACAAACTAGAGGACTAAAGGCTGCCGCAAGCAATCTCAGCGACGGTAGTGTCTCATGCTTTGTGTATGGTCCTACAGACATGATTGACGACATCATTGCAAAACTACTATCTGGAGAACCGATCAACTCATGGGGTGCCATGGTAGACAAGGTGATACCGGTTCCAGACCCGGAGGGGATACCATTTGAGGATCATCAGGTAACCAGCAGCAACGTTGGTACCTTTAACTGGAGTCAGGATGTCGAGATGTATCTCTGAAATTACCGGGGAAGCCCATGGGCTGGCATCTATCTACAAGCAAAATAATAACCGCTAAAACACAAAATTCGCGAAGTTAATATATTGATTAACCGTCTATTTTCTTTGTACTTTTTGCGACCTTTGCAGTTTAAAACAGTGTTTCTGAACGGACAAGAGATTAGTCCCCATAGCCCGCTAGCGCCCCAAAAGCGATACACTCGATTCTGTCCATGGACCAGAGCCTGGGCCAGGGCGCCCCAGTTCATTCCATAGATTGGCTATCTGATCGAAGGCAACACCATTTTCCCGCAGGAATATAACCTCTTTTCGCATAGCTGCAATATAGGCATCTTTTCCCACGGTTTTTATAAGTTTGTGCACGGAAATATCTATTCCATGCTTTTCAAGCAAAATGTCAGAAGCATCTTCAAGACCGTGGGTTTCCAGAAGCTCCGCGCATAGCTGGTCAACGTCTTGTACTACCTCGACGTTATCTACTACCTCAACGCCTTGCCCTTTTTGCGCCTCCTTGACCTGCAGGCGAATCTCGCCCCTGCGTTGCCGCCAATTCTGAACGCAGTATGGGTATCATTCGAAGCCAATCCAGGAAACGCCTGGTTCAAGTGCTCAAGCTGGTCTGCACAGGCATCAATGATATCGAAGATGTCTTGCCGGGGTTTCTGGCTCAAAGATCTCTATTCCTCTGCTGGTGAATCCACGTCCACACTGTCGGCAAGATAATCCATAAGTTTAATCCTGATTCAGTAAATTCAAGGAATATCCAGGGTGTAATGTCTAGATTTCCCCACAAATTTCAAAGTAGTTGCGCTACGTGCGTCCATGAATCGGCGGACCAAAGCATACATATGTATACGCATCATACTTCATTGCCGCCATATATCACCGCCTTTTTTGGCCTACTCTGGACGCATATGCGGAAACAGCAGTACATCGCGGATCGATGGTGAATCGGTAAACAGCATCACCAGCCGGTCGATACCTATTCCCTCTCCTGCGGTAGGCGGCAGGCCATGCTCCAGCGCCCGCACATAATCGGCATCGAAGTGCATCGCCTCCAGGTCACCGGCATCCTTGTCCTGAACCTGTTGCCGAAAGCGTTCAGCCTGATCTTCGGCATCATTCAGCTCAGAAAACCCATTGGCAATCTCGCGGCCACCCACAAAGAACTCAAACCGATCGGTAACGAATGGATCTGCGTCACTCCGTCTGGCGAGAGGCGAAACCTCTGTTGGATAGGCGGTGATAAAGGTGGGGTTCATCAGACGGTGCTCCACCGTCTTCTCAAAGATCTCGATCTGCACCTTACCCAGTCCATAGCTATCCTTCAGCGGGATCTCCAGACGCTGGGCAATGGCGCAGGCCTTGTCCATATCCTCCAGCTCTGCGGCTGAAATATCCGGATTAAAATGCAGGATCGACTCTTTAATGGTCATGCGGTCAAACGACTTGCCAAAATCATACTCATCCCCCTGATAGGAGATGGTGGTACTCCCCAGGATTTCCTGCGCCATGGAACGCAGCATATCCTCGGTCAGATCCATCAGATCATTGAAATCGGCGTAGGCCTCATAAAACTCCAGCATGGTAAATTCAGGATTATGTCGGGTAGACAGCCCCTCATTGCGGAAATTTCGATTGATCTCGTATACCCGTTCGAAGCCACCCACCACCAGACGCTTGAGATACAACTCAGGGGCAATGCGAAGAAACAGATCCATATCCAGGGCGTTGTGCTTGGTGATAAACGGACGTGCCGCAGCGCCCCCAGGTATCACCTGCATCATTGGGGTCTCAACCTCAAGAAAATCCTTCTTATTGAGATAGTTGCGGATAAACTGAACCATGTTGGTACGTACGCGAAAGGTGTCTCGGACCGCTTCATTCATGATCAGATCAAGATAACGCTGGCGATAGCGCTGCTCCTGATCAGTGAGTCCGTGAAACTTCTCCGGCAGTGGACGTAGAGACTTGGTCAGGAGTTGAATATCATCCACTCGAATAGACAGCTCACCAGTTCTGGTCTTAAACAGCTGCCCTTCAACACCGATGATATCTCCCAAATCAAACTGCTTTTTGAACTGCTTATTGTAGAAATCTTCGGGTAGTCGGTCGCGTTGAACATGGAGTTGAATTCGTCCTGACATGTCCTGAACATGGGCAAAGCTGGCCTTGCCCATGATGCGACGACTCATGAGGCGCCCCGCCACCCTGGCCCGCTGTCCAAGCGCCTCCAGTTCGTCCGCTTCCATTTCGTTATACTTTGCATGCAGTTCGCCCGCCATGCAGTCGCGTCGAAAATCATTGGGGAAGGCATTGCCCTGCTCACGCAGTGCATTAAGCTTTTCCCGACGTAGGGCAATCAGTTTGTTTTCATCAAGTTGTTCAGACATGTTATATGGTCTTTTATCTAGGTTAATATCGTTGTTTATATGAAAATATTGTGGAGAGCGAAATTAGAGGCCGCTTTTCAGGCTGGCCTCAATAAACAGATCCAGACTTCCATCCAGCACCGCCTGGGTATTGCCGGTTTCAACCCCGGTTCGCAGATCCTTTATCCGGGACTGATCCAGAACATAGGAGCGAATCTGGCTACCCCAGCCAATGTCCGACTTGGAGTCTTCAATACTGCTCAGCTCCGCATTCCTTTTCTGAACCTCCAGCTCATACAGCTTGGCCTTCAGCTGTTTCATCGCCTGGTCCTTGTTCTTATGCTGGGAACGGTCGTTTTGACACTGGGCGACGGTGTTGGTTGGGAGATGGGTGATTCGCACCGCCGACTCGGTCTTGTTGACGTGCTGACCACCCGCACCGCTGGCGCGGTATACGTCTATTCTCAGATCGGCCGGGTTGATATCCACCTCGATGGAGTCATCGATCTCCGGTGAGACAAATACCGCAGCAAATGATGTATGGCGTCGGTTGCCGGAATCAAACGGGGATTTGCGCACCAATCGATGCACCCCAATCTCGGTACGCAGCCAGCCAAAGGCGTAATCCCCATCAAACTTGATGGTGGCCGACTTGATACCTGCCACATCACCAGCGGAGGCCTCCATCAGCTCAGTCTTAAAGCCCCTGGCCTCACCCCAGCGCAGATACATGCGTAGCAGCATCTCGGCCCAATCCTGGGCCTCGGTACCACCAGAGCCTGACTGTATGTCCAGAAATGCACTATTGGCGTCCATGGGGCCGGAGAACATGCGGCGGAACTCAAGCCCAGACACCTGCTTCTCGTACCCGTCAAGATCAGACACCACACTGGCGACGGTCTCCTCATCACCATCTTCTACCGCCATCTCCAGCAAACCTGATGCATCCCCCAGGCCTTCACCAAGCTGCTCCAGGGTTAGCACCACGGTTTCCAGGGTGGAACGATCCTTCCCCAAGGACTGGGCCCGTTCCGGATCGTTCCATACATCCGGATTTTCCAGTTCACGCAAAACTTCAGTCAGCTGCTCTTTCTTGCCATCATAGTCAAAGGTACCCCCTAAGGGAGTCACTACGCCCAAGCAAGTCATTGATTTTATTGGTTATCGGATTTATTTCCTGCATACCACACCTCTCAGCGGAATCTTTTTTATTAACAGGAGATTCCTGCAGCACCACATTTACTGCCACCTGAACAAACCTAAGCCTTTGATAATAATAAAGACGAAGCGCGAATATTACACTAGATCATGGGGACTGGAAAACAGTCGATAATCTTATATAACCGTATAAATCCAGAAACCTGCCACCCGACTGCAAGGTATAGTATCCTTTGGCCTTCACAATTATACGAAATCAGCTGTAAGGAGAGAGAGTGTGGAGATCGCCTGCCTTGACCTGGAAGGGGTCCTGATCCCTGAGATCTGGATCAATTTTGCCGAGCATACCGGCATTGATGAATTGAGGGCCACCACGCGTGACATCCCCGATTACGACGTGCTCATGCGCCAGCGCCTGCGCATCCTGGAACAGCACAAGCTGGGACTGCCGGACATCCAGGAGGTTATCGACGGCATGGGTCCGTTGGATGGGGCGCGGGAGTTCATAGACTGGCTGCGCGAGAGATTTCAGGTGGTGATACTCTCTGACACATTCTACGAGTTTGCCGCACCCATGATGCGCCAGCTGGGTTACCCCACCCTGCTCTGCCACAAACTGAGCGTGGACGAGAATGGTTTTGTAACCAATTACCATCTGCGCCAAAAAGACCCAAAACGCCAGTCGGTTAAGGCCTTCAAGTCCCTCAACTACCGCATAATCGCAGCCGGCGACTCATATAATGACACCACCATGCTGGAGGAGGCCGACCGTGGCATCCTGTTTAGACCACCACAGAACGTGATTGATGAATTCCCCCAATATCCGGTCGTAACCGACTATGAAGAGTTCCGCACCGCCTTTATTGAGGCCAGCAACAGAACCTTTTAGCGCGCAGATCCAACCGCCTATATCAACGCCCCTTAACTGGGGCGTTTTCATATCCAACCCAATGTTTTTAATGCAATTAAAGTTTCAGCTCAGCCTACCGATAACAGTAAAACCGCATCCGATACTAGGTACCAATTGTTTTCGGGCGTGGGGCTTACAAAACTAGTAGCGCCAGATCCACTTGAACCAAACTCAGATTGTGCATAGATTTATAGTGTCCTGACAATAGGCGCACAAAGGCTTTATCAGGAAACAGACCGTTGCGATACAGTAGTATCATGGGATACAAGCATTAATCACTATTTAGTATATTAGTAATAGATTTAGTAGCTTGCGGAATTATCTTGTGGTAAATTTTTACATTTAGCGTCTAAGTTAAAGTCGTAATTACCTGAGGTTATCATGTCGACTGTTTTAATACTGGATGATCAATCAGTAAGCCGTATGATCCTGGAAGAGCTGATTCAATCCATCAGTGAAGATATTCAAATCAAATCATTTGCTGATCCGATTCTGGCGCTGGATTGGGCCAAGCATAACCACCACGATCTTGTCATAACCGATTACAAAATGCCTAACATGGATGGCGTCGAGTTCACGCACTGGCTACGACAGATACCATCCAGTTCTGATGTGCCAGTTGTAGTTATCACCTGCATGAATGAGAAGATGGTAAGATATCGCGCCCTGGAAGCTGGTGCCACAGACTTTCTTTCCAAGCCATTTGATCATTACGAGTGTAAGGCCCGTTGCCGCAATCTCCTAAAACTCCGTCGCCAGCAGGCAATCATAAAGGATCGTGCCCAATGGCTGGAACAGGAAATTAATCAGAAGACAGCTGATATAGAGCAGCGTGAAAAAGAGACGCTGCTGCGCCTGGCCAGGGCTGGTGAATACCGCGATGAAGAAACCGGCATCCACGTCACCAGAATGTCCCAGTACGCCACCTTAATTGCAGAGGAGCTTGGATTCTCAGAGTCAAAGTGCAATACCATAAGGCATGCCGCCCCGATGCACGATATTGGAAAAATCGGCATTCCAGACCGGATTCTTCTCAAACCAGGCAAACTCGACCCAGAAGAGATTCAGACCGTACAAACTCACACCACTATCGGCTATGAAATCCTTAGAGACAGCCCATCAGATTATCTACAAACCGGTGCAATTATCGCTCTATCTCACCATGAACGCTATGATGGCAATGGCTACCCTAACAGGATGAGTGGAACGTCCATACCCATTGAGGCCAGAGTAGTAACAGTGGCTGATGTATTTGACGCACTTCTCTCAAAACGCCCATACAAACGGGCATGGAGTATAGATCAAACCATCGATTACATAACCGAGCAGAGAGGGCGGCAAATGGATCCAGATTGTGTAGACGCCTTTTTCATACGGCTGCCTGATATCATCACCATACACAATCAATGGCCAGACCAGCCAAAACTGATGAACTACTAGAAGCTCAGACTAACTCAGGAATGGGGAAACCGATACTTGCCATATACATCAAAACTTAGAACAGACCAACATGCCCATGAGCATCATCATGGTATGGCTAGGCTTGCGCTAGGCCTGTGCCTACTTGGTTTTATTATATGGCAAAACGAAAAACCAACCTTACTATGGCTTAACGACCCCACCATACTGACTGCTATTGGCCACACAGTATTGTCCGCAACCCTGTTTATCCTCATACGACAAAACTTTTTCACTCAGGACAATCGTAGATCAGCCGGATTATTCTTAGACGTAACCGCAATATCCCTATTACTTATATTTGGCGGAGAATCAACCTCCCTACTATGCATAATCTATTTCCCTTTGATACTTCAATATGGAGTGCATACTAACTCGCATACCCCTTTGTTAGGCGCACTTTTATCACTAGTTGGATTTTCATCTGTTTTATATTTAAGTGATTTCTGGCATCTACAACTATTCCTGGGATCTTGCCTGCTGTTTGGGATTGTCCTGATGGCACTACTCCTTTTAAAACAACAACAAAAGACCGAAAAAACGGCAACCAATGCAAAACATCACACAACCAACTCAATCAACACTGAGTTAGCAGCACGAAATATAGAAAACCAAAAACATCAAAAAATACTCTTGATCACACCTGATGCAACTGATCGACATATGCTGTTGAATTTCATTGACTCATGGGGTATTCAAGTACATGTCTGCAACAGTGCAGCAAGGGGATTCGCCGAGTTACTCAATACGACTAATCGTGAGAACGGATACAGCACTGTAATTGTGGATTCATTGAATCTGGACATGGACCCCACACAATTTTCCAGATCACTACGGCTAGATAGCACACTAGATACTATCCACCTGATACATATCTCTCCAGGGCAAAACAGTGAATATGAGGCACAGCTTATTAATGCAGGATACTCCAGAGTGGTTAACACACCTCTAGACAAAACCATTCTGTTTGATGCCTTACATACCACCGAGTCAAAATCACCGAGCAATAACAATATCACCCACTTGATAAATCACTATTCAAGTAAAGAAAATCTAAGGCAACCCATAGATATTCTGTTGGCAACCCCTGACTTAGATGAACAGAAAGCACTGCGCAACATCCTGGAGCACGATGGGCAACGAGTTTATTCTGTAAATAACGGCTCCCAAGCTCTGGATGCGTTAAACACCCACCAGTTCGATCTGGTGATAATCGAGTTCAACATGTCTGACATAAATGGCAGAGATGTTATCCGACTCCATTACTACACATACCTCAATCAGGAGTGGGTACCATTCGTAGCACTGGTGGGTGAAGCAACAGCTGAGGTTATCTCCCAGTGCAGAGAGACCGGGGTTGCCACCATCCTGGTACGACCAGTATCAGAGCAAAAACTACTATCCACAATAGCCGATATTGCCACATCAAAAGCAAAACAGGCAGATAGTATCAACAACTACAACCACCCCCTGCACAGCCTCAACGAACCAACCAAGAACGGCCACAATCAGACACTCAATATCCAGACGATAATGCAACTGGAGCATCTATCCCCCAGCGATGATTTTCTTGATCAACTGATATCTGGATTCAACCATGATGTGAGTCAGCTACTGGACGCTATTGAGCGATCAATTGAAACCAACCGCTTTACTGAGTTCAAAGACCTGTCGCACGCATTACGCGACAGCTCCTGTAACATAGGGGCCGATTCCTTGCACCGATTAAGCCTGCAGGCCCTACAAATAAACCGGCATAATTTCCAGAAACAGGCGACACAACTAGCC
>JAAGZL010000042.1 GCA_024206335.1 Gammaproteobacteria bacterium
ACCACCTCATCACCCTTCTTGATGGCGCCGGTACGCCGAATATCCAGCCGTACCGAGGCGTAGAATTTTAGGGCGTTACCACCGGTGGTGGTCTCTGGACTGCCAAACATCACCCCGATCTTCATACGGATCTGGTTGATGAAGATAACCATACAGTTGGAACGTTTGATGTTGGCCGTAAGCTTGCGCAGTGCCTGAGACATAAGCCGGGCCTGGAGCCCGACGTGGGTATCCCCCATTTCTCCCTCAATCTCAGCCTTGGGCGTAAGTGCTGCCACCGAGTCCACCACCACCACATCCACAGCACCGGAGCGCACCAGCATATCTACGATCTCCAGCGCCTGCTCACCGGTATCCGGCTGTGACACCAATAGCTCATCCATATCCACGCCGAGTTTCTCGGAATATGCCGGATCCAGGGCATGCTCCGCATCCACAAAAGCGGCCGTTCCGCCCAGTTTCTGGATCTCTGCCACCACATGCAGCGCCATTGTGGTCTTGCCAGATGACTCAGGACCATAGATCTCAACCACCCGTCCCCGCGGCAGACCGCCAATGCCGAGGGCAATATCCAGACTGAGAGAGCCGGTGGATACCACGTCTATATTGCGCACAGCACTGGCATCTCCCATACGCATGACGGAGCCCTTGCCGAACTGCTTTTCAATCTGGCTAAGTGCAGCACTCAGCGCCTTTTTGCGATTTTCGTCCATTTTATCCCCCGGTTACGGTTGGGCCAGCAACTCCATGTCGACAGGCTATGTTCTCTTGATGTTCTCCATTATGGCACAAGCGATATCCGGTGTCATCATCTGATTACGGCAGGTCAGAAATAGTGGGAGCTAGGTCCTGAATTCCCATCTATCCAGAACGCGGTAACGTGGAGACTTAGGACCAGAATGCGACCCGGCCAAAACAAACTCCCTGGGTTGCCAGACAACTGGCTCATCCAGTCGTTGCACCGGGGTGGGTCTGGCCTTGCGTGCCAGGGTGACGTGGGGTTTGTAGGTGCGTTGCTCAGGTTCAAACCCACATTGGACCAATCCCTGCTGCAGATCATACACCAGACACTGGAGTGGCTCAGGCGTCCGGTCTGGACCACACCAGAGGATGCGCGGCCTCTTCCAATAGTCGATCTGATTGAGTTCCAGCACGAACGGCTCAGCAGCAATGGCGGCCGCCACCTGCCGGACACATGGAAGCTGCTCCGAGAGCACCCGCCCCAGGAACACCATGGTCAGGTGCAGATCCTGGGGATGATGCAAACGGCCATCGGACGCGGGACACCCCTGCTGCAGCCGTAACAGATTGGCCCTTACCCCTGCATCCGGCCATAGGGCAAAAAATAGATTATGTAGGGAGTGATCACTCAATGAGATTCAAAACCCCTTGCAGGGCCACCATAGTAGAGCGATAGCGCACCGCCTCCCGGTCACCGGAAAAATGCTCCCTACTAACGATAATATCCATTCCCTTACCGACCCAGGCCAACCAGACCGTGCCCACTGGCTTATCCTCGCTACCACCATCTGGCCCGGCAATACCACTGACCGCGACTGCAACCGACGCATGACTATGATCCAACGCCCCCTGCACCATCTCCTTCACCACCTGCTCACTGACGGCACCATGACCATCCAGGGTGACGGGATCAACCCCCAGCATCTCCTGCTTGGCAGCATTGCTATAGGTGATAAACGCACGCTCAAAACAACCACTGCTACCCGGTATATCGGTCATGGCCTTGGCGATCCAACCGCCGGTACAGGACTCGGCACTAGCCATACTCAACCCTCGCTCTATGAGCCTCTGATTCAGGTGTATTGCCAGCTGCTTTAATTCCTCATCCATAGCCGTGAGTATCACCAAGAAACCTGGCAAACGCAATGCAGCGAATGCCTTACAAATACGCTAAACTGCTCACTCTTACCTGCAACCGGCAGGACAAAAGCAGATTAGGGGAGTACAGATGTCAGCTATAACCTTTGAACGCCAGCCATCACCAGCCAAGCTTGAAATTCTGGGGGTGTTCGACTGGCCAATCTGGGAGAAAGAGGTGTCAGAGTTCCCCTGGTCCTACGACCGCTCTGAGACCTGCTACTTTATGCGCGGCCAGGTGATTGTCACCCCGGATGACGGAGAGCCAATAGAGATTGGACGGGGCGATCTGGTAACCTTTCCAGCGGGCATGAACTGCACCTGGAAGATCCTCAAGCCGGTAGAAAAACACTATAATTTCGGCTGAAATCTTCCTCCTAACAGACCAATTACTCCATCAATTAAATCGTCACATCTAAACCAGACCCCACAAAAATCACTCATGTCATCCACCAAGAACCCAGCCCAAACCCACACTCCTATGATGCAGCAGTATCTGCGTATCAAGGCAGAATACCCGGATATGCTGGTGTTTTATCGCATGGGCGATTTCTACGAGCTATTTTTTAGCGATGCCGAAAAGGCCGCCAGACTGCTGGACATTACTCTGACCAAACGCGGTAAGAGTGCAGGCATCCCCATCCCCATGGCGGGGGTTCCATACCACGCAGCGGAGAACTACCTGGCCCGCCTGGTACGCCAGGGTGAATCAGTAGCCATCTGCGAACAGATCGGGGACCCGGCTACCAGCAAAGGGCCGGTGGAACGTAAGGTGATGCGCGTGGTTACTCCAGGCACGGTGACAGATGAGGCCCTGCTGGAGGAGCGCCGAGATAACCTGCTGGGCGCTGTCTATCAGGTGGACGGCGAATTTGGATTCTCCACCCTAGACCTGTGCAGCGGCCGTTTTCTGCTACAGCAACTAAACTCAGCCGAGGCCCTGGCTGGAGAGCTGGAACGACTACGACCGGCCGAGCTGTTGTTGGCCGAGGACTATCAACTTCCGGCCGGAACGCCTGAGCAGCGTGGCGTCACCCGGCGACCGGCCTGGCACTTTGATCTGGAGACCGCACAACGCCTGCTCACCAGCCAGTTCGGTACCAGGGACCTGGGAGGTTTCGGCTGCAGCGATCAGCCCCTGGGTATTATTGCCGCCGGCGGCCTGATGCAGTATGTCAGTGAGACCCAGCGTAGCAGCCTGCCCCATATCAGTGGCCTCACGGTGGAACGGCGTGAAGACGCGGTGATCATAGATGCCGCCACCCGGCGCAATCTGGAGCTAGAGCACAGCCTCAGCGGCCAGCCACAACACACCCTATCCGGCATCCTGGACCGTACCGCGACCGCCATGGGCAGCCGCATGTTGCGGCGCTGGATCAACCGCCCCCTGCGCAACATCAACCAGGTGCGCGAACGCCACGATGCCATCGGCCTACTATTGCAGCGGCAGGCATACACCGGTCTGCACGAGGAGCTGCAGGGGGTGGGGGACATCGAGCGCATACTCTCCCGCATCGCCCTGAAGACCGCCCGTCCCCGCGACCTATCCACCCTGAAGGGTTCACTCGGTCAGCTGCCACAACTGCAGGCACTTCTCGGTGGGTTGGACGCGGTGTTGTTACAACGCCTGGCCCAAGAGGCGGGAACCCACAGCGAGGTGGTAACACTATTACAGCGGGCGGTAATCGAGACCCCGCCAGCACTGCTCAGGGATGGTGGCGTAATCGCCGAGGGCTATGACAAAGAACTGGATGAACTGCGCAACCTGTCGCGCAACTCCGAGCAGTTCCTGCTGGACCTGGAACAACGGGAACGGGAGCGCACCGGGATCAGCAATCTCAAGGTGAGCTACAATCGGGTGCACGGCTACTACATCGAGATCAGCCGTCTGCAGTCTGATTCGGTACCGGAAGAGTATGTAAGGCGCCAGACCCTGAAATCCGCCGAACGTTTTATCATCCCTGAGTTGAAGAAGTTTGAAGACCAGGTGCTCTCGGCACGGGAGCGCTCCCTGGCCCGGGAGAAGGCGCTGTATGATGAACTGCTGGAACAGCTGCAGCGGCACCTCCCAGCACTCCAGTTGTGTGCCTCGGCCCTGGCTGCCATCGACGTAATCACCACCTTTGCCGAACGGGCGCAGCGACTGGATTTTAACGCCCCGCAGCTGGATGATCAGCCCGGCATATCCATCCAGGATGGTCGCCATCCTGTGGTAGAGATGATCAACACCACCCCCTTCGTGGCCAATGGCGTAAAGTTTGATGACCAGCGCCGAATCCTGATCATCACCGGCCCCAACATGGGCGGCAAATCCACCTACATGCGGCAGATTGCCTTGATTGTGCTCCTGGCCTACGCCGGCAGTTTTGTTCCCGCTACCAGCGCC
>JAAGZL010000531.1 GCA_024206335.1 Gammaproteobacteria bacterium
CGATTGTGAGCCGGTTGCCGTAACCGCGCCGGACTGAGAGTCATTTGCAGTTGCGCCTAGATGATCTTGCCCTGCCTCAACCTGCTCAGGTTCCGGCTTAGTTGCAGTGTCTGTGGATACACCGTAAATACCTCCGTTATCCTCGTCAGTATCTACCTTGCAGAGCATCCCTTGAAAGTGTCCCTCCGAGGTAGGATTCGTTAAGATCGGAGCAACGTCATCAAAAGGAACGTAGGTCTGATAAGCACCAATGGCAGGTACAATCGCAAAAGGCTTGCCGTCTGCGCCAAGAATAACGCCAGCGTCAATACCCGCCGCATCAAGCTGGCTGCCTTGTGATGGTGTATAACCATCAGCTTCAAATGGGTCAGCAGTGATTAATACGCCATCGTCGCCAGGGTGCGTTCCGTCATCAGATGCAAGGTTAGAAGCATCTTCCCAACCATTCCCGCCTATATCAGAAAATCCAAGAGGGCAGTCATACGTGACTATGTTTTTAAAACGACCGTTATAGATGTCTGACGTCCCGTCAAGCCGTACTCCGATTGCAAATCCTGTAGCTGTACAATTAACCGCGTCTATCTTATAACCACCGTTTTGGTTAAGGTCAAACCCATAACCCCAAGCGCCACCAGACAAAGAGTGTGCTCTACAAGCATTTAACACTAATCCACCCCTTGACGAAAGATGGTAAAAAGCAGCCCTGTTAATTTGCCCAATTGTTGTTGATATGATAACGCGGTTTAAAGTAACGCCGCCCAATGAACCAAGCCCACCCCCGTTGCCTTGATGGTTTTCAAAACTCAAGTCCTGTATAGTAAACTGCTCAGGGTCGCCATTTGTCCGAGGTTCGTAAATGTAGGAACCTTGCGTTGATATAATTCTAGGCCCAACACCGAAATCACCTGTGTGCTTCACGTCATCGGCGGCGCGTATGAGGGTTTGAAATACTCCTGGTGTCAGCGCAGTAAAATTCATCGCGGCGCGGTCACTGTGAGCATACACATCGTCATCAGTGAAGATGCATTCAACGTCTTCGGTTAAAGTGCCTAGCCCCAGATAATAAGCGCACCATAACTCAAACTCAAGGAAGTCGCCGCCCGTTCCTATATACTTAGTGTCCATTATTTAGGCACACCCCCCGAATCTAAAAAGGGCTTAAGGCCCAACCATTGCGCTGCGTCAGTGTCGCCTTGATGTTCCATTGAGCCAAATGTCTCGCCTTGATCGTTACCGCTGTTGTAATACTCATGCGCTCTAAAATTGGTCGCGACTTTAAACCCTAGTTCAGACATTCGCCTGAAATAGTGGTCTGTTATGCGGGTTCCGTGGGTTGTGTCACGCGCCAAGCTGATATTCTTATCGACCTTCTCCTGTGAGATAGCACCCCTGTTCCCGTTATGATTACCACACTCGTAAGTGCTGAAATTATAGCACCCGAG
>JAAGZL010000532.1 GCA_024206335.1 Gammaproteobacteria bacterium
CAGGTGGCGCAGCTCCAACAGGAGATGGCACAGACGCTCGTACTGATGGAACTCAAACCGTACTTACTGAGGCAGACTTAAAAACTGTTCTTGCTGGGTGCTGGGATGAAGGCGGTAGTCCTGACTTAATTATGACAGGTTCATTTAATAAGCAAGCAATGTCAGCATTTGTTGGCGGTGGCACTTCAGGGCCAGCACAGCGTACAGTGGGTAATGACACTCGTATTAATGCTGCTTTCGATGTTTATGTAAGTGACTTTGGCGAAATGAAGGTAGTTGCTAATCGGTTCATGCAAGCTCGTGATATGTTAGTTCTTCAAATGGATTTATGGGCGTTAGCTACACTCCGCGCATTTCAAGAGAAAGAATTGGCAAAGACTGGTGATTCTGATAGATGTCAACTAATTTCAGAGTATACTCTGGTAAGCAGACAAGAAGCCGGAAACGGTATTGTGGCTGACCTTACAACAAGTTAAGTCTAAACAGCCGTCTTTCGGGGCGGCTATATATTTGGAGCAAATCATGGCTAAAGCACCAAAGAAAAAAGCGGCTAA
>JAAGZL010000533.1 GCA_024206335.1 Gammaproteobacteria bacterium
ACCATGCGCTTTGAACCCAACAATAAAAATAATACGAACACAAACTCGACTGCCGTTGTGACCATGGCCGCTTTTTGTTCTAAAGTAATTTCGATCATCATTTGGGGGTTTCTATTCGTGACTAACAAAATAAACAGCCAATAGATGACATCGGATAGTACGCCGAACAGTAGATACAGGCCTAGGACCGTATATGCTGCTGCCTCTAGGACTTTGGGTTCAACCTTGCAGACATCTTGGTTGGCTCCCTCTTTAAAATTGACCAGTCCCTTCGCGACTGTTAACGGAAACCACCACAGGGCAATCGCGAGAACCACGAGACTGACCATGATACCCGCATGGATCGGTGCGGCGACCTTCCATCCTTGTTCAGCGAAATGTGGGACTAGAGATACGCCATTGCGGATTGCATATATAGCAAGAACGATAGCGAACAACCGGATGGCCAATGCAACTATATGTTCGAGTTTCATAGTTCCTTCTACTGGTTATAACAGTTTCTTCGAAGGACGCCTGTAAAGTACTTACTATACAGGCGTCCTTCTAGTTCTATGGCTGATAATCGCATATACTTGATATTAAGGGAATGACATGGAGCAAGTCAATGGACAAGGAAAGTCGAGAAAAT
>JAAGZL010000043.1 GCA_024206335.1 Gammaproteobacteria bacterium
CAATGGCGTAAGCTGGTTCGTTACCTGGAGGATGGTCGATTGGCGATTGACAATAATCTGGCAGAAAACGCCGTGCGCCCCTTCGTGATCGGAAGAAAAAACTTTCTCTTCAGTGACTCGGTTAAAGGGGTGAAAGCCAGTGCCAATCTCTATTCGCTGATTGAAACCGCAAAGGCTGGCGGTCTAGAGCCGTATGCTTATCTGCGTTATGTCTATACCCATTTACCTGGTGCAGCCGCTGAATCAGACATTGAAGGCTTGCTCCCGGAAAACCTCGACTCAAAGATAATCCAAACCTACTGACACCCCGTCGTTAATCGAGCGCTTACAATACATCGCCCATGCTAGACCTCAGCGATATGGCGCATAAACAGTTCGTCGAATCTACACGGCAATGCATATCACGCGGGGACAATAATAACGACACCACTACCTGGTGACTGTGATCATTGGGGGATTACGGCTGGGTTTATTAAGCTCTACTCTCGCAGTAGAGCTTTTTTTGTGGTGTTCAACGCTTAGGAGGAGTACTCGCGCTGACTACTGATAGCCTTCACTGTTTAGCGCCTCATTGATAGAAAAAGGGTATGCAAAAAGGTTATAAAGGCTATGACGATTGATCAATAGCTTATAACTGTGAGCACTTGTAGTGTATTACCTTACCACTTTATAACACTGCCCACCATGCTGCATGGTGCTAAGGATCAATTATGACAGCTATTTCCCCTTCATTGGTTGTAGCTACTTCTGTTTTTTGTGTTTTGCTCTTAGCCTGTGCCATTGATGCCATTTTCTAAGGGTCATCAACAAGAAGGCTGACGAATTCGCTGATTTACGCCGCTTAAAGGACTCTAACAGAGACAGTTTGTTCACGCTCTAAGTATTACAAATCATCATTCACGCTATGCCATAAATATATTTTGCGAAACACGTCATTCATGAATCAATACACATACTTTAGTTGAATGTTATTGAAGGTTGGAATAGTTATGCATATTATCGTGGCTCAAGGCTATCGGCGACTACTTTTCTGTCTAGGATTATTCTTAACGTTAGTCGCTTGTGAATCTGGATCCAGTTCAAACCCTGGCTCAGACTCAACTGTATCCTCCGTGCGGGTTGATAAACAAAGCACTAAGTTGCCAGCCGGTGTTACCCAGCAATTATCAGTGCAAGCGGTCTTCTCGGACGGTACCGCCTCTGATGTAACCCGTCAGGTCAAATGGGCGGTTGAACCCCTGGGTATTGTTGATATTGATGGACAGGGGCGATTGCTGGCTAAAGAGGTTGGTACGGTCAATATTACAGCGACTTTCGTTGATACCACCTCTGATTCCATTGCTATTGAGGTCTCTGATGCGACAATAACAGGTTTGGCCTTAACCCCTAAAGTTCACCATATGACGGTTAACGCCACTAACCACCATGTGGCAGCGGCCTTATTCTCTGATGAATCTGCCCATGATGTGACCCTCAGCCCCCACACCCAATATCATGTGTCGC
>JAAGZL010000534.1 GCA_024206335.1 Gammaproteobacteria bacterium
AACATGTTTACATAGGTGGATCTACCCCTAATGCCGCATAGACCAACACTGGTAGCCATTTTTACTGACTTCGGCCTGCCTGGCCCCTATCATGGCCAACTGCACGCTGTGCTGGCAGCGGCCGGGGTGCAACAGCCGGTGATTCAGTTGATGGCGGATGCACCGCGTTTCGATCCCAGAGCCTCGGCCTACCTGTTGTCTGCCCTGGCCAGAGATATGCCCAAAGGCACGCTGTTTTTTTTCAGTAGTGGACCCGGGTGTTGGCGGCGACCGATATCCCATAGTGGTCCGGGATTCCGGCCAGTGGTTTGTGGGGCCGGATAATGGGCTGCTGTCGCAGGTTGCCAAGCGAGGTGATGAGGGTCAGGCAGAGATCATAGAGTGGCGACCCGAGAGATTGAGCGCCAGTTTTCATGGGCGTGATCTGTTTGCCCCGGTTGCGGCCTCCATCTGTCTGGAGAAGTATGTGCCTGGTAAGGGCGTAGCCCTGGACTCAATGGTTGGTGCGGAGTGGCCGGCTGATCTTCCACAGATCATATATGTGGATAACTTCGGCAATGCTATTACCGGGTTGTGTGCATCAAGTTATGCAGATGCAGATTGGTTGGCCGTGGATGGGGTCAGGATTCGACATGCACGCACATTTAGTGATGTAGCAGTTGGAACACTGTTGTGGTACGAAAATTCACTTGGCCTGATAGAGATAGCGGTGAATCAGGGAAGTGCCAATCAACGATTGCAAATTGGGGTTGGTAGCCTGATCGAAATTGGCTGAGGGAGGGTGGGCTCAATCCTACCAACTGCGAACCACACCTATGCCGAGCGTTGTGGGTAGAGCGGTAGTGATCGCAAAATAGAGGGGGGGCAGCCACCTTCGTCTGTTTTCCAGCTATGTATAAACATAATGGGAGCCGATGCAGGAGTGACGGTTCGTCACTAAAAAAGTGGTTTAAGGGCGTGTCTGCCAGAGTTTTATGCTGATAACGATCAAACTTATATTGCTATTCCCGCTTGAAAAACAGAGCCGACACAACCTGCAATCTCGTATAGCTTATATTGTCCCATGGCTGTGAATTGACGCGATTATTTTCACCACAATTTCCGATTTGTATTGACGACGGCAAACACAGATATGCCTTTAAAAATAGTGATCTAGTGTTGATTGAAATAACGCAATGACAGCCAAAAGCTAATATCATAGTATTCTACTAGGTTTTTATTGGTGGCTTTATCCTTTTGGCTAGGTTGCTGTTCAGGTTTAGTACAAAGACCGCCAAAATTTTATGTTTGTGTGGTATGAATAATCGGCTTTTGATTGATGAAATAGTTCAACCAAATTAAGTGGATTGGATGGGGTCGTTGATGAAGTTTGAGTAGGTCCTGCAACCGGATCCTATGCTGTTCATGTGATTATGCAGGCTCCACACAAAATATAATTGTTTATTTTAATTTAGGAGGAAATATGAGTTCACTTCCAAGTGATGCAAAAAAGATAGAGGTTGCTGGTGCAACGGTTGAATTTTTTGAGTATGAGGAGAGTGGTCTAACGATCTATCAGTTTGATACATCCATGACCGGGCCTCCCGAGCCAATGGTAAATGCAATGGCTGGTTTGAAGATGGTCGACTCTCCAGACAAGGCCTTAGTGATGATTAATCACAAATCGCCAGGAGGCCTGTTTAACAAGATAGGCGAGAACTATACCTATGAATCACAGGATATAGATGATGGTAAAATAAAGATCATCTTCAAGTATGTAGCAGGAGAGAGTGAAAAGACGGATTTTTCAAATAATAGTTGCGGCTGAAGTATGTTCAACATATCACAAGATTTTGCTCCACCATTTAAGCTGATAGCACCGTACTTTAGGATAGGAACATTTTTCTATCTGGCCGCATCAGTTTTAGTGATGTTTTTTGGCGCGGACATATTTCACCTTGATGTTTATGTTCTTAGCTGGGTACATCTGTTTCTGCTGGGTTTTGTGATGATGACAATGCTTGGGGCCATGGCTCAGTTGATTCCTGTCGTGCTCGAAGTAGGGCATTTTAGTGTAGGGGTTTTCTATTTCATATGGCCGCTTCTCCTACTGGGAATGCTTATGCTGGTGGCTGGGTTTTATATGGCTCCAGCTTTGCTGCCCTATGGTGGGGCGGTTGTTCTCGTATCTATAATCATCTTTGTAACAGATGCTCTTCTGACATTGAGGAAAACTGAGAAGCTTGGAAGCATAGCCATTAGAGGCATATTACTCCCAAATGTTTTTTTATTAGCCGGTTTGATAGTAGGCATCGTTATGGCTCTCGGGTTCACTGGTGCTATTACCATAGATATTCATAGCTGGCTGCTGGGGCATGTATACCTACTACTGGGTGGCTATGTAATCATAACGGTCATGGGGCTCTCACTGATACTCTTGCCGATGTTTGGGCTCTCCCATGGGTTTAGTGAAAGGCCAATAAACCTGGCTATGTGGCTTATATCATTTGGGGTTATTGCGGTTGCTATGGGTGCGATTCTAGGCATCTCATCTCTAAAGATTCTGGGTTTTTTGCTTAGCTTCAGCGCCGTAACGGTCTATTTTTATCAGTTATGGATTATCTATAAAACACGAGCTAGAAAGGAACATGATGTATGGGCTAGCTCCATGTATGTTGCCTTTGTTTCTATGCTTGTTTCCATGGTTTTCGGTGCTGTTTATTTGCTGGGTGGTGAACACAAATATCTATTGAGTGCCTTTTGGGTGCTTTTTTATGGATTGTTTGGTTTTGTGATAATTGGGCATCTATACAAGATAGTTCCATTTTTGGTGTGGTTTGAAAGATTTTCTCCTCTTGTTGGAAAGCAAAAAGTCCCGATGCTGGCGGATATGGTGCCAACACGTGCGGCCGGTTTTCAATTTTGGCTTTCACTAACAGGGGCTGTCATATGTCTGGCGGGGTTTCTCGGAAGTAGCGATTTGGTA
Source organism: Gammaproteobacteria bacterium (assembly GCA_024206335.1). Classification (GTDB taxonomy): domain Bacteria; phylum Pseudomonadota; class Gammaproteobacteria; order Chromatiales; family Chromatiaceae; genus JAAGZL01. The sequence goes on from JAAGZL010000534.1 coordinate 2,966, forward strand.
TTTAAAAGCGGGGCCGCATTTTTGATAATGGGTGCGCTTGTTCTAGTACACAATGTGAGATTTATGATGAATTTCAAGGAGGGTTTATGAGTGCAACAAAAGATGATATTTATGCGGCAATCGCCACCGTAATAGATCCAGAAGTTGGATTTAATCTAGTGGCGATGGGGCTCATCTATGATGCAAGTTGCAATGAGGAAAAGGGGGCGAAAGTAACTATGACGCTTTCGACCAAGGCCTGCCCGCTTCACCAGATGATAGTAACTTGGGTGAAAGAAGCGGTAACAAAGATCGATGGTGTCGACTCTTGTGAAGTAGAGTTGGTGTGGGAGCCGCCTTGGAATATATCCATGGCAGATGAAGATGTAATAAAGGCATTAGGCGGCATGTGAATTGCTGCTATATCTTAATCTATAACTGAAAAAGTGGGAGTACCCCTTCTTTACCTATTGGCGGTTGTCTGCGGAAAGATATGCCTCTAGCTTTTTGAATTGCTATTTTGCCAGATAACCTTGAAGGTACTCGCCTGTGTAGGAGCCCTCGGTTTTGGCTATCTGCTCAGGTGTGCCCTGGGCGATGATCCTGCCGCCCTGGTCTCCACCCTCCGGCCCCAGGTCTACTATCCAGTCTGCGGTTTTAATAACATCCAGATTATGTTCGATGACCACCACCGTGTTGCCGTGATCCCGCAGACGGTGCAGTACCTGAAGTAGATGCTCTATGTCATGAAAATGGAGCCCGGTGGTGGGTTCGTCCAGGATATACAGGGTGTTGCCGGTGTCGCGTTTGGATAGCTCCCTCGACAGCTTGACCCGCTGTGCCTCACCGCCGGACAGGGTGGTGGCGTTCTGCCCCAGGGTTATATAGGAGAGACCCACATCTATCAGGGTCTGTAGCTTACGTTTGATGGGAGGGATGGCATCAAAGAAGGCCAGGGCGTCCTCCACTGTCATGGCCAGTACCTCATCGATCCGCTTGCCCTTGTACTTTATATCTAGAGTCTCGCGATTGTAGCGTTTGCCCTTGCACAGGTCACACTGCACATAGATGTCGGGTAGGAAGTGCATCTCTACCTTGATCACGCCGTCACCACGGCAGGACTCGCAACGGCCGCCCTTTACGTTGAAGCTGAAGCGTCCCGGGGTATAACCACGCGAGCGGGACTCCTGGGTGCCGGCAAATAGTTCACGGATGGGGGTGAACAGCCCGGTATAGGTGGCTGGGTTGGAGCGTGGGGTGCGACCAATGGGGCTCTGATCGATATCCACTACCTTGTCGAACAACTCCAGGCCGTTGATCTCATGATGCGGTTTTGCATCACGGTTGGCCTTGTTCAGGGTGGTGGCGGCCAGTGGGTAGAGG
>JAAGZL010000535.1 GCA_024206335.1 Gammaproteobacteria bacterium
CAATTTTGCAAAACAAAGGTAGAGGCCCCCCTTTGCTAACTGCATCAGCACCGTAATATTAATTTAACTCTGGAAGATAAGATAATTTATGCTGGAATTGTGTCGGCAGAGGACCTGCCAACTGATTTTTCTAGGATAATGAAGGTATTAGTAACCGGTGGCACAGGGTTCATTGGTAGTCATATTGTTAAAGAACTCCACAAAGCCGGTCACCATGTACGCTTGTTAGTGCGGGACCGGACAAAAGCAGAAAAAATTTTCCCTACGCCTATGTACAGCATCGATGATTATTATGTTGGCTGTGTAACGGATCAAGCACTAGTAAGAGAAGCGGTAAAAGGTTGCGATGCGGTAATTCATACCGCAGCGGTAATATCTATTAAGCGGGTCGAAGCGCAGCGTTTGAACGTGGGCACGGTGAATATTGCCGCTACCGAAAATATGATAAATGCAGCTCTTGATGAGGGGATAGAAAAGATCATCTATTCCTCCAGTATTTCTGCCCTGTTTAGCACCGATGGTGGCGATGTAACTGCGACCTCTCCGTTAGCAGTTGTAGAGGGTGAATATGGCAAATCTAAAGTGGCTTGCGAAAACTATATTCGCGCACTGCAAGATCAAGGCAAACCCATTGCTTCAATTTACCCCGGTGGCGTGATTGGCCCGGATGACCCCGGTCTTTCGGAAACCGTTTGGGGTATGACGACAACCTTTGGCCCCGGCATCTTGTGCTTAAGCGGTGGTTTTCAGGTTATTGATGCGCGTGATGTAGCGTTGGCAACAATGATGATTTTGAATAATGGCGCCTACCCTGATCACTACTTGATGCCGGGTACGTTTGATACCTGGCCCGCAACCATTGATATTTTTGATGAGGTGGCGGGTAAGAAAGTTCGACAGCTAAAAGGGCCGGGCTGGCTATACCGTGGTTTGGGCAAGGTAGTGGATGTGATTGGAAACCTTGTACCGATCAATACGCCGCTTACCTATGAATCAATGTTGTACGCAACAACCTGGCGACGCATCCCACTTAGCCAGAACCTGATTGATTTGGGCTTTGAATATCGCCCCAGAAAAGAAAGCTTTCACGATATGGTGCAATGGATGCTGGATAATGATCACATTCCTGCGGAGAAAGTTCCTGCGCTCACAAAACGTAGTTAAGCCCGCAAAGCCTCATCGTCAAAACCGAGTAGACCGGGCTTTAGCCCGGCACAACGCTCAATTTATCAATGTGCTGATAATTAAATTCCAATTTTATTAAAAATATTTTCCCAGAAAGCTGGCATGGGTGGACGCATGACACCGGAGTAGCCTTCTTCTTCCATGCGTCTCTTGCGAGCGTTCTGCCAGGCAAATTCACCAGTTCCGGGGGCGCCATTTTTCAGTTCAAAGATGGGGATACCGCGGCCGTGGGATTCAGCTTCTTTTAGATTGGTGTGACCTTAATTTGATGTGGCGATTTTCACCTCAAGCACATGATATATCGCCAAAATGAGTATTATTCCTTGTTTTAGCTTTAAATAATGCAGTAAGCGGAAGGCTGTTATTTACCTCTAAACATAGGCTAAAAATCGTTACATCAAATTAAGGTCACACCCTTTTAGATAGTTGCCAAAGCTGGGATAGACCTTGACCATCTCGGGAATTAATTTCTCGCGTGCTGCGTCATCGCTTATCTCATTGATTTCTGCGTAATACACGGTGCGGCCAAAGTTATAAACAAGCAGCTCGCCTTTCGCTGCCATGTGCCTAAGATTAATTGCCCACTGGGGAAGCTTTTCAAAACCCTGATTGGAGCCGGCGATGATCAAACCACTCACACCCGCAGCATGGCGGTCAGCCAGATTGTAAGGCATAGCTGCAGCAATATGACGCATCCCTGATTTTCGGCCGTAATGTTCAAGAACTATGTGTGGTTTACGCCCCACGTTTTGATAATCCCAATGACCGCCAGCGGAAATCCAGTTGGCCCCCATGTCCATTAAACCGAAATACCGCAATGCTTCGCGTTGGCCATGGTCATCCAGCCAGCTGAATTTAAGGCTAGTCAGGTTGCCGACTACTGGCCTGTATCCAAACCAGAATAAAGCCTGTAAAAAAAGAAAACCCACCAACTCTCAAAGAGTAGAGCGACGGTGGATATAAGGAAAAAGACTTCTAGCATGGGGGTTCTCTTATGATGTGGCGAGCATGATGAACATAAAACGGGCGGCAATTCTAGCAAAATCACCGAATGCTTTCAGTACCTTGCCAGCGTAAAAATCCGTGCTAAATCAAGCTTTGTGCGCTTGGGGGATTAATTTTTGTTCACACATTTTATCAAAACCCCCGAGGAACACCTTGCGGCGTATAGGAAGGACCAATACTTACATTTACCTAAAGCTACAATATACGGCAGGCTACGGGCTATTACTAACTGCACAATTATCAAGCAGAACAAAAAGCACTCCCGACAAAGCATGAGCACCAACAGTAAGTCGGATTAGTTTACTAAAGTTCGTGACCTATTAGCTATGCGTAATTGTTATCGCCGTCATAACCAACAGTTTTAATCTGGAGGTGCCAGCAGATCGTAAAACACACCTCTGGCTGGGTGATATAACCGAACTAACTCCATCCCTCGACC
>JAAGZL010000536.1 GCA_024206335.1 Gammaproteobacteria bacterium
TCGTAGAATACTTAAATCATATTTTGATTATTATCATGAGGATAGAACTCACCTTGGGCTTGAGAAAGATCCTCCTATAGAACGCCCGATCTCGAATCAAAGATCAACTTCTGCCCAGCTACTTGAGTTGCCACGCTTAGGAGGTCTTCAACATCGATATGAATGGAGTAAGGAAGCATGAATTCTATACGATCTATTAAATGCGAGGCACAATTATATTTATCAGATTATTTTGAGCGTAATAAAACAGAATATATTGATCCAAATAGAATCCAAATATTTGAAAATTTGGCAAATAACTGCGGATTTGGAGTCGAACACCAAAACATAAGCTCAATTAAAAAGCTTCGTTTATTCGAAGTTTTTTTGCCTGCATATTAAAGTAGAAAGGGTATATACTATTGCAATCTAATGTGACCTAAGAATAAATATTATGTCCAAACAACATACTGAATCTTCTGGAAAAAATGTCTATTTAATTCCTTCACTATCCATCCTAACATTAGTTATTTTCCTAGCTATCTATTTGTTCGCTTGGAATCCTCAAGAA
>JAAGZL010000537.1 GCA_024206335.1 Gammaproteobacteria bacterium
AAAAGCTATCATTTTACGATGTAGCTATTGGAGTTAGTTTATGATATTTCATAAATCAGGAAGTGATGCGACAATTCCAAATGACTTGACGGAAACGTCTAGCAATAATGCTGATGCACCTAATGCCTTAACATCTGAGAGCGCAACAGGTGCAGCAATACCTAATGCCTTAACACATGAAGTAATCAGTGATGTAGCAGTGCCTAACGTCTTGACGACTAAAACAATTACTAATGATGGTGGGGCATTGATAGGTTATAACAACTTACTCACAGCAGCCACTATTTCAGGCGATTCTAGTACACCTAGTGACGCTTTAACACCTAATACATATCAACGGTGGTATCCGACTGCAACGACTGTTACAGCGAAATTTCAATTATCAGTTTTGGCTGATGTAGATTTTATTGGTATCGCAGGACATAACTTGACGGGTGTTTCTGTCTTGATTCAAACTGCTGTAACTGTAGGCGGTGCGCTAACTGATGTTGATACTATTGTACCTACAGACAACAGAGCGATCATGC
>JAAGZL010000538.1 GCA_024206335.1 Gammaproteobacteria bacterium
GGTGTGCTGGCAGTAATCGCACCTAAGGATCGCTCTGTAGGCTTAACACCAACGGCATGTAAAGTTGCCTCAGGGGCGGCAGAAACTGTGCCGTTCATTCAGGTAACAAACCTGGCTAGAACCATTCGATGGTTGCAGGATGAACATAGGGTCTGGGTGGTTGGTACGGCAGGTGAGTCTGAAACCAGTCTGTATCAGGCCGATCTAAAAGGGCCTCTGGCACTGGTCATGGGGGCGGAAGAGAAGGGGATGCGCCGTCTCACCCACGAGGCGTGTGACCTGGCGGTAAAACTACCCATGGCCGGAAGCGTGGAGAGCCTGAATGTGTCGGTGGCGACCGGGGTCTGTCTGTTTGAGGCGAACCGGCAACGCCTGCTTACTGAATGAGATTACGTGATTTAGTTGGAGTTAACCTGTGCCTGAACCAATAGAGGTATTAAAAGCAAGATTGAATATGGAGACGGCCAAGATTGGCTGGTCTGAACTACAGCGGCCGTTTGCCAAGGGGACGGTATTTGTTGTGGCGCCAGAGCTGGATCTGGTAGAGACCGCTGCCAGGATGATCCATGATGAAAAAACTACGGTAGAGCATTGGATGGATCAGAAGAAATTGATGCAGGCCAGCGTTGAGGATGCTAGAAGATGGAATGAGACCGATCCGGATCTGTGGGTTGTAGTGGTGGCGCCATGGATTCTGGTGCAGGAGGCAAAGGGGTAGGTATTACAGCCAGCTGTTGTCGGCAGCAACAAAAACGCCGAAGTATCAGCTTCGGCGTTTTTGTTGGTCTAATTGGATAGTGTTAGAAGGTGTACTGAACACCCATAGTTAGCAGGATGGCGCTGGCATCTTCAAAGTCAGCGTTATCAACTGATTCGGTAGGATCAGTGCCCTCACGTAGCTTAAGTTTGTCTTTCTTATCATATAGCAGGCCAAAACCAACGTTCAGTTTGTCAGAGTACTGGTATCTGGCACCCACTGAGAAGATGTGGGCATCGCTGTCTGGTAGCTCAAAACCTGCTGTTCTCTCAGGTACCGGGGTTTTGTCATAGGCATAACCGGCCATAAGGGTCCACTGACTGTCAAGTTTATGGGTGACGCCAATCCTATATGTATCGCTATCTGACCAATCCTTTTCAATAACGTCATCGAATACGGCCAATGGTTGTCCGGCCCACCCTGCACCGTTGTCGTACTCGAAATCAAGTTCCTTGTATGCTGACCAGTAGGTGCGTTCGTATACTAGTTCAACGGTTGTTTTATCGTTAAAGGTATAAGCAACGGCTAGATTGAGTGCTGCAGGGATTGGAACCCCTACCTTTGCATCACCATTATAGCTTGCTACGCCACCTAAATCGTTAACAAGGTGGGCATCACCTTCGATGGTCAGATCAATCTTTGACCGATATGTCAGTGCCAGATCCAGGTTGTCTGTGGGCTTGAAATGTAGTGCCAGGTTGTACCCTAAATCAAAGGAGTCGCCGTCTAAGTCACGCGCAAGTTCAAGTCCACCTCCTACAGGATAAGCCTTGCTCTTAACCACTCCAGCACTATAGACAAGACGTGCGCCAACAGCGGCAGAGAACCGGTCGTTGAACATATAGGCAGCAGTCGGATTGATCTCTACCGTTTTTAGAGTGAACTGTTGGGTAGATGATTTGCCGGTACCATCCCAACGCTTTGTGAGTCCAGCGGGGGTTGCAACAGATAGGCCAAAACGTGCGTTGCCCATTTTGGGGCTTACATAGTGGAAACTTGGGACCAGGAAGCGCTCTACATCTGATGCGTCATCCGCGAAGATTCCATCGTTATCTGTGTACTGGGTAGCAGAAAGATGGATATAGGTCATATCCACCTCCATCGAGCCGCCTTCCTCATTAAATACCATGGCCGCCGGATTGAAGTAGGCGGCATCTGCGCCATGGGCGTTGGCGACATAAGCGGCAGACAGGGCGGTGGAGTTAATGGAGTTTTCTGGGATCTTATAACCTCCAGCCAAGAGCTGTACTGGCATCAGGCTTGCCACGCATCCTGCGGCCATTATAAATCTCAATAATCCTTGGCGTTTGATATACATAGAAAATACCCCGTTATTTACGTGTGTTATAAGTATGTTTTTTATCCCCTTCATAACTGCAGGGGTATATCACTCCAGGCCAGAATAAGTGATTTTGGCAAATAGTTCCATATATTATGGTGTATAAATGCTGGGTTTGAACTAGTAATTTATTATTGATGCCAGATTTATTTGTGTGTTTAATTATTGCTAACTAACTGAATACGCAGTTAATAAATGATAAAAAGTAACAGTTATTTGTCTCGGTTTATGTAAGGTTTGTTTCAATGGTATAACTGGATAGTACTGAGTAAAAATACCTATGGATTGGGGGTGTATTATATGTTATTAATATACTTCATTAGATATTCTTATCGGAAATAAATTCACCCTATGGGTTGGGGGAGCAGATGGCAGATCGTAGACTTCAAGTATTCCATACTGTAGCTCGTTTGTTGAGCTTTACCAAGGCCGCTGAATCGCTACATATGACACAGCCGGCGGTTACCTTTCAGGTGCGGCAGCTGGAGGAGTATTTTGATACGAGGTTGTTTGACCGTACTCATAACCGCATCAGCCTGACCGATGCTGGAAGCTTGGTATACGGGTATGCTGATCGCATATTTGAGCTGTATAACGAGATGGAGCATGCGGTACAGGATATGACCGGTGGCGTGGGCGGTTCGCTGACTATTGGCGCTAGTACCACCATTGCAGATTATATGCTTCCTTCCCTGTTGGGTGATTTCAAAGATAAGTACCCAGAGGTGAATATAAATCTAAAGGTATCTAACACTGATGGTATTGTTTCCATGATTGAAAATAATACCATTGACTTGGGTATTGTGGAGGCGCCGGTAGGAAATAAGAACCTGGTGGTTGAGGTGTGTCGTCCGGACCAGTTGGTGGCGATTGTTCCGCTTGGTCATCCTGAGGCAGATAAAGATAGTTTTAGCCATTCTGACCTGATTAAGTACCCATTCATCTGCCGGGAAGAGGGCTCAGGTACCCGCGAGGTGATTGAAGAGTATCTTAGAGAGACCTCTAACGGGGATGAAGTGCTCAATACATCCATGGAGTTGGGTAGTCCTGAAGCGGTAAAGGGTGCTGTTGAGGCTGGTATGGGGATATCCATCGTGTCCCGTGCTACCGTCCAAAAAGAGATTAAACTTGGGACCCTGGTGGCAATTGAATTGAGTCCGCCTCTGGAACGCCCTTTTTCATTCGTACATCAGAAACAGAAATTCCGCGTTCGTGTAATGGAAGAGCTGCTTGATTTTGCCCGAGGCTATATAAAAGAGCACGAGAACGATTTTCAGGAATAGGCGTGCTGCCACAACTACCAACCCTCTCCCAGGATCAGCGCAAGCTGCTGAAGCTGTTTAACGCTCTTGACCAGACAGCGCAGTTCAGTCTATTGGCATTCGCTGAGTTTTTAGGGCAGCGAGAGAGTGGCATTGAAGATAAGGCGGAGCCGGGAGTTGATGCGGAACCGCGAAATATTCCACGTCCAGAGAGTGAAAGCGTGGTGGGTGCAATCAAGAGATTGTCATCCAGCTATTATATGTTGGACAGGTCAGTCCTGTTGAACGAGACCTCCTCCCTCATGACGGCACATCTGATTCATGGTCGTTCGGCCGTTGAAATCATAGATGAATTGGAGGAGCTGTTCACCAGACAGTATGCAGAATTTCTTGGTGAACCGGAGGAGTAACAGAAGGTACCCCCATTAGCGTGGGTACCTTGCGGTTTTAAATCATTAATCTTGTTCTTTGATTTTGCAGCTACTCAGTCCAAACGGCAGGTAGGCTGGGCACCATCCGATGGCTGCAGTAAATAGGGGGATAATCCCTACCAGCCCCCACATGTTTTGCGCTGCCACGCCCCAACCAATCAAAGCCAGGCCGACTACCAGGCGAAGAATTCGATCTATTCCTCCAACATTTTGCTTCATTTTGTCCTCCAGTTTTAAGAGTAAATGTAAAAACAACTGCCAGCGAATGTTTTGATGGTTAAACAGTGCGCTACAGCATCATTGCATGGTCGTATGATTCATGATGGCAATAATGACCAACAGCTATGCAATTAATCAGGTGTGAATCTAACATATCTCCCACCCTGGGCCTTTGTGAGTTGTCAATCTGTTCGAATTATTCTTAACTAGTGTTTCTGGACAGGCACTACACTAGACTGGCGCTAAGGATTGTTGGATTTGCGTTTAGGCAGTGTACTGAATATTGGGGGAGTGGATGAGGAGTCGTAAGCAGAAGTTATCCTGGGCAATGTATGACTGGGCTAACTCAGCCTTTGCCACCACAGTAATGGCCGGGTTTTTTCCTCTCTTTTTCAAGCAGTACTGGGCAGGTAAGCTAGAGGTTGGAGAGAGCACTTTTCTGTTAGGGAATGCCAATGCAATGGCCAGTGTGCTGGTGGTGGTTTTGGCGCCAATACTGGGTGCAATTGCTGATCGAGGCGGTGCAAAAAAACGGTTTCTCCTGTTTTTTGCCATGATGGGTGTGGTGATGACTGGTGCTTTATATATGGTTGCCCAGGGTGAGTGGGGCTTGGCCTTGGTGGTATATGTGCTGGCGGTATTGGGTTTCTCAGGTAGTGTGGTGTTTTATGACTCATTGCTGGTGGATGTGGCTGAAGAGAGGGAGCTGGATATGGTCTCAGCCATTGGCTTTAGCTTTGGTTATCTTGGTGGTGGGATATTGTTTGCCTTCAATGTGATAATGACACTTTATCCACAGAGTTTTGGTCTGGATGATGCCGCCCACGCGGTACGTTTCTCATTTCTGTCGGTGGCGATCTGGTGGGGGGTGTTCTCTGTACCGGTGATGCTGTTTGTAAAGGAGAACAGGAGTCATGCGCCGATGGGGGCGCTTGCTGCAGTCAGGGGTGGTTTTAACCAACTTTGGGCTACCTTTCTCCAGATACGAACCTTGAAAGTAACCTTCCTATTTCTTCTGGCCTATTGGCTCTATATCGATGGGGTGGATACGGTAGTGCGTATGGCGGTTGATTATGGTCTATCCCTGGGGTTTGATTCCAATCACTTGATGCTGGCCCTGTTGATAACCCAGTTTGTCGGCTTTCCCGCTGCCCTGGTGTTTGGGAAGCTGGGGGAGAAGAGGGGAGCACGCCAGGGGATTATGATTGCAATATTTGTTTATTTTTTGGTCATTATCTGGGCATATCAGATGCAGCATGTGTGGGAATTTTACGCCTTGGCAGTAACTATTGGTTTAGTGCAAGGAGGGATTCAGGCCCTTAGCCGTTCCTTCTATGCTGGTATAATTCCCAGAACGAAATCAGGTGAATTTTTTGGCTTCTATAACATGATGGGAAAGTTTGCTGCAGTATTAGGTCCGTTGATGATGGGGTGGGTGGCCGTTATTACCCAGAGCCCACGCATCTCGATCCTTTCGGTCCTGCTACTATTTATTGCTGGAGCTGTTTTGTTGGCACTGGTGGACGAGGAGAAGGGGCGTCAGCAGGTGAAGGCGTTTGAGGCCGAGCGGGGTTTATGACAGAAAACTGCCTTAAATTCCTAGAGGTTGAGTCAATAGTCTGACGTTTACCTGTTTGCATTTGGTAACTTGATGATAAATGTGGAAAAAAACATTGTCTTTTACTGGCACGTCAATTGCAGCAATTGGATTGGTATAAAACCTGGAGAAATAATAAATGGCTGAAGAAGAGGTAGATGAGGATCTCGACCTGGGTGAAGAGCAACAGGGTGGGTCAAAGAAAAAGCTGATTATCATCGTAGGTGCGGCGGTTCTGGTGCTGTTGCTTGGTGGTGGTGCAGCCTGGTTTTTTATGTCTGGTGATGAGGAATCAGCTCCTGAATCGGCAGAAACCGAGCAGACCGATGGGGATGAAGAAGACGCTGATGCAGATAAGGAAAAGGAAGATGTGAAGGAGCAGGGGCCAGCACTGTATCAATCGCTGGATCCGGTGTTTGTGGTAAATCTGCCTCCAGGCACTGGTGCCAAGATGATGCAGATCAGCGTCAATCTGATGATGCGTTCCCCGGAGCTGCTGGAGTTTATCAAACTGAATGATCCCATGATCCGTCATCAGTTGCTGAATCTATTCAGTACCCAGGATGCAACAGCACTGCGGAAACGCAGTGGAAAGGAAAAACTGCAGAGTGAAGTGTTGGCGGCGGTACAGAAGATCGTCGATGAACAGGGTGGCCCCGGTAAGGTTGAGGCCGTTTATTTCACCAGCTTTGTTATGCAATAAATATTATGTCAGCCAACGACTTACTATCACAAGACGAAATTGATGCGCTATTGCACGGCGTTGATGACGGCAATGTCGATACCGAAGATGATGAGATCTTCGAAGGTGAAACCAGAGAGTATGACTTTAACAGCCAGGATCGTATCGTGCGTGGCCGCATGCCGACCCTGGAGATGATCAATGAACGTTTCGCCAGATATTACCGCACCAGCCTGTTCAATATGTTAAGACGCACTGCAGATATCTCCGCATCTGGGGTGCAGATGCTCAAATTCTCAGAGTTTGTTCATACCTTATTTGTCCCTACCAGCCTCAATTTGGTGCGGATCAATCCGCTCCGGGGTAAGGGGTTGTGTGTGCTCGATCCCAAACTGGTGTTCAGTGTGGTTGATAATTATTTTGGTGGAAGTGGCAGATTTCATACCAAGATCGAGGGGCGTGACTTTACCCCTACTGAACTGCGTGTGGTCAAAATGCTGCTAGAGTTGATTTTTCACGACATGATTGAGGCTTGGAAACCTATTCTGGATGTTGATTTTGAATACCTAGGGTCTGAGGTTAATCCCCAGTTTGCAAATATTGTTAGTCCGTCAGAGGTGGTTGTGGTTACCACTTTTAATATTGATTTGGAGGCGGGGGGTGGTGATCTGCATTTTGTCATGCCGTATTCCATGGTGGAACCTATACGTGATCTGCTAGATGCAGGGGTGCAGAGTGACCGTGGTGACAAGGATGAACGTTGGGAGCGGGCTTTGAGGGCACGCATTAAGCATGCTGACCTGGAGCTGAATAGTACTCTTACGGAAACAACCATAACTGTAAAAGAGATGGCTGAACTGAAAAAAGGTGACATCATTCCTCTGGATATACCGGAGATGGTTGAGGTGTGTACCTCCGACATACCATTGTTTCGGGGCCAGTTGGGGATGTCTGGAGGCAACTATGCGATCAAGATACGGGAAAAGATCGTCACTAAGGTTAAGGATGATCTGAATGAATTTCTTAAGGGTGCAAACAAACAATGATGTACAAAAGTGATGGGATCTGATTATGAATGACACTGAAAAAGACCCTAATGAGGCGCTGGCAGATGAGTGGTCTGAGGCATTAGAGGACCAGGAGGGTGCAGCTACGGATGACAGCAGTACTGAATCAGCACAATTTCAGGAGCTGGAGTCGGAATCTTCTATGATTATGGCCGGTGATACTGATATGAGTTTGGATGGGATTCTTGATATACCCGTCACTATATCCATGGAGATTGGCCGCACTCAAATTAATATCCGCAATCTGCTGCAACTGAACCAAGGTTCGGTTGTAGAGTTGGACCGACTTGCTGGTGAACCCATGGATGTTTTGGTCAATGGTACCCTGATTGCCCAGGGCGAAGTTGTGGTGGTGAATGAGAAATTTGGTATTCGCCTTACCGACGTAATCAGCCCCTCCGAACGGGTTAAGAGATTGGGTAAATGAGAGTTTTACGTCAGTCGGTTGTGATTATGAGTGCCCTGCTATTGGTGGCACCGGTTACGGCTGAGACTATCCCCAGTTTGTCGGCCAGTACGACTGGAACCGGCGTTGTAGTTGAGATGATTGTGGTGCTTGCTGCTGTCATCCTTCTGATTCTTGGTCTGGGCTGGTTGATTAAGCGGGTGGGTAACTTTCCTGCTGCCGGGAAAGGTATGGTCAGAATTCTTGGTGGCGTCTCACTTGGTCCCAGGGAGAAGGCGGTGGTAGTTGAGGCTGGTAATCGACGGTTGCTGATTGGGGTGGCGCCGGGTAGGGTCCAGACCTTGTGTATTCTTGACGACTCCGACCTGGAACTAGATCCGGACAGAGAGGCCAGTACTAGCAACTTTTCAGCTCAGTTGGATGCGCAACTGCAGGACGAATCGAGATGAGGCTGTTTACCCCGTCACTCCTGTTACTGCTTCTTGGCTTGATTCCAGTGGTTGGTCAGGCCGCCACCGGTCTTGAGGCAATGACCGTGGAGACGGCTGAAGGTGGCGGGCAGACTTATTCGCTGAGTATCCAGATCCTACTGTTCATGACCGCCCTCAGTCTGTTGCCGGGCGCATTGCTCATGATGACCTCGTTTGCCCGCATCATCATTGTGTTGGCAATCCTGCGGCAGGCCATGGGTACCCAGAACACTCCATCCAACCAACTGTTGGTGGGGCTGGCACTGTTTCTTACCATCTTCATCATGATGCCGGTATTCAATCAGGTGTACGAGACCTCACTCAAGCCCTATCTGGAGGAGAAGATAACTACGGTCCAGGCGCTGGAGTCGGCACAGCTGCCCATGCGTGAGTTTATGCTGGGCCAGACCCGGGAGTCGGATCTCAGTCTGTTTGCCCGGATCGGGAATTTTGGTGAAGTGGAGTCCCCGGATCAGGTCCCATTCAGCATGTTGCTGCCGGCGTTTGCCACCAGTGAACTCAAGACCGGATTTCAGATCGGTTTTCTGCTATTTATCCCGTTTCTGGTAATCGATCTGGTGGTGGCCAGTGTCCTCATGTCCATGGGTATGATGATGTTGTCCCCGCTGATTATCTCTTTGCCATTCAAGATTATGCTGTTTGTCTTGGTGGATGGCTGGGCGCTGGTGTTTGGCACCCTGGCCGCAAGTTTTCGTGTCTGACTGGAGCTGAAAAACCATGACCCCAGAATCAGTATTAGACATTGGACAGAGAACCCTGGAGGTAACATCAATGCTGGCTGGGGCCATCCTGCTTCCGGCATTGGCTGTGGGCCTGGTGGTGGCAATGTTCCAGGCTGCGACCCAGATCAATGAGATGACCCTGACCTTTATCCCCAAGCTGGTCATAGTGGTGGTGGTGCTGATGATGGCAGGGCCATGGATGTTACAGCTAATAACAGATTTTACTGTGGGACTGATTGAGAGTATTCCGGAGTTGATTGGGTGAGAGAGTCATTTTACAGGTGAACAGGAATGGTCTTCACAGAGGCACAATTAAGCGCATGGTTAGCCGCCTTTATCTGGCCGTTGATACGCATCAGCGCCATGATTACCGCTGCCCCTGTGTTCAGTTCACGTCAGACCCCGGCCCGCCTGCGCATTGGCATATCTCTGCTGCTTAGTTTCATGTTGATGCCGTTGATACCCCCACCCCCGGTAGTGGAGGTGTTCAGCCCTGCCGCCCTGCTTATTGCCTTGCAACAAGTGCTTATTGGGCTGACTATGGGTTTTATCCTGCAGATGGTATTCGGCGCACTGGTATTTGGCGGACAGGCCTTGGCCTATAGCATGGGGCTGGGCTTTGCCTCCATGATAGATCCACAAAATGGTGTGCAGGTTCCGGTGTTGTCCCAGTACTACATAATCCTTTCTACCCTGCTGTTTCTGATTCTGAATGGACATCTGTTTTTGTTGGAGATCCTGGCAGAGAGCTTCTATACCCTGCCCATTGCAGTTGATGGGCTGACCCAGGCTAATCTGCAGCAGGTGGTGTTATGGGCAAGTCGTATGTTTGCTGGAGGGCTGTTAATGGCGTTGCCAGCCATTGCTGCCCTGCTTCTGGTTAATCTGGGTATGGGGATTATCACCAGGGCAGCACCTCAGCTGAATATCTTTGCAGTTGGTTTTCCTATGACCATGATGATTGGTTTTGCCATGATGTGGGTGACTCTGCCAAATGTGCTTGCCAAGTTTGGTGAGTTGTTGGAAGAGGCGCTGTCACTGATCAAAAGCCTTGTTTTGATTGTGACCTGAGGCAACCGGCTATGGCAGAAGAAAATAAAGATGGTCAGGAGAAAACAGAAGAACCCACAGCAAAACGTCTGAGTGATGCTAAGAAAAAGGGCCAGATTGCGCGCTCAAAAGAGCTTAATACCATGGCGATCACCTTGATAGGTGGTATAGCCATGGTCAGTATGAGTAACCATCTAGGTGGTGGGTTGTGGGATTTGATGGCTAAGAATTTCACCATACCCCGTCAGGATATGTATGATTCCACCGCCATGATCACCCGTCTCGCCCAGGCTATTGAAGATGGGCTGTTTATGTTGTTCCCATTATTTCTGGTGGTAGTGATTTTGGCAGTATTGAGCTCGGTGGTTCTGGGTGGTGTCTCCATAAGTGGAGAGTCGATGACTCCTAAGCTTAGCAAGCTCAATCCTCTCAAGGGGCTGAAGCGGGTGTTTTCACTGAAGGGCCTGTTGGAACTACTCAAGGCATTGGCAAAGTTTCTCCTGGTGGGTAGTGCCACCGGGCTTATGCTTTGGACCAGCCTGGACAGTTTTCTTGGCCTTAGCCAGATGGAACTAGGTAAGGCAGTCTCTGAGATGGGGGGCGTTATCGGTGGGTCATTCATTATTATTTCTTCCACTCTGATTCTTATTGCAATGATTGATGTTCCGTTCCAGTTGTGGGATCACAAACGGCAACTCAAGATGACCCGTCAGGAAGTGCGAGAGGAGATGAAAGATACGGAAGGACGTCCAGAGGTTAAAGGGCGGATTCGTAATCTGCAGCGGGAGATTGCCCAGCGCCGCATGATGGAGGAGATTCCCAAGGCAGATGTGATTGTCACTAACCCGACCCATTATGCTATTGCACTGCGTTATGACCAGGAGAATATGCTGGCGCCGGAGGTGGTGGCTAAGGGCAGTGGGATAGTTGCGGCCAATATCCGTCGGGTAGGTTTGGAACACCAAGTACCAATGGTTGAGTTTCCCATGCTAGCTCGAGCCATCTATTTCAATACCGAGCTTGGGGAAGCTATTCCAGCTGGCCTCTATCTTGCAGTGGCTAAGTTACTGGCCTATGTATTCCAGCTGCGCATATATCGTACAGATGGCGGAATGAAACCGGAAATGCCTACAGATCTATCCATACCAGATGAGTATCATGTGCCAGAACAATGAGGAGTGATACCGGATAACCACAGGGTTAACCGGTGAGAGTTTTGTGAATATGAACACAACAACAATTTTGGAAAATGTAAGACGGGGTGGAGCCAAAGGGATGGGCGTGCCACTGGTGTTGATGATGCTTCTGGCTATGGTGATTATACCCATGCCTCCCATCGCCCTGGATATGTTCTTCACCTTTAATATTGCCCTCTCTCTGGTGGTGTTGCTGGTGGTGGTATATACCCAGAAGCCGTTGGACTTCGGTGTATTTCCCAGCCTGTTGTTGATTGCCACGTTGCTGCGTCTGGCCCTCAATGTGGCCTCGACCAGGGTGGTACTGCTGGAAGGGCATCAGGGTGGGGATGCTGCAGGTAAGGTGATCGAGGCCTTCGGCTCTTTTGTGATTGGCGGCAACTATGCGGTTGGTCTGGTGGTGTTTTTTATCTTGGTCATCATCAATTTTGTGGTGGTTACCAAGGGTGCTGGACGTGTTTCAGAAGTCAGTGCTCGTTTTACCCTGGACGCTATGCCTGGCAAACAGATGGCAATTGATGCAGATCTCAATTCTGGGATGATAGATCAAGATGAGGCCAGAAATCGACGGGAAGAGGTGTCGCAGGAGGCTGATTTCTACGGGGCCATGGATGGTGCCAGCAAGTTTGTACGTGGTGATGCCGTAGCTGGCATCCTGATTCTGTTTATCAATATCCTTGGTGGTCTGGGTGTTGGTATGCTCCAGCACGACCTTGATTTTTCTACAGCACTGCGTTTTTACACCCTGTTGACCATTGGTGATGGTCTGGTGGCTCAGATCCCATCCCTGCTGCTCTCAACTTCTGCAGCTATCATTGTTACCCGGGTAGCCAGCACGCAGGATGTTGGCTCCCAGGTGATTAGTCAACTGTTTGCCAATCCAAAGTCACTTGCGGTTGCAGCCGGAGTGCTGGGTATTATGGGAATAATTCCCGGTATGCCGAACTTCGCTTTTCTAACCCTGGCGCTGGCTGCTGGTGCAGGGGCCTGGATGATTGCCAAACGCCAGGAGGCAGAGCAAGAACAAGAGGCGCAAGAGGTTGAGCCTGAGATTGTGGCGCCACCCAAAGAGCTTACTTGGGATGATGTGCAGCCGGTTGATATCATCGGTCTGGAGGTTGGCTATAGGCTTATACCTCTGGTGGATAGGAGTCAGGGTGGACAGCTGATGGATCGGATTAAGGGAGTACGTAAGAAGCTGTCCCAGGAATTGGGTTTTCTGATTCAGCCGGTGCACATTCGGGATAATCTGGATCTCTCTCCCAACAGTTACCGTCTTACCCTGCATGGGGCAACCGTGTCTGAGGCTGAGATCAGGACCGATCGTGAACTGGCCATTAATCCCGGGCGGGTATTTGGCACCCTGTCCGGGGTAGAGACCAAGGATCCTGCCTTTGGTCTGGATGCGGTATGGATTGAACCAGATCAGCGTGATCATGCCCAGAGCCTGGGTTACACGGTAGTGGACGCCAGCACCGTTGTTGCTACCCATTTGAGCGAGATTCTCCAATCCCACTCCCACGAGTTGCTGGGTCATGAGGAGGTGCAGCAGTTGCTGGATGTCCTCTCCAAGACGGCGGCGAAGTTGGTAGAGGATCTGGTGCCCAAGACTCTCTCTTTGGGGCAGACATTACGGATACTTCAGAATCTACTGATGGAGAATGTACCCATACGTGATATTCGTACAATCGCCGAAACATTGGCGGAACATGCGGTATTGAGTCAAGACACTGGCGTTTTGACGGCTGCAGTAAGGGTCTCACTATCACGCTCAATCGTGCAACAACTGGTTGGTCCAACAGAAGAAATTCCTGTGGTGGTGCTTGATCCTGGATTGGAACAGATATTGCAACAAGCATTATTGAGCTCTGACGAAGGTGGGGCCGGATTTGAACCAGGGTTGGCAGAACAGATGCAAAAGGCCCTGGCGGAGACTGCAAGTCAGAGGGAGATGGCGGGTGAGGGAGCGATCCTGCTGGTGGCGGCGCCGATTCGACCATGGATTGCCAGATTTGTTAAGCACAGTGTCCAGGGTATGCAGGTGTTGTCCTATAACGAGATACCTGACAACAGACAGATAAAGGTTGTGGCAACTGTCGGCAAATCAGGTGGTGAGTTGGGACACGATATGGACTAGGGCCAGGCAGTAGGTACATTCGATTTTGGGAAGCAGGTTATGAAAATAAAACGTTTTTTTGCAACAGATATGCGCAATGCAATACGCCAGGTTCGTGAGACCCTGGGGGCAGATGCAGTAATCCTCTCCAACAAGTCGGTGGACGGTGGAGTTGAATTGATGGCTGCCCTGGATTTTGATGCGTCAGCCTTTGCGGCTCAGCAACCGGCGGTTGAATATGTAGATTCCCAATCAAAAAAGAGCGTTGTTACTCCATTTCCACCAGAGGGGAGCAGGCCTGCTGAGAGCCAGGCCGATACGGCTGAACCCAGGGCGCAAAAAGTTGAGTGGAGCCAGGATCCAATTCTTACAGATATGCGTCAAGAGATGCATGCCTTGCGTCGTATGATGGAGAATGAACTGTCGGAATTGACCTGGAGGGATATGGGTAAGCGTCAGCCTGAGGTGCAGGAGCTGCTGCGCCGGTTGATGCTTTTGGGACTGAGCCCGGATGTCTGTCAGGACCTGGTACGTAAATGTAGTGGGTTTAGCAATCTGGACCATGGCTGGCGCAAGGCGCTCTATTTTCTCTCATCACAGATTGAAACTACCGGGGATGACCTACTGGAACATGGTGGTGCTGTGGCTATAATCGGCCCTACCGGTGTTGGCAAGACCACCACACTTGCCAAATTGGCATCACGTTATGCTCTGCGTCATGGTAATCGTCATGTGGCACTGATCTCTACAGATAACTACCGTATCGGCGCGCAAGAACAGCTTACCACCTACGCCCGTATTCTGGATGTGCCCATGCGTTCAGCGGCGAGTGCGGAAGAGCTGAGTGTGGCGCTTAATGCGTTTGCTGATAAGCGCCTTATCCTTATAGATACCGCTGGGATGAGTCAACGTGATGTGCGCATCAGCGAACAGCTAAGCCTGCTTCGGACTGGAAACAAAAGGGTGAAAAGCTTTCTTACTCTGTCTGCTACTACGCAACAGGCGGCCATGCGCCATGCAATCGATGCATTTGGTGTTGCTGCTCCAGATGCTATGATCCTCACTAAACTGGATGAGGCTGGCTCTCTGGGTGGAGTGTTGTCGGCAATAGTGGATAGTAAATTGAAGGTTTCTTACGTGACAGACGGCCAAAAGGTCCCTGAGGATCTGCATTTGGCGCGTCCACATACACTGGTTAGTAGAAGTGTTAATCTCGCATATCAGGGTGGTGCAGGACTTAGTGAAGAGTTTCTTGCATTGGCACTGGGAGGAATGAGAGCAGATGCTCATGTCTGAAACGAATTTGGACCAAGCTGCAGGATTAAGACGTATGGTTGAACCTACCCCTGTCCAGGCCATAGCTGTCACCGGTGGTAAGGGTGGAGTTGGAAAGACCAACGTTTCGGTTAATCTGGCAGTGGCGATGGCGGATATCGGCAAGCGGGTACTGGTGCTGGATGCGGATCTGGGTCTGGCCAACATAGATGTGGTGCTTGGACTGCACCCTGAATACGACTTGTCCCATGTGCTGAGAGGTGAGCGTGCGCTGGAAGAGGTGGTGATCGAAGGTCCATCCGGAATAAGGATTGTGCCGGCGGCCTCTGGTCTCCGGCATATGGCGGAGCTGAGTGAGGCTGAGCATGCCGGTTTGATCAGGGCATTTAGTGATCTTAGCAATGATCTGGATGTTTTGATTGTGGATACTGCAGCGGGTATCTCAGATACCGTTATCAGCTTCAGCCGTGCTGTGCACGAGCTTATTGTGGTGGTATGTGATGAGCCGGCCTCCATAACTGATGCCTATGCATTGATTAAGCTGCTAAACCGGGAGTATGGAGTCAGTCGATTCAGGATTCTGGCAAATATGACCAGGAGTGCCCAGGAGGGACGAGATCTGTATAGAAAGATGTGCCGGGTAACCGACCGCTATCTCGATGTGATGCTAAGTTATATCGGAAGTATTCCCTTTGATGAGAGTCTACGCAAGGCGGTTAGAAGCCAGAAGCCGGTGGTGCAGGCGTATCCACGAAGTCGTTCAGCACAAACATTAAAGAATTTGGCAAAGAAGGCCGATAACTGGCCTGTACCAGAAGGGGCGAGCGGACATCTCCAGTTCTTTGTCGAACAATTGGTTCAATATTCGAGCAGGAAAGAGGAGATGTAGATTTGAAAGGATTAGCGGCTTACAGTTCAGTTCAGGACCAAGATGCCGATACTCTTGTTAACCTGCATGCACCATTGGTAAAGAGGATTGCCTATCACATGGTTAATCGGCTGCCGCCGAGTGTACAGGTAGATGATCTGATCCAGGCGGGAATGATCGGTCTGCTTGAGGCAAGCAGGAACTATGACCAGAGCAGAGGGGCAAGTTTTGAGACCTATGCCGGGATTCGTATTCGTGGCTCCATGCTGGATGAGATCCGGCGTAGTGATTGGACACCAAGGTCGGTTCACCGCAAAGCCAGGATGGTATCTGATGCCATGCGGGATATTGAGAATGAACAGGGGCGGGATGCCCGTGATGTAGAGGTGGCTGATGCCATGGGTCTGACACTGGAGAGTTACCATAAGATTCTTTTGGACTCATCTGGTTGCAGGGTTTTTAGTGTGGAGGAGCTGCGGTTTGTTGGAGAGCTCCCACAGGTAGAGTCAGATTGCTCTACTATCGGACCATTGGATGGGTTCCAGAAAAATGAATTCAAGGACTCATTGGCAGAGGCCATATCGGGCCTGCCGGAGAGAGAGAGGCTGGTTATCGCCCTCTATTACGATGAGGAGATGAATCTACGGGAGATAGGTCAAGTGTTGGGGGTCACAGAATCTAGGGCGTGTCAGATCCATGGTCAGGCAACCTTTAGATTACGGTCCAGACTCACAGAGTGGTTATCAGAAAATGAGGGCCAATCTTGATCATATCTACACGTAGTTGATAAGGGCTGTGTGACTGGCTGGTATGAAATAATGACGTATGAAATGAAATGGTTTGATTGAGAAGATCACCTAGGAGGTTGCTTTGGATAAAAACATGAAGATTCTGGTTGTGGACGATTTTTCCACAATGAGGCGGATAATTAAAAATCTGCTCAGGGATCTTGGGTACACCAATACTGAGGAAGCAGATGATGGGATCACTGCTTTACCAATGTTGCAGACAGGCCGATTTGATTTTCTGGTGACCGACTGGAATATGCCTGGGATGACTGGCCTGGATCTGCTTAAGGAAGTACGTAAGGATGCATCTCTGGTCGGTATGCCGGTATTGATGGTGACAGCAGAGTCAAAACGTGAGCAGATCATTGAAGCAGCCCAAGCTGGGGTAAATGGTTATGTGGTAAAGCCGTTCACTGCCGCAACCCTGAAGGAGAAGATCGATAAGATCTTTGAACGAGTGGAGAGTTAATATGCAGACAGTGATCGTGCAGGAGGCCAGCGATGGTTGATATGGAAACAAGAAATGATCTGTTAGAAAAGGCAAAGCAGTTGGTGACCTCTTTGGAATCTGGGGATGATGAAGCAGCCACCAACACATTGGAACAACTTGCAGATTTCTCAGAGAACGACCTGTTTCGTGAAGTAGGGCGCCTGACCAGAGAGTTGCATGAAGCGATAAATGGCTTCCTTCTGGATGCCAAGATTACTGACCTGGCACAGCGCGAGATCCCGGATGCCAGTGAACGTCTGACCTACGTGATCACCATGACAGAGAAATCTGCCAACACCACCCTGGGAGCCGTAGAAGAGAGTCTGCCCTTGGCAAATGAACTGGGGGAAAAGGCCACTGAACTCTCTGGTAAATGGGATCTGTTTAGAGAGAGAAAGATGACGGTGGATGATTTTCGAATTCTGAGTGGGGATTTGACCAGTTTCCTGAGTATTGCAAAAAGTCACTCTAAGAGTCTGCATGGCAATCTATCTTCAGTCCTGTTGGCACAGGATTTTCAGGATCTTACCGGACAGATTATTCGCCAGGTAATTGCTCTGGTGACAGACATCGAAGATAAACTGGTGCAGTTAGTAAGGATATCCGGAGCCAAGATGCCAGAGAAAAAATATGAATCTGATGAGAATAAGCTGGAAGGACCCATAGTGCCTGGTGTGGAACAAGGTGATGTGGTAGAGGGGCAGGATGATGTGGATGACCTGTTGTCTAGTTTGGGTTTTTAGAGGTCGCCAATAATGACCATAGATACCGATGATGAGATCCTGCAAGATTTTTTGATTGAAGCAGGTGAGATACTTGAAGAGTTGAATGAGCAGTTGCTCGATCTGGAGCAGAGCCCAGATGACTATGATCTGCTGAATACAGTTTTTCGAGGGTTTCACACCATAAAAG
This sequence comes from Gammaproteobacteria bacterium, assembly GCA_024206335.1. GTDB lineage: Bacteria > Pseudomonadota > Gammaproteobacteria > Chromatiales > Chromatiaceae > JAAGZL01. The sequence continues at coordinate 17,669 of JAAGZL010000538.1, forward strand.
GTGGTGCTGGATTTCTAGGGATAGATGCCTTGGTTGGCGTATGCCACCGTTCTGAGGATGTGTTCAACGTACTGCGCCAAGGTCAGCGTACCGTGGATGCAAAACTGATGGATGCCGTACTTCAGGTGCTGGATGAAGTAAACGATATGTTTGCTATGGTGCAGGATGGAGTGGAGCCAGAGTCAGCAGATCAGGCATTGTTGGACACCCTGGAAAAGTTGGCAGAACCGCAAGAAGATACAGAACCAGAACTAGAATTGGAGCCTGAGCCTGAGCCTGTCCTGGAACAACCGGCTACAGAAGAATCTGCTGCTGCACCAAGCAGTAGTGATGATATAACTGAAGATGAGTTTGAAGCCCTGCTGGATGAATTGCATGGCTCAGGTAAACATGGTGGGATGCCTGCCAAGGAGAGTGAAGATGCAGCGGAGCAATCTGCAAAGCCCAAAATCAAATCTGGATCTGATGATATAACCGAGGATGAGTTTGATACCTTGCTGGATGAACTGCACGGCAAGGGAAAACATGGCGGTATTCCGCAACAGGATGTCCCAAAGGCAGAGGAGCCACAACCTAACCCGGTAGCGAAGGAATCAGGCGATATAACCGAGGATGAATTCGATGCCTTACTGGATGAACTGCATGGCAAGGGAAAGCATGCTGGTGTACCCAAACAGGCAGTAGAGTCTGCAGCTGGGAAAACTGTAGAGCAGACCCAACCACCAAAGCAGAAAAAGAAACCGCCAGTCAAGCCTAAGCCAGAAGCTGCAAAGGCTAAGGCGGGTAAAAAACCCCCTCCTAAAGCAACAGGTGCAACCCAAAAGAAACCTGCTTCTGACACTACAGTTAGGGTGGATACGGCACGACTGGATGACATCATGAATATGGTGGGTGAGTTGGTGCTGGTAAGAAACAGGTTGGCAACACTTAAAGACCGACTGGATAATGAAGAAGTGGACATTGCCGTATCCAACCTGGATGTGGTAACAGCGGACCTGCAAAACTCGGTAATGAAGACCAGAATGCTACCGGTAAAAAAGGTCTTTGGTCGCTTTCCCAGAGTAGTACGGGATCTAGCCCGTAATATGAAGAAAGAGATTGAGCTGGAGATGCACGGTGAAGAGACCGATCTGGATAAGAATCTGGTGGAGGCCCTATCTGATCCAATGGTACATCTGGTGCGCAACGCCGTGGATCATGGGATCGAACTCCCGGATGAGCGGGAGCAGGCTGGCAAACCCAGAAAGGGCACCGTAGTTCTGTCAGCTACGCAGGAAGGGGATCATATCCTTTTGACCATTACTGATGACGGTAAAGGTATGGACCCTAAAATATTGCGCGCCAAGGCAGTGGAAAAGGGCATGATGGATGAAGAGGCCGCCGCGCGTTTGAGTGACAAGGAGCTATATAATCTCATCTTTCATCCCGGTTTTTCCACTAAAACAGAGATTTCAGATGTGTCCGGTCGTGGCGTTGGTATGGATGTGGTCAAAACCCGTATTTCCCAGATTAATGGCTCTGTAGAGATTGATTCAGAGCTGGGAACTGGCAGTATGATTGTGATTAAACTGCCCCTCACACTAGCTATTCTTCCAACTTTAATGGTGAAGTTATCAGAGCAACCGTTTGCTTTGCCACTATCTACTGTGGTTGAGATATTTAATCTGAATTTGGATAACACCAATGTTGTGGATGGACAGCTTATGGTCATGGTACGCGAACGGGCGTTACCATTGTTCTATCTACGCAAATGGTTGGTTGCAGGTAATGATGACTATGAGCCTGAGAAAAACACCGGTCATGTGGTTGTGGTTAATGTTGGTGGTGTGCAAGTAGGGTTGGTAGTTGACCATCTTGTCGGGCAGGAGGAGGTGGTAATCAAGCCACTTGGTTCCCTGTTGCAAGGATTGGATGGTATGGCCGGTGCAACAATTACCGGGGATGGCAAAATCGCCCTTATTCTTGATGTGCCTGGGTTGCTGCGAAAGTATGCGCGTAGATTTTAAACATGAATATAAGGCGACAACATAAACCAAAGTTGCCAGGGCTGATGCTGCATTGCTACATGTTTGCACTGCAATTCTGCGAATTTGATCCTGTCGATTGTCCTGGTGGTGTCAAATGGTAATAGGTGGTGGAATACAGAAAAAAGTCAGGGTACTGGTAGTAGATGATTCAGGGTTTTTTAGACGCCACATCTCTAAGTTGCTCTCTAAGGATGAGCAGATTGAGGTGGTTGGTACTGCAGGAGATGGTTTAGCTGGGTTTGAAGCGGCCAAAAATCTAAAGCCTGATGTAATTACAATGGATGTTGAGATGCCGGTGATGGATGGTATCACTGCAGTAAAAAAGATTATGTCAGAAGTGCCGACCCCTATCTTGATGCTATCGTCTTATACCAGCAAGGGGGCCAAGGAAACGCTGGACGCCCTGAGTGCAGGTGCGATGGATTTTATTCCTAAGCAGAGTAGTAAAACACCAGATAATTCAGCCCAGCTTTCTGAAATGCTGGTGCAAAAAGTGCTGGCTGTAGGCAACAAGCAAAGAAGACTTATACGAACACCACCTGCTATTAATAAAACAGCCACAGAAGTGGTGTCATCAAGGTCGCGTGAATCCCCGCAAGTGGTACATCGTGGGTCCTATGATCTGGTGGTTGTTGGTGCCTCAACAGGTGGTCCTGTTGCCATACAAAATCTGATGTGTTCACTACCTAAAAATTTTTCCACTCCTCTGGTATTGGCCATACATATGCCAGGCAATTTCACCAAGGCCTTTGCTGAACGCCTGAACAATACCTGTTCTATGGAGGTAAAAGAGGCGGTTGATGGAGATCGGTTGCAACCTGGTGTAGCCCTGCTAGCACCGGGTGGGAAACAACTCTATTTCTCACGCAGTGGCGTCACTGCTCAGGTGCGCATTCGTGATGGTAAGCCGGAGGAGACCTATAAACCATGCATTGATACTACTCTTGAATCGGCAGCTCAGGTCATGGGTGGTTCGGTACTGGCGGTTATTTTAACCGGAATGGGTTCGGATGGTTGTCAGGGTGCTAGTATGCTGAAACAGTGTAACTCCACTGTGTGGAGTCAGGATGAGGCCAGCTGTGTTATCTACGGTATGCCACAGGCGGTGGAAAAGCGAGGGTTATCAGACATGGTGTTACCACTGAATGAGATTGGTCCAGCTCTGGTTAAGGCTGTTTAGTGGATATTCTAAGTATCATTGGCATACTTTTAGCAGTAGCCGTCATCATTGGAGGTAATGCCCTGGAAGGCGGACACATTGATTCACTGGCTAATGGTCCGGCTATGGTGATTGTGGTTGGTGGGACCATAGGTGCCATTTTACTCCAGACGCCTATGAGCGTGTTTTTACATGCTATACGAGTATCAGGGTCAGTGTTTTTTCCTCCGGGACTAAACTTGAATGCATCTATAGATAAATTGGTTAGCTGGAGTAATGTCGCCAGGAAAGAGGGGTTGTTGGGGCTGGAGGAGATAGCAGAAACAGAGCCAGATCTGTTTGTACGTAAGGGGATGCAGTTGTTGGTGGATGGAACAGAGCCTGAGGTAATACGCACTATACTTGAGGTGGAACTGGAAAGTCGTGAACAGCATGATTTACAAGCGGCAAAGGTATTTGAGTCTATGGGTGGCTACTCTCCCACCATCGGTATTATCGGTGCGGTCATGGGATTGATTCATGTGATGCAGAATTTGGCAGATCCATCAAAACTTGGAAGTGGTATTGCTACAGCTTTTGTGGCAACTATTTATGGTGTGGGCCTGGCTAATCTGTTCCTGATCCCATTTGGCAACAAACTAAAGTCCATTGCCATGAGTAAATCACATTACAGAGATATGATTGTTGAAGGTGTAGTCTCCATTGCTGAGGGAGAAAATCCACGCAATATTGAGTCAAAGTTACAGGGCTATCTTAACTGAGAAGCGAAATGGCCAGAAAGAGAAGACATGAAGAACATGAAAACCACGAACGTTGGCTAGTATCCTATGCTGACTTTATCACCCTGTTATTTGCTTTTTTTGTGGTTATGTACTCTATCTCGTCAGTTAATGATGGGAAGTATAGGGTGTTATCAGAGACCTTGACCGATGCCTTTCTCACCTCGGCTCAAAGCCTTGATCCGATTCAGGTCGGCGAGAAGGTGCGTACTATTGTGCCAGTTGCCGGTGAATATGCGGCGTCCGAGCCTGGCAGTTTGGAGTCGTCGGATGTAAGTGACCCATTGGATAAGGTAGATGAAGAGGTATATGACACTAGGGGGCAGCCCGAGGGTGGTGGTACTGGCAAGGCGGGTGATAGCGGCAAGGGCAAAACCGATATTACTCTAGACAAGACCGCTGAGAATCTCAAGTCAGCCCTAGCCCCCTTTGTCGATGAAGAACTGGTCACCGTCACTAAGACAGCTCGAGGGGTAGAGGTTGAGATGAAGAGCAAGGCCCTGTTTCCCAGTGGCAGTGCCAGGCTGTCGCGTAAGGCCATCAGCATGATAAGGAGTGTGGCCAGAATAATTTCTCAGTTACCGAATCAGATTGAGGTGGAGGGCCATACCGATAATGTGCCGATCAAGACCATCTTGTTTCCCTCTAACTGGGAGCTATCTGCAGCCCGTGCTGCCAGTGTGGTACACCTTCTAGGCCGATTCAAGGTTAATTCTGGCAAGATGGCGGCTATAGGCTATGGTGAGTACCGGCCAAGGGCAGATAATGCTACTGCGGATGGCAGGCAGGATAACCGGCGCGTTGCCTTGATCATCAAGACCCAGGCCGATGAGCGCAAGGGTGGAAGTGACTACCGCAAGCGGGGCGGGCAATGAGGGTTTGGACTATCGCCAATCAGAAAGGTGGTGTAGGTAAAACCACTACCACTGTCACCCTGGGGGGACTTCTGGCTAGTTGGGGTTTGCGCACTCTGTTGGTAGATATTGATCCACACGGCTCCATGACCAGCTATTTTCGTTACGACCCTGACTCGTTGGAGCATAGTACTTACTCCCTGTTTCGGGCCAAGATGGATAAGGAACAGCTGGACCCACATGAGCTTATACGTGATACAGGTACCGATGGTCTGCAACTGTTACCGGCATCCATGGCGCTGGCGACCCTGGACCGACAGAGCGGACGTCTTGAAGGAATGGGATTGGTGCTGAAGCAGGCCTTGAACACCCTGTCCGATCGCTTTGACTATGTACTTATTGATTGCCCACCCATGCTGGGTGTGTTGATGGTGAACGCCCTGGCAGCCTGTGAACGACTGATCATGCCGGTGCAGACCGAATTTCTGGCACTGAAGGGGCTGGAGCGTATGCTGCACACCCTGAAAATGATATTACGCTCCCAGGAAGTGGCACTGCCATACACCATTGTGCCAACCTTTTTTGACCGTCGGACCAAGGCCTCATTTGATAGCCTAAACTTTCTGCAGGAGCAGTATCCAGAGATGTTGTGGGATGGTGTGATACCGGTTGATACCAAGTTTCGGGAATCAAGCAAGGCAGGTATACCACCAACGCTTTATAGTCCTAATTCTCATGGTGTGTTGGCTTATGCCAAATTACTGGAGTTTTTGCACAATAGTGAACATACCCCATCTGGACAGGAGATGGTGGGTTGAATAGAGATAAGCACAAGGACTCAACCAAGCTTGAAGATCAGGATCAGATTATAAACAACTACCTGGAATCACTGCTGAGTGAGGTAGATGAATATAGTGAACCTGAGATAAAGACCAGGGCCCAGCGGGAAACTGCAGAGATAGTTGCAATTCGGCCAGCAGCAAAAGATCTACCTGAGTTGGAAGTCGAGCAACTGGAGCAGGCTGAGGAGAGCAGAGAAAGTCACAAGTTGAGAGAAGTGCCTGAGTGGGCGCGTGAAAGATTCCAATGCCTGCTGTTTAAGGTGCGTGGCATGACACTGGCCACCCCACTGCTGGCACTGGACAATATTGTAAAATGGGAGACAGAACTTACCGCAATTCCGGGGCAACCAGATTGGCATATGGGAGTGCTACAACATCGTGATCAAAAGGTGGTTGTGGTGGATACAGCCAAGCTGTTGATACCGGAAAAACTTCAGGATGACTCTGGCTCCAGGGATAAGGGTAGTCATATCCTGATTATTGGAGACAATAGTTTTGGTTTGGCCTGCGATAGTCTGGCAAAGCCGGTGTTTTTTGAAAAAGATGATATACGTTGGTCCGGTGCGCACCCCGACCGCCTATGGATGGCAGGGACAATAACAGAAAAACTATCAGTGCTGCTGAATATAGAGGCTTTATTGCAGAAAATCAGGCATGAATAATGCAGGATTCTAGTTGTTACCTTGGTAATGACTGGATTTTGACGGTACAGAGAACATTGAGTGGGAGAGAATAGATGAGCATAGACGATTTTGATGACTCAGGGAGTGAACCGGTTATCCAGTTGGTTACATTTTGTCTGAAAGACGAGACATATGGCATAAATGTGATGCATGTACAGGAGGTGCTGAGGGTATCTGAGATTGCTCCGGTACCTGGTGCACCTGATTACGTCCTAGGGATCATTAATCTACGGGGTAATGTGGTCACTGTGATTGATACCAGGTCGCGTTTTGGTCTGCCAGTTGGCGATGTTACTGATACCAGCAGGATTGTCATTATAGAGAGCGATAAACAGGTAGTGGGAATCCTGGTGGATGCAGTGGCCGAAGTGGTGGAACTGACTGAGAACCAGATTGACTCGGCACCGAATGTTGGCAATGAAGAGAGTTCAAGATACATCCAGGGAATCGCCACTATGGGCAGTAATCTCCTGATCGTGGTTGATCTGCACAAGCTGCTGACTGATGATGAATGGGCTGAAGTTGCTATGCTGTAATAGCGATAGCCTCAAGATATGTAGATAGTATATGCCTGATATCCGTGAACCATATCCAGTCAAACCAGTGTGGCCTACCAGGCCGGGAAGGAGTATTGGGGAAAAACAGACCCCCAAGACGGATAAGGATAAGGAAGAGAAGCAGAAGAAGCGGAAGCCACTGCCTGATGAGGATGGGCCTCATATTGATGATTACGCATGATGGGTGAGAGCATGAAACCGGAATTGATAATGTTAATCAGTGTTGGGTGTATGGCCATGTTATTTATGCTGGTTCAGGCGCGCACTATTCGTCGGCAAAATGGCCGTATCATGGATATGGGCAGGCAGATAGAACAACTCTCCACCACTACCAATGCCATGTGTGCTGGTGCCGTAGGGGTGGATAAGCGGGTCGCCAAACTGGAACGCAGTGGCAGAGATCTGATACATCGGCAGGAGAGTATCGAATCCCTTCACAGCGATGACCGCCCGTATGGCGAGGCGATTCAGATGGTGCAAAAGGGCGCGAATGCCAGTCACCTAGTGGATGAGCTTGGAGTAAGCCCCAGCGAGGCAGAATTGTTGGTGATGCTGCATGGAATAAAAAAGGCAGGTTAATAGAACACCAGCTACAACAGGAACCACCAAGGTTAGCGAAAACCAGGAAAGGCCAGTATCCACTGGCCTTTTTTTTATGTGGGTGAAAACCGCGTAACTGCCAGTTGGAAACTGTGATAAATTATGTGGCCTGAGGTTGTGGACAGATATACATCTACAGGTAACAACCGTTACCCAAGACAGGACAATGTTAGAGAGTAAAATACCGGTACTTGGATTTGCCGCCTATAGTGGAACCGGCAAGACCACCCTGCTCAAACAGTTGCTGCCATTGCTATGCAGCGGTGGTTTGCGGGTCGGCATGATCAAACATGCCCATCATGATTTTGATATAGATACCCCGGGCAAGGATAGCTATGAACTGCGCAAGGCTGGCGCCAGTGAAATGCTGATCGCATCAGGCCGACGCTGGGCGCTAATGGTGGAGACAGATGGGGAAGGGGATCCACAGCTACAGGAGATGCTAAACCGTCTGGATCAGAGCAGTCTAGATCTGGTGCTGGTTGAAGGTTATAAACACGAGGCGTTCCCTAAGCTCGAACTACATAGACCCAGTGTGGGCAAGCCGCTGATTTTTCCTGATGATCCCGATATTATTGCTATTGCGACAGATGGTGCGTTATCTGAACCGACCAATCTGCCATTGTTGGATATTAACGATATTCAGGCGATTGCAGAGTTTGTTACGGCGGACTTTCTTGGGGCTGGCTAGTAAATACCTAACGGCTTACTAGAGTTTCAGCTTGTTGCTTCTGGTCTGAAGAAATTCCTTAAACTCACGATGAACTGACCAGAATGATTCAACTGCCTGTTCGCCTGCATTGGTAACCTGGGCGCCGCCACCGCCACGACCACCGGTACTCTTAACCACTACGGGTGAGCGGCTTTGGCGGTTCATGGAATCCACCAGTTCCCAGGCGTGACGGTATGACATCTCCATGGAGCGGGCTGCCGCACTGATGGAGCCGTGCTCCCTGATCCTCTCCAGTAGCACAACCCGGCCATAACCCAGAAAGGTACCTTCGGGGCCCTCTATCCAGATCCTGCCAGCCAAATGGCACTGCTTTTTTTTCTGCCTTCCAGTCATGGGATATCCAGTATTGAACTACAGCGTAATATATAGCAGGGAATAAGGAGAGACAACCAGATACTATGAAGGCGACAGGTTTTGTTTGGGGTTATTTTTCTGCGGTCAGGTAGCAGATCCAGCCAGCATCGGCATCACCCACGGTAGTGGGTTCAAATATGCCGTCGGGCTCACCATCTTCATCCCAACCCTGCAGATAGACTGTGATCTTGCTGAATCCGGCCTCATTCAGCAGGTCTTGAATCTCAGGCACGGTCCACAGCCGCCAGTCGTAGGTAAAGGCGTTATCCAGACGTGAGCCATCGGGAAAGGAGAAGTGGATGTGGGAAATAAGATCGCCGCTGATGGGGTCGTATTTCTCCTGCTCCCAGATGTAGTTGAAGTCACCCTCATCTACATAGCGCTCTTCAACAATCTCTTTGAATGAGTCGTAGCCGCCATATGCATCGAGGAAAAATATCCCATCATTTTTCAGTACGGAACGTACCGTTTTAAAGTACTTCAGCAGATCCTTGCGTCGTTTGAACAGCCAGTAGCTGAAGTTCATGGCAGAGACGATATCTGGGGATTTGGTTGCAGCCTTCAATACATCATCAGAGATCAAGCTGATGCGTTTCTGTTGCCCAGAGCTAAGCGTGTTCACCTTCTGCTCTCTACCCCAGTCCAGTACCTCCTGGTCTATGTCGACCCCGATGGCATGATTATTCTTTCGTTTGCTGACCCACTCACAACATACGTTTGCGGTCCCACAGAAGTCTTCCCGCAGCAGCTTTGCCCGCTGCCCCCGCAACTCACGATAGGTGTCGTCCACGAAGTCTATTTCAGACTCTGCGCACTGTACCGACAGCTCATACAGTTGGTGGCGGTCTGCTACATCCGCTCTGGTTGGTTGCTGTTTGAATTTCTTTTTGCCAGATCTGTTTTTTGCCATCTGATGACTACCGAGGTGAACTATTAACCGTGGGTGGAATATACTAGAAAACAGACGGTTGAGGTAAACAAAAATTGAAAAAACACCACAGGAAACATTGATGCATTGGATAACACCGGAAATTGAACGGGAGATGATTGCCATCAGGCATGATCTGCATAGACACCCTGAGCTCTCTTGGCAGGAGTATCGAACGGCAGAAACGGTGTGCCAGACCTTGGGGCAGTACGGGGTTTCTTACACCTCAGGTATCGCCGGGGTCGGGGTGGTAGCAGATATCGCCGGGCAGCAGGATGGGCCAGTAATTGTACTGCGGGCGGATATGGATGCCCTGCCGATAGAGGAGGATACCGGTTTGAGTTTTGCCTCTGAGAATCCAGGCGTAATGCACGCATGTGGACATGATGGTCATACCAGCATTCTGCTGGGAGTAGCCATGGCGTTAGCAGGCGCAAAGGAGCCGCCACCGTTGCCGGTGCGTCTTCTGTTTCAACCTGCGGAAGAGGTGGCCACCGGTGCCAGGGCCATGATCAGAGAGGGTACACTGAAGGGTGTTGGGATGATATTTGGCGCCCATCTGGACTGTAATCACGCTGTTGGTAAAGTGGTAGTCAATGAGGGTGTGGTGAGCGCCTCCCGGGATGTGTTCAAAATAGAGCTGACCGGACGCGGTGGACATGCAGCCCGTCCCCAGGAGGCCATAGATGCCATCAGGGTCGGTGCCGAGCTGACCCAGGAGTTGCAGGCGCTGACATCCGGCGCCATAACGCCGAGCAATCCTGCGGTGGTCAGCATCGGCCGTTTCCAGGCGGGAGCCGCCGCCAATGTGATAGCAGAAACGGTGGTGTTGGAAGGTGCGGTCTATGCCCGGGATGAGGACATACGCGCCGACCTGAAACAGAAGATTCGTCAAATCTCAATGGCAGTCGCACAACGCTACCATGCCAAGGTGGATGTTGAGTTGGATGAAGGTATACCCGCCATCATCAACCGGCCGGATATTGTGCAACTGGCGAGAAAGACGGCCCGTGCTGCTCTGGGAGAAAATAGCGTGGCCGACTTCGTGAGGACAAACATGGGGGCCGAAGATTTTAGCTGTTTTCTGGAACATGCAGCGGGGTGTTATGTAAGGATCGGAGCCTGGAATATGGCAGAGGGCATCGCCCCGGCCCACTCCAGTCAGTTTTATTTTGATGAGGGAGCTCTGGCTGTAGGGGCTGAATATCTCACTTCCCTGGCGATGGCAGCAGGTAAATGGGTGCGGGAGAGAGGTTTTTAGGCAGAAAACCACCCTGGGAGATTGCGTATAAGGACAATCTGGTTTAACCTTGCGCCCTTGTTTTGGAGAGGTGTCCGAGCGGCTGAAGGAGCACGCCTGGAAAGTGTGTATACGGCAACGTATCGTGGGTTCGAATCCCACCCTCTCCGCCA
>JAAGZL010000539.1 GCA_024206335.1 Gammaproteobacteria bacterium
CCATTTTACAGCGCTCGACCCGGTGGATTTTTCCGAATGTGGCAAGCTTTAAAATCAACCCGTTAGCATGCCTGGGAAGCCGGCAGAGATAGACCCCGGCTCGAGGGCCGGGGTGACCACTCTTGTTTGGGTAAATTATCAAACTAACTTTCAATTATCTGGGACAGCAGTGAGTCTGACCCCATTGATCTCGCTCGCGAGCACTGGTCGCCCGTTGGGTAGGGTATCGTTTATCCAAAAAGCGGAGATATTGTTATATCGGAACAAGCAAAAGAAGAAGCCTGGGCCAAAGTTGGGTGGGGATAATTAGGTATTGCGTCCCCACAACACCCGTGTTCGGAAAGATCTGATTGGTGCAGAGTCATCCTTACTTCCTAAGACCATCTCTGAATTCACAAAGGCATTACCGGCACAACGGCCTACCGATGCGCGCATAGTGGTTTGTATTATCGGTATCGCATGAAAGCGGAAAAGAGCATTCCGCAATTTGACTACCCGTCAGGTTAGCCATTCCCTGGGGCTTCAATTAAGTTAACTGTCACCTTATCTCCGTCGTGGGGCTTCAATTAAGTTAACTGTCACCTTATCTCCCAATTAAGTTAACTGTCACCTTATCTCCGGATATGGTCCACGCTGTTGGTCGCGTAACAACCGATTTCAACAAGGCGGTGATAGATATTTCCCATGACATAGGGGCGGACGTGGTGATACTCGATGGTGACCTCACCGGTAACGATTTTATGTTGATGTCGATGGACCATTACCGCAAGTTCATCAAACCTTACAAGAAAGAGATCATCGACTACGCTCATGCCAGAGGCATGAAGGTTGTGAAGCATTCCGATGGCAATATGTGGGCTCTGCTGGATGAAATGATCGAGATCGGTTTTGACGGTTTCCATCCAATTCAACCTCAATGTATGACCATCGAAGAAACCAAGGGTTATCTGGAAGGCCGGGTATGCATGTTCGGCAATGTGGACTGCCTCGATCTGCTGGTATTTGGCACCCCGCAAGACGTGGAAAAGGAAACCCGCCGTACCATAATGAGTGGTTCGCCGGGTGGCGGGCATATCCTCTGTTCATCCAATTCGCTACATCCAGGCGTAAAACCGGAAAATGCGCTGGCGATGTTCCGTGCCGCGAAGAAATTCGGCGATTGTGCCGAGATTCCAACACAGGCCAAATTCACGCGCGAAGAAATCGATCTGGGCAAACTCGCGAAGAAACCGGACCGAAAGCGAAAGCGCAGCCGCCGTAGCTTGCATGCAACGGCAAACAATCAAACAATAGGACACACACCCTAAGAAAATCATCGGTCGATACTCCGAAATCCGACCAATCCCGCCCGTGCTTCATCAGGAACAAGCAGGAATTGATTGAGGATCAGCCTGGTAAAGCGTGTGTCCCCCGGCCGTAATCTGGTAAAGCGTGTGTCCCCCGGCCGTAATCTGTCCCCCAGCCGTAATCAGTTTGCCAGAGGCAGCCTGATGTCGTGGAAAATAACTCCTAAGGGAGCTATCCAATAATCGGGGGCCACTTCTAACAGCGGACGCCGAAGGATTCAATTAAGTTAACTGTCACCTTAATTCGCCGAAGGATTCAATTAAGTTAACTGTCACCTTAATTCACAAAGGGGAAACCGACGGCAAGATGTTTTCTTTAAAGATGCAAAGGTAGGTGGGGATAATTAAGTATTGTGCCCCCAGAATACCATCAAGCGTCGAACCAGAGGTTGTCTGGATCACCCGGATAGACGCCAAGATACTTGCCGTGAACCTGGTAACCCATCAGCCGGCGTATATGATCAGGATAACTATCCGCCACGTCTCGGGGGATAGTTAAATAATGGTTTTCCTCTTGACGCAGCCAACCTAGACTGTAAGTGTTAATTAGGCCAGATCGGGGCTGGACTGACTTATTGGCACCACCCCCATGGATTGTTGAGCCAAGATAAAAAAGTACCGATCCTTTTGGCATTACAGCCTGTACCACATCTGTTTCGTCATATTCCGAGAAGTCTCGTTGGCGGTGGCTACCTGGGATAACTCGGGTCGCACCATTTTCAATGTTGAAGTCGTCAAGTGCCCACATAGCGCTTATTTGAAACTCAACATTTGGAATTCGAAGCGGGTAAAAATCATCGTCATGATGTAATACCTGTGCTTTTTCGCCTGGAAGAATTTCAATGGCTGTACAACTTCCGATTCGATAGTTTTCGCAATTTGGTTTTAAAATGGCATCGGCAATCTCCATTACGCGCCTATGTGCGATCAATTCTGCCGAAGAACGCGAAAGGGCCAAAATACCACCTAATCGCAAAGTCTTATAGCCATTAAAATCGTTCGCGAACTTGTGACCCTGACTATCAAAATGAGGGCGCAGTTCACCAATAACATTATCCACTAAATCAAGGGGTATCTGATTTGCAACGATTGCGCCTCCGTCACTTGTTAATGCATTGACAATATCTTCTGAGCCAGCACTTTTGTCGAATGTTTTAAGCATAGTGTTTTCTGGAAAGGGGTTATTCAGGAGTAAAATTTTGACTTGGAATATAAATCACACGCAAATATCTGTCGACAATTCTATCACCATACCCATGTAGGTGCATTAGGGTCGGACAAAGTGCCCGCTGCGTTAGAGGTTGGGCAAGGGCATGAGTGTCTCAGTTGGGTCGCTAGTCGCCGCCCAAATCCTTGCTCCGAAGGCCTGCTTTCTTCAAAGCTGCCGCTCAGATGAGCTTGCTGAG
>JAAGZL010000540.1 GCA_024206335.1 Gammaproteobacteria bacterium
AGTTTAGTACTCTATGAGGAGTGCTAATAGTAGATAGATCAGATACAGTTTTTAACCCAGTTTGGAGACAAGGACTAGCAGAATTTGAGACACCTGGACAAAAAGCCTTTTATATTGGAAGAGATATGTTTTACCCAACTGTATATGACTCCATAACTGTAGTCAGAGAGACCATGTGTTTGTTTCAGAGAAGGAATAACCGCAACCAACAGTATGTCAAACTTTCACTCCTTCATAGACCAGATCCCGTACAATGATACCTATTTGTTAGCAACATCAGTAGTATTCCTCATAGCCTGGAACGGGTCCTCTCATAAGCAGCATTTTTTAGTGCCCAAGGAGGGGTTTAGTACTCTATGAGGAGCGTATTATCCTATTCATCTAAGCTATTAGTAACACAGACACATGGAGACAAACTACTTTCATTGGAAGAACCTAACAGTACATTAGTAGGCAGAACAACATAGCAAGAGTTACTAGACTCCCTTGGTTCCACGTACACATAGTCATACTCAATGATCCAGGAAGATTAATAGGTTCACACTTAATGCATACAGCTCAAATTAGTGGATGGATAGGTTCAATGCTTTTATATGAAGTGCTAATAGTAGACAGATCAGATACAGTTTTTAACCCAGTTTGGAGACAAGGATGTTACGCCATGCCAATAGCAGCAAGATTAGGTGCAGTTAGTTCAGTATATCAGAGAGCAGTAGGTAACACTTTACGTACACCCCAAACAGTCCAGGGGTATTTGTTGGACTGAACTGTATGTGTGTTGGTGATCCAGATAGGTATTGTAGTTTAGGTTGGTCAGAGCCTTCAATTCTGCCTCCATAGTACTGG
>JAAGZL010000541.1 GCA_024206335.1 Gammaproteobacteria bacterium
CACCGATAAATTGAAAAGTTATTCTGCTGCAAAGAGGGAAGTAATGCCCAGTATTGAGCATTCAACTGAGCAATATGAAAACAACCGATGTGAACTTTCACACCAGCCAACCAGGCAACAGGAACGACAGATGAGGAGGTTCAAATCTCAGCATCATGCTCAACGATTTCTTGCTTGTCATGGTGTTGTGAATAACCTGTTTCGTTTGGGAAGACACATGATGAAAGCCAAGAATAATAGAATTCTGCGAGATCGATCGTTTATTGAATGGGATAGGGTTAGCTGTGTCTGAAATATGATGTAAGCTGAAATTTGTTATCATATTTCACCTGAATTTGATAAGTTGACAATGCCCATTCGACCACTGTTCTGCAAGGGAATTGGTCCCTTTCGTTGGGTTGCACTCTCTGGCGATCCTGAGGACATCTATAAAACCGATGCAAAGGTGAAAGAGTTAATCCCCGATGACCCACAACTCCACAAGTGGCTCGATATAGCGAAGGAACGTATCGCATTCCAGGGCCTACCCGCTCGAATTTGCTGGGTTGGCTTGGGCGATCGTCATCGCCTGGGAATGGCCTTCAACGAAATGGTTCGGAGTGGAGAGCTCAAGGCTCCGATCGTCATTGGTCGAGATCATCTCGATTCCGGCTCCGTGGCCTCACCTAATCGTGAAACGGAGGCGATGAAAGACGGGTCAGATGCCGTTTCCGACTGGCCGCTCCTGAACGCACTAGTCAACTGCGCGTCAGGTGCTACCTGGGTCAGTCTCCATCATGGCGGTGGAGTCGGTATGGGATTCAGTCAGCATGCCGGGGTTGTAATTTGCGCAGACGGTAGCGATGATGCAAAGCGCCGCTTAAAAAGGGTTCTATGGAATGACCCGGCTATGGGCGTTATTCGCCATGCCGACGCGGGTTACGAAATAGCGCTAGATTGGGCACAAGAAAAACGTTTGGATCTTCCTGCAATTTTGTAGGTAGCCAAATAAATGCATTCTAAACCGAGGAGAATATTATGAAACGTAGAGACTTTATCAAAGTTGCTGGTGCCGGTGCCGTTGCGTCAGCTGCATTCCCTGCACCCGCGATAGCACAGGATGTACGAAAGTGGAAAATGGTTACCGCCTGGCCAAAAAATCTGCCTGGCCCGGGTGTTGCCGCACAACAACTTGCGAACAGAATAACCGCACTATCCGGTGGCCGGATTCAGGTCAAGCTATACGCCGCAGGAGAATTGGTGCCTGGTCGCGGAGTTTTTGATGCCGTATCCGAGGGAACCGCAGAGCTCTACCATGCCGTACCGGCATACTGGGGCTCAAAATCCAAAAACTTTTTATTGTTCGGATCGCAACCGTTTGGTCTCCGCGCCGATGAACAACTGGGCTGGCTCGTTCATGGTGGTGGGCAGGCTCTTTACGATGAGCTTTATGCTCAATTCGATTTGAAGCCATTCTTATGCGGAAATTCCGGGCCGCAGTGGTTCGGCTGGTTCCGCAATGAGCTCAAATCTGCAGACGATCTTAAGGGGCTTCGCTACCGCACAACCGGGCTTGCCTCGGAAATGATGTCAAAATTGGGAACGGCGGTTCAGGCTATGGGTGGGCGCGCTATGTTTCAGGCGCTGCAATCCGGCGCGATCGACGCTGGCGAGTTCATTGGCCCCTGGTCAGATTCCGCGCTTGGATTTGACCAGGTCGCGAAAAACTATTATTGGCCTGGGATTGGCGAACCCTCGTCTGCAGAAGAGTGTGTGGTGAATAAAAAAGTTTATAACGCGCTGCCGGATGATCTAAAGCAGGCTGTTGCCTACGCCTGTGGTTCACTTTACAACGACGTCTGGACTGAATATACGACCAAGCACGCACGCGCGTTGAAATTCTTAGTTGCAGAAAAAGGCGTTAAAGTCAGGGCTCTTCCCGAAGATATCATCATTAAAATGGGCAATGCCGCCGGCGAGGTTATGAATGAGTTGCTGGAAGCTGACGACGATCTTCTTCGACGCACTACAAAAAGCTTTTTGGAATACCGGAGCAGTATATCCGACTATATGGTTTACGCGGATAATGGCGCAATGAATGCCCGCAATCTCAACTACTCGTATCCTTCCTGAGTAGTTGTAGCATGCCAACCGTGATAGGAGTTGCCTAATGCCTGGGATATTGCCTGTATTGAAAGGTGTTAACACTGCAATCGGGTCAGTTGTCTGCTGGATATCATTATTAATGGTGCTTTTGCAGTTTTCAATTGTGATATTGAGGTATGTGTATGGCATTAGTTTCGTGTTTTTAACTGAGGGTGTTCTCTATATGCACGCTTCACTATTTATGCTTGGAGCAGGGTATACCTTGTTAAAAGACGAACACGTTCGGGTCGACATTTTTTACGCGAAACTGAGCGATAGAGGAAGAAGTATTACCAATATATGCGGTGCTTTATTTTTCCTGATCCCTTCCTCTATCGTGATTTTTTGGGTCTCCTTCCCTTCGGTTAGAAATAGCTGGAAGATATTTGAAGGCGCTATTTCAGTCGGTGGGATTCCCGCGTCATTTTTATTGAAAACGCTCATTCCGCTGTTTTGTGTAACCTTGATTATTGAAGCGATCGCAAACGTCATCGAAGAATCTGCAAGGTTGAAATCGAAATGATGGAATATCTCGATATTGTAATGTTCGTGGTTTTAGTCGTTGCGATCCTTAGAGGGTATCCGGCCTCCTTCACAATAGCAGGAGTTGGTGTTTTGTTCGCGGGAATCGGGTGGGCCTCGGGCCACTTCGATGTCGCGCTATTAGGTGCGCTTGGTCAACGCCTGTTTGGCGTTATGACAAACAACGTGCTGATTGCTATCCCGTTGTTTGTTTTCATGGGGTTGGTGCTGGAAAAGAATGGCATTGCCGAAGAACTGCTCGAAACCATGGGCCGCCTGTTCGGAAACATTCGAGGTGGGCTAGGCGTATCCGTCATTCTGGTAGGTGCGCTGCTTGCCGCCTCGACGGGTATCGTCGGCGCAACCGTGGTGGCAATGGGAATGATCGCTATACCGACCATGTTGAGAAATGGCTATGACCCGCGGCTTGCGTCAGGAATGGTTTGCGCCTCTGGAACCCTTGGCCAGATCATCCCGCCTTCCACGCTATTGATTATCCTGTCTGATGTGATGTCAAACGCATATCAACAAGCGCAATACAGCCAGGGCAAATTTAACATCGAAACAATCTCCGTAGGGCAGACATTTGCCGCGGCACTTATTCCGGGGATTGCATTGGTTGTCATCTATATATTATATGTTCTTGCAAAAGCATATTTATCGCCGCAATCGGCACCTGCGATTCAAGTAGAGATGAAACGTCCGAGTTTTTTAGAAGCGGGCACTGCAATTTTTCCTCCAGTTCTCCTGATCGTTGCAGTTCTAGGTTCGATTTTGGCTGGTATTGCTTCACCGAGCGAGGCAGCCTCTGTTGGAGCAATCGGGGCGGTGTTGCTGGCAGGCTTGCGATTGCCAGGAAAGAACCTCCATATTGCACTTGGCGTAGCCGCGCTCGGAATTCTCGCAGTCATCGTGAAATTTCACCCAATCCGACTACAGCAAGAAAATGTCTCCGGCTTCGACTACTTGATGGGGGCAGTTTCACTAGCCCTTGTTATTAGTTCCGCTGTTGCCGTCCTTATGTCTCTCAGGCGCATAATAAAGGCAAAGATGATCAAACCTGTTATGACGTCAACAATGACCATAACATCGATGATCTTTGCCACGATACTCATGGCAAGTGTCTTTTCGTTAGTATTCCGTGGGCTGGGGGGTGATGAACATGTTGAGCAGTTCTTGGCCACGATGCCAGGTGGTGCGACAGGTGCTTTTCTATTCACCATGGCATTTATTTTCGTGCTTGGATTTTTTCTTGATTTTGTGGAAATTTCGGTGATTGTCCTACCGATCGTGGCGCCGGTACTGATGCTCATGGGATTTGATCCAATTTGGCTTTCGATTTTAATCGCGATTAATCTTCAGACGAGCTTCTTAACGCCGCCATTTGGATTTTCGTTATTCTATTTACGTGCTGCTGCTCCTAAAGAGATTACCACTGGGCAAATATACGCAGGTGCAATTCCGTTTATCTGTCTGGGGGTAGTCGCAATGGCTTTGATATGGTATTTCGAGTCGTTGGCAACCTGGCTGCCATCAATACTCTACAAGTAGAAGGAAAGCGGTTTAAATTTTAAACGGATTTATACATGAAACGGTATTGTCAACTTAAGGTCCAATCGGCCAAATAGTGGCATGAACCCAACCAAATCACCGTACCACGGATATCGTTTTTCTCCTGAAATCATTGACCATGCGGTCTGGTTAAATCATCGGTTCTGTCTTAGCTTCCGCGATGTTGAAGATCTTTTGGTCGAGCGAAGGATAGCCGTTTCCTACGAAACAATTCGCAGTTGGTGCAACAAATTCGGTCCTGCGTACGCTCGAAAGGTCAAGAAACATCGAGGCTCTCTTGGCGACACCTGGTACTTGGATGAAGTTTATATTGTGACGGCCCAAGGCGAGCGACGATACCTGTGGCGCGCCGTAGATCAGGACGGTGATGTTCTCGACATTCTGGTGCAAAAGCACAAGGACAGGCGGGCGGCGGTGTTTTTTTTCAAGAAACTCATGAAGGGGCAAGGATGCACTGCGCGGCTATTAATCACGGACAAGCTCCCCAGTTACAGCGCGGCGAGAAAAGTAATCATGCCCACTTCAATGCACTGCCATGAGCGTTATGCAAATAATCGTGCCGAGGTATCGCATGAGCATACCCGAGCACAGGAGCGACGGTTCAAGTCACCTGATCAGGTACAACGTTTCCTGACCGTTCACAGCCAAGTTCACAATCTCATTCGCATCGGTCGGCACTTGCTTCGTGCAGCCAATTATCGGTTGCTAAGAAGTCGATCATTTGAAACGTGGCAGCAGGTGACGTGCGCCTGCTGAACAAGAATGTGGTTGTGAGCACACTATGTTTTTCTTACGTCGGGCAACTTGACAAAACCGGCATATTGAATAATTTCGGAATAAACCGGCTGCTCTCAAAATCGACTGTTTTTCAAGTTAATCCGTACACTATTCCGTACACCATATAGAGTTGAAAAACAAAGAAACCTTAACTATCAATTAGTTAAGGATTATATTTGGCGGAGAGAGAGGGATTCGAACCCTCGATACGCTATTAACGTATACTCCCTTAGCAGGGAGGTATAGGAAGCATAAAGCACCCCATCTCAAGAAGCCAGCTGTCCTGATGGCGTTTTCTGCAGTCAATGGTGAGCGATTTGTTTAGGTGGAAATTTTACTTCGGTGTTTTTTAGGCGACCACACTCTGTTACAGCTGGTGTCGAGATTTCGATCCGGCAAACAACAACAGGTTGCCTGACCACTTCTTCAAAAGTAGCTCTGAGAACTGATGCCAGGTTGCTCTTGATCAGAAATACGCGCCCGCTCCCGGTGGGCCCCGCCCCTCAGGCAACAGGCTCATCGGAGTTACCCAACCGCCCTTCTTATCCAGGTGATCTAGTCTGCGGCCGATTGTCGGCTGATCGTCGATACAGGCCACTACTCTTACACGCCCACCACAGTGTTTGCAGACCTCTCCGTCGATCCTGAATACCCGCTTGCGTCGTCGCCCCCAACCCATGGCTCGGCGTCTTTCTGCCGGTACTTGCTCAGGTTTACCCTGCCGCCCTCTCCTCGCAGGCGTGACCTCTGATCGAAACCGGCTGTTTGCTGCAAACACACCGTGAAAACGTGTTAAGTTGACTCTCGGC
>JAAGZL010000542.1 GCA_024206335.1 Gammaproteobacteria bacterium
ACATATTCGAACAACGCATCAGACGATGGAACGCACCCTGGACTCGATGGCGTATTAGTAACTGCTGATCCGTATGAGACTGACGGCTTTACCCCGTCACAAGCAGGTCAATTAACTGGTATGGGTATTGATGTAGGTGTTACTCACGGTGCTGACGGCAAGCCTTTTGCCCTCATACCTGCAATCGGTGCTTATCCTGCTTATCTGCCGGATGACAGCGTTTCTCCCACCCTGATAAATCCTACATCCGAAGGAAACTTTCAAGGGTTGCTCTGCAAAGTAGATTCTAACGAGGCAACCGGTATTCTCTTTACTGTTGCTACAGACACCACCACCAAACCCACCCCTGAGCAAGTTGAAGCAGGACAAGATCATCTGCGCACAACTGCAAATGACTCTGCGTTTGGTGCGGTTACGAGCACGGGCTCACAACCGTTGGTCATGAGTAATGTCGAGGTGGGTTCTACGCAACACGTGCACTTTGTGCACAAGGATGCAGCGAGTAATTACAGCCTTGTTGCCACCGCACCCGCAATAGTCGTGCCCGAGTATTACGCAGACGCGACTTACGACGGAATGGTTATACCATCGGACTCGATACTGCACTTGTATGACGGTACACATACAGGCGCTGACGCTTCTGTGGCGCTCACTACAGCCTTAAACCTTGTACTCGATGCAGTTGTAGGGCGAGTGTGTAAGAACACCGCAGATGGCTCTGAGGGCATCATTACGGGCAATACAGCGGGCCCG
>JAAGZL010000543.1 GCA_024206335.1 Gammaproteobacteria bacterium
GCCGATTCGAGATACCCACGGGAGGACAACAGTAAACTCGTGGTATCGGGGAGAACCCCTTGAACGGGAGATTACAAGAGCAGCGTATATCCATTGGTGCCGGGATCGACGGATGAAGCCCACCCTCCCTACTTCGTGGGCTGCCTATTTTACACGGAAAAGCCACCCCAAAGGAGGGGCCGGGGATATAGAGGTTGCTGGTGTTAGCAACGATGATCTATATGACTGGTGTCGCAGAAATCTTGACTATGATCAACTTATACGGGAATATCCTGTAAGAGGTGTTCCTAATTCTGGGTGGGTTCACATATCATGGCGTGGGGCCAATAATCGCAGACGGGCATTTAAGTACGGCGAGAAAAAGTAGTTACTGTTTAACAATCGGAGATTAATATTATGTTTAAAAAAGGTTGGAATGCATTGGTCAGTATGGCCCAAGAACATCCAGTAGTATCTGGAACCTATGCCGCGATTGGGTTTACTCTCGGGTCTGTGTTGGGTAGTGGGATTAGCATTTTTTAATGGCCCAGATTAAATACAAAAGCGGGTACAAGTAACAATGAACTGAAGAGTATACGCATATTATTGACTTGCCGGATGTTTCAAAAGGAGACTGGATTAATGTAGCAGCCGGAATGATGCGTATATCCAAGGGGTATGCTTGGGATGGGGCTAGCGGACCCACTTTAGATTCCGAGTCTTCTATGCGGGCTAGCCTCATTCACGATGCTCTGTATCAATTAATGCGGGAAAAGAAAATCCCCACTTCGCTGCGGAAATATACCGACACGATCTTTTATGATTTGTGTCTTGAGGATAGTATGGGCCGAATCCGGGCAACCCTATGGTATTGGGGCGTCCGTGTCTTTGGCTTTAGGAATGCTCAACCGTAGGGGGTATGGTGATGTGGTGTAAAAGAACATGGCTAGATTTTGCGGAGGTACTAGATGCCTTGAGGATTATCCCTCGGGGCGTCTTGGTGGCTGTCTATGTTTTTACATTGTGGTATTGCACCATTTTTACTGAGTTCTATTTTGGCCTAGTAAATCAGGAAGGGGTTCCAGATTGGAAGCTTGCGGCGTATAGTGTTTTTGGCGGATTAACTATCCCCGCTATCGCCGGATTAGCAAAAGGCATTACCTCGTCTTACTTAGCTACCGGCAGAGATTGGAAGGCACCATGATATTCAAATATGTATCTGGGGGTTTGGCGGTGATCTGTTTGGGTTTGTACATAGCCACGCAATGGCAAGCTAACCGAATTCTCCAAATGGAAGCGGAAATTGTGTCGGTAACGATAGAACGGGATGTGTCTCGGGGTAACGAGAAAGCCGCTAAGGACAGAGCAGAGATTCAGACCACCCAGATACTCGCCTTTGAGGGTAGGATAGCCCGGATCGAAAAACAGAGGGCGGAGGCTCTTACCCGACTGGAGTATGTGGAGGGGCTTTTCAAGGACGATAGATTCCAGAGATTGCTTGGGGCGAACCCGACTCTAATTACTCTACGGATGAAGAAGGCCACAGCAGCAATGCTACTGGAGTTAGAGAATGCCACAACCCACTAGAAGTTCCCCTTTACGTTCGAAGCCCACACATAGCTGGTTTGTCTTGCTTGGCCTCGTGGGGTTGTGGGGATGTATTGCATTGATATTAATATCACTCCTTACTGGGTGTGCTGGAACAGAGAGAGTCGTGGTCAAAGTGCAGAACGTGTATGCAGAAGTAATCTGCCCTGACCCGGCCAAGCCCTTGAGAGTGGTTACGAAACCGACACCACCAGAGGCCATTCAGGATCAGGCTGGTGTTTGGTGGGTAGGCTTCACCCCGGAGCATTACAAACACATGGCGATCAATGCGGAAAGCTCTATACGATTTATCAAAGATCAAAAAA
>JAAGZL010000544.1 GCA_024206335.1 Gammaproteobacteria bacterium
ATGAAGAGTATTAGCTCTTCTGGCCTCGATGAAGTTCGCGCACACTGTCCTTATCAAAACCTCAGTCTTAATAGACTTTGGGGACTTTCAGGTTTTCAATGTGCCGGTCTGACCTGTTATATCATCACTCGTTACTGAGTCTACGCAATCGTTGGCAGGTTACCCCTCTGTTCTGCTAATAATCTGTATCGCCCTATACCATCAAGCTATTTGATAGGTTGTCTTATGTGCAATAACTGCCCAGCCTATGCGAGCCATTTTGTTGGCCAGCGCCACAGCCGCCTTGTTGTACCCTCTTTCTGCCTTGATCCGGTTCGCCCATCGACTTAGCTTATCATCCTTGTTTGCGGCATATATAATAACTGAGCGTGCTCCGTGCACCAGCAGACTGCGCAAATACCTGTCACCTCGTTTGCTGATTCCTAACAGTCTATCTTTCCCACCACTACTATGCTGCTTTGGTACTAATCCAAGTGCTGCAGACACATCTCGTCCACGGCGATAGCTCTCTCCATTTCCCACAAAACTATAAAAAACACTGGCAACAATCGGCCCAAAGCCAGGTATTGTCTGCAAGCGCTGGCATACTTCATTTTGATCATTCTGTACCTGTAGAATTTCGTGAATTCAACTTGTAAGTGCAACTCTATTTGACGAATAGAGGGTAAGCTGCGGTAGCATCGCAGTTTTCTCTATCCGGCAAGAAAGAGGAGCACTATGATATACACACAGCTTACCCAAGAAGAAAGATACCAGATTTCTGCCCTGTTGAAAGCAGAGCATGATCAAACTGAGATAGCCATGATACTGGGACGTAACAAATCGACTATTAGCCGCGAGATCAGGCGCAATACGGGCCTTAGAGGTTATCGGCCTAAGCAGGCCCAGTATTTGGCCGATGAACGCCGTCAGTCCAAAGTAAGGACTCATATCAACGAGGGCACTTGGCTTGCTGTAGAACAGTTGATCAATTTGGACTGGAGTCCTGAACAGATTAGCCTGTGGCTTAAGACTTTTTGTAATATTTCGATCAGCCATGAATGGATCTACCAGTTTATTTTACAGGACAAAGCTCATGGTGGTGACCTTTATCACCACCTGCGTTGTAAAAGTAAACGTTATGGCAGCTATAACCGTCGAGGTCAGCTAATAGACCGTGTCTGCATTGAAAAACGCCCTGCCATCGTTGATTTACGATCCCGTATTGGTGATTGGGAACTTGACACCATCATTGGCAAAAATCATAAGCAAGCTATCGTTTCGTTAACAGAACGCAAGACCCGCTTTACACTGATTCAAAAAGTTGAATACAAAACATCACAGTGTGTCTCTAATGCTATTATTACGTTGCTGCCTCCCTTTTTCAATCGGGTTCATACCATGACTTCAGATAATGGGAAAGAGTTCGCTGACCACAAAAATATAGCAGCCAAGCTCAAAGCCAAATGTTACTTCGCACATCCTTATGCTTCATGGGAGCGTGGCTTGAATGAGAATACCAATAGACTCATTCGCCAATACTTCCCTAAGGACAGTGACTTTACAACCGTCTGTCAGGAGGAAATCAACCATGCAATGGATAAACTCAATAACAGACCAAGAAAATGTCTTGGCATGAAAACACCTAATCAGGTATTTTTAGGTATCAACCCACCGGTTGCACTTGCGAGTTGAATCCACGTTTCATTATAGAAACCAATATGCGCATCCAGTTCCTGTAGTTGCTTCTGGATTTGACACAAAAACTGGCGAAAAACATCTCTCAGACCATTCTCTACATCCTCCAATAATTCAGGTATCCTCCGTTGCACGCTACGGATGCCCATCGTAATAATAATGCCGTACTCTGCCAGCAAGCCACGCACCTGATTACACAGTGCAGTACGTTCTTGAATACGACGTTCGCGCAGACGATGCAACGCTTGTATATCCTGCTGTGACCGCATCTTGATGGAAGCAAAACGCATCTCAGGCCGAGTAACCGCTTCGGCGATTGCTAGCGCATCGTTATAATCATTCTTGTTGCCACGCACGAAGGGCTTCACATACTGAGGTGGAATCAGCTTTACTTGGTGGCCAAGTTTTTGTAATTCTCGCGCCAAGAAATGTGCAATGGCGCAACTCTCCATGCCCACAAGGCAGGCTTCCTTTTGGGTGAAATATGTTAATACCTGGCTACGCCTCAACATCTTTTTACTTACCTGTTTCCCATATTGGTCACAGCACACTGCATGAAATAAGTTTTTGCTAAATCCAGTCCAATTGTCGTAATCTTGTTCATGGTCTTCTCCCGTACTCTTGATAGGAAAGATGTATTCCCATCATGGCGCATTACAACGCCGATTCGTAGGAGGGAGAAGACCATTTCATCAAAACGCACTCGATCTTCGACAACCTGTTATTGCCCTGGCCATCCCGGTCACTGGCACTGCGCAATACATCGCAAGCTCGTTACCGCTCCGTTGCCAGCTCCCGAATGACTGGACGCCGTTTTTGGATGCCTACTTTGCTTCCCCTCTGGCGCAAGGCACGACGGGTTAGCAGTGCGGCCTCACGGCTACCAGAGTCTACCAGCCTTCACTTCGTTCTCCATGGCTGGCAGCGAAGGATGGTTTTCGCAACTGGAGCGGCGTGCGCTGTACCGTGGGATATTTACCAGTGTTCCTGAGTTAAAGGCTGAGCTGGAACGGTTCATAAAAGCTCACAACAGGCTGAGCGCAAAACCCTTTCAGTGGACAAAGCCTGCTAGCCAAATTTTAGCGTCTGTCGGTCGTGCAAATGAATCATTACAGAATTAACCGCATGGCCCACTAGGCCAACCATATACTAAAGCTTCTTATTATATTTCCCAAAGTTGGCATGACGATCCCAAAATGAATCGAGTGGGTAGAAAAAGTAAATCACCGCGTGGCGCTGCCACAAACAACAGGCGGGTGATTAAAACCCGCCTGGCAACATCCCACAATTTGATTATTCAGGCTGCCTGCTGTTTCGACATCCCCGGCTCATGGGTCAATACCTTGCCCATCTCAGAGAAATGAAACAGGCGAAACGCCCGTCCTCCGTTATAGTCCAGCACCCGCAGATCATTCACCACCACGGTGAAATGCCCACCATAGCGCTCCTGCGCCAGCTTATAGGGAATCTCATAGGCAATGAACTTGTCGATACCCTTGGCCAGCAGTTTCTCCAACATATGGGGGTCCTCGATTGACTCATGTGAGGTGAGAATCACCAGCGGGCCATTTCCTGTCATCAGCATAAAGACTTTCATGACTACCTCCTCGCGCCTTGCTAGGACGGCATCCGGGCCCGTCGACACAGCGCTGAAGAGCTTCAGCAGGTCAGGAAGGACCGTCGCAGATTTTACGCCTTACTCCATGGCCAAGACCCACACCCAGCCTCCTGGATGCGAACCACTACTCCTACTACTAGCTTAGCTTGAAACCGGACGGTTTGTGCTGGTTGGCCATGTAGAAAACAATATCTGTAAAAAACTAAATCCAATACTACCTGGATTAATCAGTGGCCTTCTGTTCGCCGCCACTAAACAGGATCTCATACAGCATAATGGCAACACCGATGGAAATGGCCGAATCGGCCACGTTGAATGCTGGCCAGTGGTGCTGGCCGATATGGACATCCAGAAAATCTATCACGTGGCCGAACAGCAGCCGATCGATCAGGTTTCCCACCGCTCCGCCGACGATGAGGGCCAGCGCAATTGCGGAAAGCCGTTCATGCTGTTTCAAACCACGCAACCACAGGATCATTACCAGGGTAGCCACAGCTGCCACCCCGGAGAGGAACCAGCGCTGCCAGCCGGGCTGATCACTGAGAAAGCTGAAGGCCGCCCCTTCGTTATAGGCCAGGGTGAGATTAAACTGCGGCAGCAACTCCAAAACCTCGTACAGCATAAAGCTTGATACGACCAACTGCTTGCTGACCTGGTCCAGCACCACCACAATCAGGGAGAGCCATAGCCAGCGCGACATGCCTGGGGTTGCAGTCACTAGTGTAGTGTCCTGTCTAAATCATGCATTATATGATTGTTTACAGAACACTAGGCAAAGCGCCTAGGCTCACCTGCACCATCAATATTGGTCACACAGCGGGCGC
Organism: Gammaproteobacteria bacterium; assembly: GCA_024206335.1. GTDB lineage: Bacteria > Pseudomonadota > Gammaproteobacteria > Chromatiales > Chromatiaceae > JAAGZL01. Next base: position 4,120 of record JAAGZL010000544.1, read on the forward strand.
AGAGCTCGGGGTGTTCTGCGCTTGACCCCACATCCTCACGCCGATGCCAGCAGCGGCTGCACTTTGCGTGTTCAGAGGCAGTAACCACCACACTCAACCCATCCAGCTCGGTTGCCACCGCCTGCTCTGGTTTCTCCTCCAGTGGGTGCAGCCTGACATAGGAGGTAATGTGTACGAAGCGCAGCTCATCCTGCAGCTGCTCCAGCACCTTATACAGCCCGGCCTCACAGTAGAGATCCAGCTCTGCATCCAGGGAGGAGCCGATGGCGCCATCGGCACGCAGCTGTTCCATCTGTTTGGCCACTGCGGTTCTGGCTGCAATGACCTGGTCCCAGAAACCGCGATCAAAGGCGTCATCCTGGTCCAGGGCAAACAACCCATCGTACCAGGTCTGGGTGAACACCGACTCGCTACGTTCACCCGGCAGATGCTGCCACACCTCATCGGCGGTAAAGCTGATGATAGGAGAAAGCCAACGCACCATGGCCTCGACGATATGGAACATGGCGCTCTGGCAGGAGCGCCGCGCCAGGCTGTCGGCCTGGGTGGTGTACTGGCGATCCTTGATGATATCCAGATAGAACCCACCCAGCTCGGTGACACAGAAGTTGTGGATCTTCTGGTAGATCAGGTGGAACTGGTAATCGGTATAGGCCGCCTTGATCTCCTCCTGCAGCTGCAGGGCGCGGTCCACCGCCCAGCGGTCCAGCTCCAGCATATCCTGTGGCTTCACCAGGTTCTCTGCCGGATCAAATCCGTTCAGGTTGGAGAGCAGGAAGCGGGTGGTATTGCGGATGCGGCGATAAGCATCCGAAGTGCGTCGGAGGATCTCTTCAGATACGTTCATCTCGCCACGATAATCGGTTGCCGCCACCCACAGGCGGATGATATCGGCACCCAGATTTTTCATTATCTTCTGCGGCGACACTACATTGCCCACTGACTTGGACATCTTGCGCCCATCCGCGTCCACGGTAAAACCATGGGTCAGCACCTGTTTGTACGGCGCCCGGTCATGGATTGCCACCGAGGTCATCAGGGAGGACTGGAACCAGCCACGATGCTGATCGGAACCCTCCAGGTAGAGATCGGCCGGGGCATGCAGATGCTCCCACTGCTCCAGTACACAGGCGTGGGTCACACCGGAGTCAAACCAGACATCCAGGGTGTCGTGTACCTTTTCGTACTCCTCTGCCTCGGCACCGAGCAGATCCTTGGCGTCCAGAGAGAACCATGCCTCGACCCCCTCCTGCTCCACCAGCTTGGCCACCTCTTCCACCAGCCGTTGACTCTCCGGGTGCAGCTCTGCGCTGACCTTGTGTACAAACAGGGCAATGGGGACACCCCAGGTGCGCTGACGTGAGACGCACCAGTCGGGACGACCCTCCACCATGCCCTCGATTCTGGCCTTACCCCAGTCCGGCATCCAGTGCACCGCATTGATCTCACGCAAGGCTGATTCACGCAGTCCGTTCTTCTCCATACCGATAAACCACTGCGGGGTGGCACGGAAGATAATGGGTGTCTTATGCCGCCAGCAGTGAGGATAGCTGTGGGGGAAGCGCGCCTCTTTAACCAGGGTACCCTTAGCCTTGAGCACCTCGATCACCTTCTCATTGGCGGTGAATACATGCTCACCGGCAAACAGCTCGGTACCCTCCACAAAGCAGCCGTTGCCACCAACCGGGTTATCCACCGGCAGGCCGTAACGCTGGCCGACGATGTAATCGTCCAGGCCGTGTCCAGGTGCCGTGTGCACCGCACCGGTACCCGCCTCCAGGGTGACATGTTCACCCAGGATCACCGGAACCTCACGCGAATAAAAACAGTGCTTCAGCATCAGACCTTCGAAGGCATCACCATGGGCACGGGCGATAACCTGGTAGTCTTCAATACCCCAGCGGTCCATGGTCTGGGTCAGCAGACCCTCGGCCACCATCAGACGCTCTTTGCCCAGGCCACCCTCACACTGCACCACCGTATACTCCAGGGTGGGGTTGAGGGCCACCGCCTGGTTGGCTGGCAGGGTCCAGGGGGTGGTGGTCCAGATAACCATGGAGACAGGGCCTTCACCATGCCCCTCAGAGACCGAGTGACAGCGGGCCAGCAGCGCCTCATCCTCCAGTACATGGAAACGCACATCGATGGCAAAGGACTCCTTGTCCTTGTACTCCACCTCGGCCTCGGCCAGGGCGGAACCGCAATCGGTACACCAGTGCACCGGCTTGTAGCCCTTCTGTACATGACCGTTGTCCACAATCCGACCCAGGGCACGGATGACATTGGCCTCGAATTTGTAATCCATGGTGAGATAGGGCTGATCCCACTCGCCCAGTACGCCCAACCGTTTGAAGTCGGTGCGCTGTCTCTCCACCTGTTTGGCGGCATAGTTTCGACAGGCCACACGGAATTCGGCGGCAGAGACCTTGTGCCCCGGCTTGCCCACCTTCTTCTCCACCTGTAGCTCGATAGGCAGACCGTGGCAGTCCCAACCAGGGACATAGGGCGCATCAAATCCATCCAGGGTGCGACTCTTGACGATAATATCCTTCAGCACCTTGTTTACCGCGTGTCCGATATGGATCTCACCATTGGCGTAGGGAGGTCCATCATGCAGGATAAACTTGGGACGCCCCTGCGCCTCATTGCGTATCTTGGTATAGAGATCCATCTCCTGCCAGCGCTTTAGCATCTCCGGCTCACGCTGGGCCAGATTTCCCTTCATGGGGAAAGTGGTCTTGGGAAGGTTCAGTGTCTGTTTGTAATCGGTCACGCCTACGCCTTTAGGAAAATTCAGTCTGTTATCTAATCTCAGAACCCTATGTGCAGGGCCCGGTTCATTTTAGTCATAAAACGGCTACAGCAACGGTATATGAAAGTAGTTCCTGGCCGTTACCGCATCCAGCTCTATCTGGTGTTTAAGCTGTTCAAAATTGTCAAAACGTCTCTCATCCCGCAGCTTGTGGCAAAACTCCACCACTAGGTGCTCACCGTAGATGGTGCGATTGAAGTCGAACAGGTGCACCTCCAGCAGATGGCGCAGATCGCCCTTCACCGTTGGCCGGTTGCCAATATTGGCCACACCCGGTAGCTGTTCTTCTCCCAGCCCACCAACCTTGACGGCAAATACACCACGCAGCGGGCTCACCTTACGGTGCAGATCCACATTGGCGGTGGGAAAGCCGATGGTACGCCCACGCTCATCACCATGGGCCACACGCCCGCAGATGCGGTAGGGACGACCCAGATAGTGACTGGCAGCCTTCAGGTCACCCCGGTACAGGCTCTCCCGGATCAGGGTACTGCTCACCCGCTCCTCACCCATGGCAAAGGTGTTCATGTTCTCCACATCGAAACCGCGTTTGTCACCCACGGCCCGTAGCAGGTCTATATCACCCTCCCGCCCCTTGCCAAATTTGAAGTCGTCGCCCACAAACAGGTAGCGCACGTCCAGGCCGTCTATCAATAGCCTCTGCACAAACAGATCCGCCTCCATGTTGGCCAGCTTAGGACCAAACTCCAGCAGTACCACTCGATCTATCTGCGCCTCATACAGTGCATCCAACTTCTCCCGCAGCCGGGTGAGACGGGCCGGGGCCGCCTCTGGGGCAAAATACTCCATGGGCTGGGGCTCAAAGGTAACCACGGTGGTTGGCAGATCCAGGGCCTTGGCCTGCTCGGCCAGATGCCGAAACACGGCCTGATGCCCGAGGTGCACCCCATCGAAATTGCCGATGGTGGCAACACAGCCCCGGTGTTCGCTACGCAGATTGTGTAAGCCGCGAATGACCTGCATCTATCCCACTCTTCCAGTGACCCACCTAAAACCGGCCATTATAGGTCAAGCTCTGAAATAAGTCCCTGTTTTTAACTGGGAAGTTGTCAGATTGCTGCATGGGAACGGAAATGGCGCAGACGTATCCCAAAAAGCAGCAGCATGGCAAAATAGAGCGCCGCCCCGGAAACGATGAGCAGCAGCAGGCGGGAGACCTTATCCCACAGCTCCGCACCCACCCAGCTATCCAGACCTCCACCCCATACATAGAGCATAACCCCCATGGCTGCAGATGCCACAACACCTCGCAAGATAAGGTTTGGCCAACCGCCCTCAGGTTCAAACACCTTCTCACCGCGCAGACCGCGAAGCAGCAGGGTAGCGTTGATGCAGGCCGACAGGGTAGTTGCCAAGGCCAGACCGGCATGGGCCAGGGGAAATACCAGGATGATATTCAACACCATATTGCTCACCATGGCGATGATGGCAATTTTAACCGGTGTCTTGGTATCCTGACGTGCATAGTAGCCGGGGGCCAGCACCTTGATCATGATGAACGGGATCAGCCCCAGGGAGTAGGCCATCAGGCTACGCTCAGCCATGGCCACGTCACGCGGCAGAAATACATCTGACTGAAACAGGGTGGAGATCATGGGTCCGGCCAGAAAAAACAGCCCCACCGCACAGGGCACTCCCAGCAACAGCACCCAGCGCAGGGCCCAGTTCAGGGTGAGGGAGAAGCCATCGGCCGAATCCGCAGCATGTTTATGGGAGAGACTGGGTAGGATAACGGTGGCCAGACCAACCCCCAGGATACCCAGGGGGAACTCCATCAGACGGTCTGAGTAATAGAGCCAGGAGATACTGCCATCCACCAGAAAGGATGCGATCAGGGTATCCAACAGCAGATTGATCTGAGTGACCGAAACACCAAAGATAGCCGGCAACATCAGGCGCACAATACGCCGCACCCCCTCATCCTTGGGGGCAAATGAGAAACGCGGCAACAGCCCCAGCTGACGCAGGAACGGCAGCTGAAACAGGAACTGGACGATACCCGCCAGCAGCACACCCCAGGCCAGGGCCACAATCGGTCGATCCATCTGCGGCGCCAACCAGATGGCGCAGCCGATCAAAGAGAGGTTCAGCAGCACCGGGGTAAAGGCAGGTATCCCGAAACGGTCAAAGGAGTTAAGGATACTACCGGCGAAGGCGGTAAGGGATATAAACAGCAGATAAGGAAAGGTGAGACGCAACATATCTGCCGCCAGATCCATCTTCCCCTCCACCCCGATAAACCCCGGCGCAAAGATCATCACCAGAAACGGCGCTCCCAGCACCCCCAGGGCGGTAACCAACAGCAAAATCCCACCCAGAGTGCCCGCCACGTTGTTAACAAACAACTTCAGCTCATCAAAGCTACGCTTGGCCTTGTACTCTGCCAACACCGGCACAAAGGCCACCGAGAAAGAGCCCTCAGCAAACAGACGACGCAGAAAGTTGGGGATCTTAAAGGCGACGAAAAAGGCGTCAGTGCCAGCATTTGCGCCAAAGGTATGGGCAAATACCAAGTCGCGCACAAAACCCAACACCCGCGATAGCATGGTATTAGAGCCGACCTTGGCCAGTGATTTGAACATGGAAGCCAGTTTTCTGCCCTCAATTATTATTGATTAAACCGCGATTATAGGCCCTTCCACCCCCACCTGGACATAGGCGCCACCGGAAATACCCCACACATCCCGGACACCGGCCCAATCCCTGTTATTCAGAGGGCTTCGCATGAACAGGTAAATTTAACACGATTCCTATTGACAAACCCCTCTTTGGGTACCAAAATACCGGGCTTTTCCGATTCACACTTTTTGGAGGTCGACTTGGCCAATTCAGTACAAGCCCGCAAGCGTGCAAGGCAGGCGGAGAAACATCGTCAGCATAATGCATCACGCCGTAGTGCATTGCGCACCCAGATCAAGGGCGTTCTCGCGGCAATCGGTGCTGGTAGTAAAGATGGCGCGACCGAAGCTTTCAAGCAGGCTGTACCGGTTATAGACCGTGCGGCGGATAATGGCCTGATCCACAAGAACAAGGCCGCTCGTCACAAGAGTCGTTTGAATAAGCAGATCAAGGCGTTGTAACCCAAGCTATCTGCACATAAAAAAACCGGCCACAAGCCGGTTTTTTTATGTGCAGAATATTGCCGTGGTAGGCTGGGACAAGCACAGCTTTCCGGCAGGACTGCCTGAAACGCTATCGCTTATTCTGGCCTACGATTAACCACGTACAACCTACTACACCAACACCAGATTATCCCGGTGGATCAGCTCCTCATCATCCATATAGCCTAAAATCTCACCTATCATACTGCTAGGCTGACCCTTAATCAGGTCCGTCTCCAGAACATCGTAATTTACCAGACCACGGGCAACCTCCTGGCCCGCCTCATCTACACATGAGACCACCTCACCACGGGCAAAACTACCACTAACGCTCTTTACTCCCACCGCCAGCAGACTCCGCCCCTGCTGATGCAGCACCTGCACCGCCCCTTCATCCAGAACTATGCTGCCGCGTACTCGCAAGTGCCCTGCCAACCAGCGCTTGCGCGCAGTCTGTGGCTCTTGCACCGGTATCAACAGAGTACCAACATCATCACCCTGACCAACCCTAGTGATAACATCCTGTTCAGCCCCAGGTGCAATCACCGTTGCCGTGCCGGACCGTGCTGCCAACCTGGCAGCCCGCACCTTGGTCACCATTCCACCCAGACCCAGCCCACCCACACTCCCACCAGCAGCCTGATCCAGAGCAACATTATCCACCTTCGACTCAGATATCAGTCTGGCATCGGAGTTGAACCTGGGATCACTGTCAAACAGGCCCTTTTGATCGGTCAGCAACAGCAGCAGGTCGGCCCCCACCAGATTGGCCACCAGCGCCGCCAGGGTATCATTGTCGCCAAATCGCAGTTCGTCATTGGCCACGGTATCGTTCTCGTTCACCACCGGCACCACACCCAGTCGCACCAGCGTCAACAGGGTGCTTCTGGCATTCAGATAACGCCCCCGGTCCACCAGATCGTCGTGAGTCAGGAGAATCTGGGCGGTATGCAGCCCATGTTTTTGGAAGCAGGTCTCGTAGGCGCGCACCAACCCCATCTGCCCAATGGCGGCGGCAGCCTGCAGTTCATGCAGGGTGGTGGGTCTGGTGTCCCAGCCCATACGACTCATGCCCTCGGCCACAGCCCCGGAGGAGACCAGGATCAGCTCCTTTCCAGAGAGCACCCAGGAGGACATCTGCTCAGCCCACACCGCCAGACGCTCACGATCCAGGCCGTTGCCGTCATTGGTCAACAGGGCGCTGCCGATCTTTACCACCCAGCGCCTAGTTGCAGATATCTGTTCTCTTGAGATCATATCTATCCTTTTAGTGGATCCCAGGGTTCATCGTCTAAATCCTGATCAGGCTCTTCGGCATCACGCATCTGTTCCAGATAATCCATCAACGCGTAGACCAGTTTGCCGGTACCCTCTCCAGTGGCGGCAGAGATAGTATAAACAGGCCCACCCCAGGAGAGGTCCGCCAGCAGCTGTTCCCGTCTGGACTCCGTCTCTTCCGGCGTCAGCAGATCCACCTTGTTTATCACCAACCAACGTTCCCGTTCGGCCAACTCCGGGCTATAGTTCTGCAACTCGGCGGCAATCTTTCTCACCTCATCCGCCGGATCTACCGCCTCATCCATAGGCGCAATGTCTACCAGGTGCAGCAATAATCTGGTTCGATCCAGATGTTTCAAAAACTGAATGCCAAGACCAGCCCCCTCAGACGCCCCTTCAATAACCCCAGGTATGTCCGCCACCACAAAGCTGCGAGAGGCACCCACGCTGACCACACCAAGATTGGGATAGAGCGTGGTAAAGGGGTAATCGGCAACCTTGGGCCTGGCACTCGATACCTTGGTGATGAAGCTGGATTTACCGGCATTGGGCATACCCAACAGCCCCACATCCGCCAGCAGGATCAACTCCAGATGTAGCTGACGTCGCTCACCCTCGGTACCGTGGGTGAACTGTCTCGGGGTACGGTTGGTACTGCTCTTGAAGCGGGCGTTGCCTATGCCGTGAAACCCGCCCTTGGCCACAAGCAACTCTTCGCCGTGCTTCAGCAGCTCACCGATGGTCTCCTGAGTCTCTTCATCTATGACCCTGGTCCCCACCGGTACCCGCACATAGATACCCTCTCCACTGCGGCCGGTGCAATTGCGACCCATGCCGTTCTGGCCTCGTTCGGCCCGATGCCTTCGCATATGACGAAAATCCACCAGTGTATTCAGGCCAGAGTCGGACAACAGATAGACACTGCCACCATCGCCACCATCACCCCCATCCGGGCCGCCTTTGGGTATATATTTTTCCCGGCGGAAACTAGCGGCTCCATTGCCACCGTCCCCGGCCTCTACGGTAATGCTGGCTTCATCGACAAACTTCATAGCTATTCCACAGTTAACTTTATTGTCCGGCCACTCTAACGCCGCTTGTCCGGGCCAGCACCAGCCTACCAAATGCACCCTTTTGCAACCACAAAAAAAGCCCCGTCACATGACGAGGCCTCTTATTTCGTTGGGTACGGCGTAATCAGGCTGGAACTACGTTCACATACCGACGCTTCTTCGGACCCTTGACCTCAAACTTCACTACACCTTCAGCCTTGGCAAACAGGGTGTGATCCTTACCACAACCTACATTGAGACCTGAGTGGAAGTGAGTTCCACGCTGACGCACGATGATGTTACCCGGCTGTACCACTTGGCCACCATACATCTTTACACCAAGACGTTTTGACTCTGAATCACGGCCGTTACGTGTACTACCGCCTGCTTTTTTATGTGCCATTGTTTAGCCCGCCCTAGTTTGCGCTGATTGCGGTAATTTTAAGCTCGGTATACCACTGACGGTGGCCCTGACGCTTCAAGTGATGCTTGCGTCGCTTAAA
>JAAGZL010000545.1 GCA_024206335.1 Gammaproteobacteria bacterium
GCGGACTACCGGGGCGAGAGATTTGCCGAGTGGGAGCGTGATCTCAAGGGCAACAACGACCTGCTCTGCCTTACCCAGCCGGAGATCATCCAGGGCATCCATGAGGCCTACCTGGAGGCCGGGGCTGACATCCTGGAGACCAACAGCTTCAATGCCACCAGCGTATCCATGGCCGACTATGCCATGGAGGATCTGGTATATGAGATAAACCTGGAGTCTGCCAGGCTGGCACGCCAGGCGGCGGACAAATATTCCACCCCAGACAAGCCACGCCTGGTGGCCGGAGTGCTTGGCCCCACCAGCAAGACCGCATCCATGTCTGTAGACGTGGATGACCCGGCCGCACGCCCCATCACCTTCGAGCAACTGGTAACCGCCTACATCGAGGCCACCACCGCCCTGATCGAGGGCGGCGCCGACATCATCCTGATCGAGACCGTATTCGACGCCCTGAACGCCAAGGCGGCCATCTTTGCGGTGCAGGAGGTGTTCGAACAACAGGACTATGTGCTGCCCATCATGATCTCCGGCACCATCGCCGACGAGTCCGGCACCATCCTGGGCCAGAACATCGAGGCCTTCTACAACACCCTGCGTCACGCACGCCCCATCTCCATCGGCATGAACTGCGCCATGGGGCCAGAGAAGCTACGCCCCTTCATCGAGGAGATGAGCCGTATCTCCGAGTTCCCGGTATCGGCCCAC
>JAAGZL010000546.1 GCA_024206335.1 Gammaproteobacteria bacterium
ACCATCTCTGGTAAAGTTGATCCGGTTGCCGTTAGGATCGTAGCCGTATTGATCAGTATTGTTTGGATTGCTCTCATCGGTAAGTCGATAAAGCCCATCATAAATGTAGCTGTGAGTGGCATTGGCCGGTAGCGGATCGGTGCCGCGACTGGTGATGTTGCCAACATCATCAAGGCCGTAGTGCCAAGTCTCGGTTTCGGCTGCCATCACATGGCTGCTGATCAAAACTAGAAACAATACCAGAAGGGAGTGAACAGTGCGCATGTTGTTAGGCTTATGTTTCATTATTCTGCCCCTCCGCTGATCGCACTAAAGTTATCCTGCACTTCACTTTCTGTCAGCGCCTTTTCATAAAAACGCACTATAGCGATGTCACCGTTGAATAGTCCTCTTCCTGCCACAACATTTTTACCACTTTCACCACTGGCTCCTCCTAAACCTGTATTATCGTCCTTAGCCCAATCTACACCGGTAAAACGGGAGAAGCCTTTTGAAACGCCATTTATAAACAGCTTAATTTGGCTACCAGTTATATCAATAACCGCCACGGCCTGGATAAATTCTGCGGTAGGATCAGCCTGAATGCCGGTCAAATCTACCGAGATCTGTTTTAGTGGTTGTTTGAAGCCGCCCTTGGTTGCAAAGACTAGATTCTTTTCACTCAGATAGAGGACCATACCAGCTGATAATGCCCCAGTTTCAAATAGTATCTGTTCACCACTTAAACTTTCTGGTCTGAACCAGAGCTCAAAGCTGGCATTAGAATCTGTAGGGTCACCACTGATAGACTCCAAGGACGGCATGGAACCACCAGAACTACCATCAAAAATATAGGCCTGACTAATGCCGCTGTAGCTGGTCTGTGGTGAATTGGTCAGGGTCGCATTACTTACCTCAAAGTCAAAGTCAGTCTCGCCGGTGACATAATCCCATGTACCATCACTCGGTAACAGTTCACTTGATGCCTCGTAGTTCAATATGTAGCTGGTATCAACTACTACTACTACTTCAATTGTGAAGTCTTCACTATCAGAAGCACCATCCCCATCAGTAACAGTTAAGGTTACCGTTCCAGATGTAAGTATTCCATCTGCAGGTGTCCAAGTCACAACACCAGTAGTAGATACTGTCATGCCAGTTGGCTCGTTAGCTAAAGTCCAAACCAGGCTGCCACCACCATCATTGACATCCAGTACGTCAGCATCATTTACAGTTGCAGCGTAAGTATAGAGCACAGCTTCTGTGGCAGTATCACCTTCTGATGAAGTTGCTGCTGTACTGGTAATGCTTGGCGGATCATTAACTGCAGTTACACTAATAGTAACTGTAGCTGCTGCTGAATCTGAATCACCATCATTTACGGTGTAGGTAAAGCTATCTGATGTAGTCTCTGAGCCATCATGCGTGTAGGTAACTGTGCCATCAT
>JAAGZL010000044.1 GCA_024206335.1 Gammaproteobacteria bacterium
AGTATAGGATAGGTTAGTATAGGATAGGATAGGATAGGTTAGTATAGGATAGGATAGGATAGGATAGGTTAGTATAGGATAGTATAGGATAGGTTAGTATAGGATAGGTTAGTATAGGATAGGTTAGTATAGGTTAGTATAGTATAGGATAGGATAGTATTATAGGATAGGATAGTATAGTATTAGGATAGGATAGGATAGTATAGGATAGGTTAGTATAGGATAGTATAGGATAGTATAGGATAGGATAGGATAGTAGGATAGGATAGTAACTATTAGTATAGGATAGGATAGTATAGGATAGTATAGGATAGGATAGTATTAGTATAGGATAGTATAGGATAGTATAGGATAGTATTAGTATAGGATAGGTTAGTATAGGATAGTATTGATTATCAATATAGTATTGATTATCAATATAGGATAGTATTGATTATCAATATAGGATAGGATAGTATAGGATAGTATAGGATAGGATAGTAACTATTAGTATAGGATAGTATAGGATAGGATAGTATTAGTATAGGATAGTAACTATTAGTATAGGATAGGATAGTATAGGATAGGATAGTATAGGATAGTAGAGGATAGGATAGTATAGGATAGTATAGGATA
>JAAGZL010000547.1 GCA_024206335.1 Gammaproteobacteria bacterium
CTCACCTAGTGGGTTGGTAACCTTGATCAGTCGGTTACGCGCATCGTATGCGAGGATGGTTTTCTTAGCGGCTGCATCGGTCACTGTTGCGAGGTTGCCACGGGTGTCATAGGTGTTGATTGTGGCCAGATCACTGAGTGTTTCACCGGTGGCGCCTTTAAAATAAAGGCGGGTGGGATAGAGGCTGCCGTTGCCATAGTCCAGGTTGATGCTGGTATTGTCCGCATAGGTGATACTGACGGTCTGGCCACGGCTGTTGTAGGCATAAGTGGTGGTCTGGTCGCCGCCCTGACCTGCATCACGTTTTTGTGTAACTGTTTTTATGTTGTTGGGTTTACCATTACCATCGTAGAAAAAGGTGTATTCAGTACGAAATATCCTGGCTGGTTCATCACTGCTTACCACCTCTTTGCTCGCTACCCATGAACCATCGTAGGTCCTGGTGGTGGTGAGGGTGCGGCCATCACCCCGCCTGACGGTTTCGGTCAACAAACGTCCATCGCTGTCATAGCTATTGTCGGTGGCATTGACCATTGTGCGATTAACCGTGTCGGTAGTGGTATTACATCTGATGTCAGCATCGTCACTGGCCCGGCTCCAGCGCTCCTTGCGTGTCACCCGGTAGTCACTGTCGCGGGTATTGATCGTGAGATAATCCTCGGCGTCCTCATGTTCGCTAACATAACCCAGATCATCAAAACAGAAGTGATCAACAGCACTCACGGGATTGGCACCATTCTCGTCCGTTACCGTTACCGTCGCTTTGGTCTCGATATAGTCTGCAACATATTCAAATGTGGTCGTCTCATTACCGTAGGTCTGTTGGGTAACACGATCTTCGGTGTAGGTGTTAATCACCCACTCGGCCTGACTGTCCTCTTGTATACCGGTAAGATTGTGGTTGTCATTGGTGTCGTTGTATTGATAGCTCGATATCACCCCTTCCGGGCCATCTACCTGGATAAGATTGCCGGCAGTTAGCATATTGCCCTGGCCATCGGCCAGTTCGTCGTGGGTGTAGGTGACGCTGCGCCCACTTTGATCTGTGGCGCTTTGCAAGCGCCCGGTGGTGGCGGAATAACTCAGAGTGACCTGATTGCCCGACAGCGTGCCCTCGGCCAGACGCTCGCGCATGGTCTGTAACTGCCAGATCAGGGCCACCGTTATAGGTTTAGTTGGATCAACTCCATAAGGCGAGGTGCCCACCAATGGCTGGCGGGTGCTACTGTAAGTGTATTCCAGACGATTGCCGCGCTTGTCCTCAACCGCTTCCAGGCGACCCTGCGCGTCAA
>JAAGZL010000548.1 GCA_024206335.1 Gammaproteobacteria bacterium
AGAACACAAATCCAAAATGACAAGATTCTAAGTTTTGCCCGTGATCCGGTAGAGGGCAAAAGAGCGATGGCGGCGCACTTTCGGAAAATGTCAGCTTGGGGAATAAAGATTGCTACTTATTTATCTGCTCATGGACGTTAGTTCGGTGATGCTAGCGCGGGTGAGAAGGGTGCTACGTTTGGCGCAATGGAGCATCAAGGCGACACTGACGCAGCGCAATGGCTTGCCATTAAACCTTTTTATGATTTAGGCGGGGTGCCTAAATAATGGATACTAAGTACATTGGCACGAATCAGGACTTTGAAAATATCGATCAGGCGTGTGATTACGTTGATGGATTGGGGACGCTAACTCAAGACGTTGAGATTATTCATACAGATGACAAGATATACACTGTCACAGATGCTACTTGTACGAATTTTAGCGCGTTAGATTTTGGTGCTTTTCAGCTTCGTATAGGTGTTGACCCTTCTGTTTTTCATAACGGTAGTTTCGGTACTGGTGCAAGGTACGAGAAAAGCACTAGCCAACTGTTTGCGCGTAAAGGAGGTGGTGCGGATACTTTTATTTTCGAGGATATCACTCTTTGTAATAGCGCCACAGGCAAAGCGCTCCGCCTTCAAGAT
>JAAGZL010000005.1 GCA_024206335.1 Gammaproteobacteria bacterium
AGGCTAGGCCAACTCATTGAACAGGTTGTGGAGCCAATGGGTTATGAGTTGGTTGGAATAGAGTACCGTCGAGGTGCTGATTCCGGACTGTTGCGCATCTATATCGACCAGAATGATGGTATCTTGCTGGATGATTGTGTGAAGGTGAGCCGCCAGATCAGTGCCATGCTGGATGTGGAAAATCCACTGAAAGAGGCTTATCAGCTGGAGGTGTCATCTCCAGGTGTTGATAGGCCGCTGTTTGTAAAGGAACATTTTGTTCGTTTTGCCGGTAGTGAGGTTCGCATAAAGCTGCGTATGAAACTAAATGGCAGGAAAAAGTTTGAAGGTGTTCTGAAGGGTATTCAGGACGAAGATGTGGTGCTGGATATGGATGACGAAACGGTATACCTGCCGTTAGACCAGATAGATAGCGCGCGTTTAGTGCCAGTATTCTGATTGGGAATTGACAGATGAATAAAGAGATTTTGCTTGTCGTTGATGTGGTTTCCAACGAGAAGGATGTAGATAAAGAGATTATCTTCGATGCGATCGAGGCGGCACTTGCGTCTGCAACTCGTAAAAAGAACGGCGGCGATATCGACGTGCGTGTTGAAATCGACCGGGAAACTGGAGGCTATTTAAGTTTCCGTCGCTGGGAGGTTGTTGAGGAGCCTGACGAAGAAGGTCTGGATGAGAAGACCCAGATTCTACTGACGGATGCGATCAAGGATAACCCTGCGATACAGGCAGGTGAGTTCATCGAAGAGGGGATGGATTCCATCGCCTTTGGCCGGATTGCAGCTCAGACCGCCAAGCAGGTAATCGTACAAAAAGTACGGGAAGCAGAACGCGCCAAGGTAGTAGCGGCCTATCAGGATCGTAAGGGCGAATTGGTAACTGGTGTGGTGAAGCGGGTTGAACGCGGAAATGTCACCCTGGATCTGGGTGCCAATGCCGAGGCAATAATCCCTAGAGAAGAGATGATTCCCAGAGAGTCTGTGCGTAGCGGAGATCGTATTCGTGGCTATCTATATGACATACGCCCCGAGGTCCGTGGACCGCAGTTGTTTGTAAGCCGCACTAACCCTGAACTTTTGATTGAGTTGTTTAAATTGGAGGTGCCAGAAGTTGGTGATGGTCTGATCGAGATCATTGGTGCTGCCAGGGATCCAGGCCTGCGGGCCAAGATTGCGGTAAAGGCCAATGATCTGCGTATAGATCCGGTTGGGGCCTGTGTCGGCATGCGTGGTTCCAGGGTGCAGGCCGTATCTAATGAACTGAATGGTGAACGGGTAGACATAATTTTATGGAATGAGACACCGGCGCAGTTTGTGATCAATGCCATGTCTCCAGCTGATGTTTTCTCCATTATCGTGGATGAGGAGAGGGGCAGCATGACTGTTGCCGTGGAGGAAGAAAACCTGTCGCAGGCTATTGGTCGTGGTGGGCAGAACGTGCGTCTGGCAAGTGAGTTGACAGGTTGGGAGCTCAATGTCATGAACGAGGCCGATGCTGCTGAAAAGAGTGAGGCCGAGGCGCGTGAACTGGTAGAAAAGTTCATGGGTTGGCTGGATGTGGATGAAGAGGTGGCGATCATATTGGTGCAGGAAGGGTTTTCTACTCTGGATGAGGTGGCCTACATCGAGATCGATGAGATGTTGGCGATCGAAGAGTTTGACCAGGATATAGTGGATGAACTCAGAGAGAGGGCCAAGGATGTGCTTCTGACTCAAGCTATAGCCAAAGAGGAAATCCTCTCAGATGCTGAGCCTGAAGAGGACCTTCTGAATATGGACGGTATGGATCGCAAGCTGGCTTACGAGTTGGCGCAGATTGATGTCAAGTGCATGGAGGATCTGGCCGAGCAGTCAGTGGATGAACTGATGGTTATAGACGAAATGGATGAAGAACGCGCCGCGCAGTTGATTATGACCGCACGAGCACCGTGGTTTGCAGACGAAGAAGACTAAGGCTGTCCAGGAGGCCCTAGCGATGAGTGAAGTAAAAGTAAAACAACTTGCCGGAGATGTTGGAATACCGGTCGATCTTCTGCTGTCACAGCTGGAGAAGGCAGGTCTGAACAAACGTGATGGCGAAGATATGGTGACCGAGTCAGAAAAGTCTCTGTTGCTGGCTCATCTGCGGGAAAGCCATGGTAAGAAGGATGCGGGCGGATCCGGTTCAGGGCGTAAGATTACTCTGAAACGCAAGAGCGTGAGTGAGCTGCGCCAACCGGCAGCTGCAGGAAGAGCCCCGGTGCGTGGAACGGCAGCCCGCGGTGGTAAGACAGTAAGTGTTGAGGTGCGCCGCAAACGAATTGTTCCGAAGGTAGAGTCAGAGACAGATAAGGAGAAGCGGCTGCGTGAAGCAGAGGCAGCCATGAAGGCGCTGGCAGAGCAGGACGAGCAGAAACAGCAGGTAGCGGCAGAGGCCGAAGCCAGACGCAATGCCGAGAAGGCCAAGCGTGACGGGGCAGAAAAGGAGAAGCTGGAAGCTGAGGAGCAACGGCGTCAGGAAGAGGAGGCCGCCAACCAGGAAAAGCAGGCTGAACAGATTGAGGTGGTCGTTGAAGAGCCAGCCAAGCCAGCTGTAGAAGAGCCAGTTAAACCCGAAAAAGAAAAAAAATCGGTCATTGAAGAGGCCAAGAAAAAGGTGGTTGAGGCCGAGGCGAAACTTGCAACAGAAGAGAAAAGCGGTAAGAAGGGTAGTCATCGCAAAGATGAGCCTGCTCGAGGCAAGCCTAAAGATCGCAAGACCCGTCATGGCCGTCAGGAACTGCATGTAGCAAAAGACAAGAGTGGTCGCCGCCGGAGCGGAAAGGCCGCAAAAAGACGCCCATCCCATGTGCAGTCTGCTGATGCTCAGCACGGGTTTGTAAGGCCCACAGCCCCGGTTATCCATGATGTGGAGGTGCCGGAGTCAATTTCAGTGTCGGATCTGGCACAGCGTATGTCCATCAAGGCAGCCGAGGTTATCAAAGGATTGATGAAGATGGGCATGATGGTAACCATCAACCAGCAACTGGATCGTGATACAGCCACCCTGATTGTGGAAGAGATGGGTCACAATCCGGTGATGCAGAAAGATGGTGATATCGAAGCCGAACTGATCAGTTCCATGGATGAGGTTGAAGGTGAACTGATTGGTCGTGCACCTGTGGTAACCATCATGGGCCATGTTGATCACGGCAAAACATCGCTGCTGGACCATATTCGCGCTACCCGAGTTGCTGCAGGTGAGGCCGGTGGTATCACCCAGCATATCGGCGCATACCATGTGGAAACAGAAAAGGGCATGATCTCCTTCCTGGATACTCCAGGACACGCGGCATTCTCTGCCATGCGTGCTCGTGGTGCCAAGGTTACGGATATCGTGGTGTTGGTTGTGGCGGCCGATGATGGTGTCAAGCCACAGACGGTTGAGGCCATTCAGCATGCCAAGGCAGCCGAGGTGCCGCTGATCATTGCCATCAACAAGATGGATAAGCCTGAGGCCCAGCCAGATAAGGTTACCCAAGAACTTTCACAGCATGAGATTATCCCGGAAGAGTGGGGTGGTGACACCATGTTCGTGCAGGTTTCAGCCAAGACCGGTGATGGCGTTGATGGTCTGTTGGACGCCATCCTGCTGCAGTCTGAAGTGCTGGAACTGCAGGCAGTGATAGAAGCACCGGCGCGCGGTATCATCGTTGAATCAAGCCTGGACAAAGGGCGCGGTCCGGTAGCTACAGTTTTGGTACAGACTGGTACCCTGAATGCGGGAGATATCCTGGTTAGTGGACAGGAGTTCGGTCGTGTGCGTGCCCTGTTGGATGAAAACCGCAAACAGATCAAATCTGCCGGGCCATCCATGCCGGTTGAGGTACTTGGACTCTCCGGTGTTCCCAATGCTGGTGACGACGTGCTGGTGGTTGATACTGAGCGTAAGGCTCGGGAGCTTGCCGAGATGCGGCAGGAGAAGAACCGCGACAGTCGTATGGCGGATCAGAAGGCGGCCAAGCTGGATGAGTTCTTCTCCCATATGTCTGAAGGTGAGACCAACTACGTCAATCTGATAATCAAGGCCGATGTACAAGGTAGTGTGGAGGCCCTGAAGGAGTCGCTGATCAAGATTGAGGCCGACAACATCAAGGTGAAAATAGTGGCCGCAGGAGTAGGCGGCATCAATGAGTCTGATGTTAGTTTGGCGCTAACCTCTGGTGCCTTTGTTATAGGATTTAATGTTCGTGCCGACGTTACCGCACGCCGTGCGGCAGAAGATAAGGGCGTGGATATCCGCTACTACAGCATCATCTACGAAATCATGGATGATGTTAAAAAGGCCATTTCCGGCATGCTTTCGCCAGAGATCCGTGAAGAGATTATTGGTCTGGCCCAGGTACGTGACGTATTCCGCTCATCAAAATTTGGTTCTATTGCTGGCTGTATGGTAACCGAGGGTGTAGTCAGACGCAGCAGTCCGATCCGTGTGCTGCGGGAGAACGTGGTGATCTACGAAGGAGAGCTAGAGTCTCTGCGTCGCCACAAGGATGATGTTGCCGAGGTAAAGGTCGGAACCGAGTGTGGTATTGGCGTCAAGAACTACAATGATGTTAAAGACGGTGACCAGATTGAAGTGTTTGAGCGTACTGAAGTGGCGCGCGAGCTTTAATGTAGACTGCACTAGACAGGAAAACCCAGCCTAATGGCTAGAGAATTTAGCAGGGCCGACCGGGTCGGTTCCCAAATACAGCGTGAACTGGCGCAGCTGGTTCGTGACGAACTGAATGATCCACGCCTTGGATTGATTACCATCCAGGCGGTTAAAGTGGTGCGTGACTTCTCCCACGCCAAGGTGTATTTCACCTTTATTGGGGGCACGCTTGAAACCAAGGAGGTCACCAAGGTGCTGAAGGATACCGCACCTTTTTTTCGTCATGAGCTGGGACATCGCCTGAATATTCGTACCTTGCCACAACTCCACTTTGAATATGATGAGTCCATTGAGAAAGGGGCCAACCTCTCTGCCTTGATTGATCAGGCAGTAAAGAGTGATGAAAAAAAATCCAGCGAGAATGAGTAGCTATGGGTAGACGTCGTAAGAGTGGTCGTGATGTCCGTGGCATCCTGCTGCTGGATAAGCCTCTGGGTATCACCTCCAACAGTGCGCTCCAGGATGTAAAACGCCTGTTCAAGGCACAGAAAGCCGGTCACACCGGTAGTCTTGATCCACTGGCGGATGGATTGTTGCCGATTTGTTTTGGGGCTGCCACCAAGGTATCTGCCTTCCTGTTGGATGCAGATAAGTACTACCTGGTACGGGTAAAGCTTGGGGTCACCACCACCACTGCAGACGCAGAGGGTGAAGTGGTTGAGACCAAACCGGTAGAAGGGATTACAGAATCCGACATCCAGCGGGTGATCTCAGAGTTTGAGGGTGAGATTGAGCAGATACCACCCATGTATTCAGCCCTGAAACACAAGGGCGAGCGCCTGTATAAACTGGCCCGGGATGGTATCGAGGTGGAGCGTGAGCCACGCCGGGTAACCATCCATGAAATATCCATGCAGGGCTACACCGCGCCAGAGTTTGAACTGAAGGTCCACTGCTCCAAGGGTACCTATATTCGCACCCTGGCGGAGGATATCGGCAATAAGCTTGGTTGTGGCGCACATGTGGCGGCATTACGGCGTACCGGGGTCGGTCCCTATGGGGCGGACGCCATGGTCAGTATGGAACAGGTCAAACAGCTGGCTGAAGAGGGATTTTCCGCCCTGGATGAACTGCTACTGCCTATCGATAGCGCCCTTGGAAGCTGGCCTGAAGTAAAGCTATCTCCAGACGGTACCTTCTATCTGCGCCAGGGCCAGCCGGTGCTGGTGCCCAACGCCCCAACCGAAGGTATGGTGCGGCTATATGATGCAGATGGCGGTTTTATGGGCGCCGGTGAGATTCTGGATGATGGCAAGGTTGCACCCCGCCGTATGATGTAACTGCTTAATCAGAGGTTCCTTAATTTCACCGTAAATTTGCTTGGTTAGGGTAAACCGATCATAATTCATGGCTTGGTACAAAATATTCGGATCCTGAACGGCCTTGCCAAGCTGATCAGGTATCTTTGAACCGCCTCTCCATATGGAGAGGTTTTTTGATCTGTCGCTCTGAACCCATTGTCGGGGTGGCGGATATCCAGCAGGAAGGTTCCTGCTAATCAATCATCAATGAGGAGACATTAATATGGCAATGAATGCAGAAGAGAAGAAGGCAGTAGTTGATCAGTATGCTCGTGCCGAAGGTGACACCGGGTCCCCTGAAGTACAAGTAGCGCTGTTAACCTTCAACATCAAAAAGCTTACCGAGCACTTTGCGGCACACAAACATGACCATCACTCCCGTCAGGGTCTGGTGCGCATGGTAAATTCACGCCGCAAACTGCTGGACTACCTGAAGAGCAAGGATCTGGAACGTTATCGTTCCCTGATCTCCAGTCTTGGCCTGCGCCGTTAAGCCACTCATATCAAATAATACGAGGATATTATAGTGAGTTTGATAACCAAAGAATTTCAGTTCGGTGACCACAAGGTCACACTAGAGACTGGCGAGATCGCACGTCAGGCTGACGGCGCCATCATGATCAATATGTCCGATACCGTAGTGCAGTGCACCGTGGTTGGATCCAAAAGGGTGGTTGAGGGGCGTGACTTTTTCCCCATGACCGTTGATTACCAGGAGAAGACCTACGCTGCAGGCGTAATCCCAGGTGGGTTCTTTCGCCGCGAAGGTCGTCCCAGTGAAAAAGAGACCCTGACCTGTCGTTTGATCGACCGTCCGGTTCGCCCACTGTTTCCCAAGGGCTACACCAACGAGGTGCAGATCATCTGTACTGTGATGTCCCTGAACCCGGATGTTGATCCTGAGATTCCGGCCCTGATAGGTGCATCTGCTGCACTGTCTATTTCCGGATTGCCCTTCGACGGTCCAATCGGTGCTGCTCGTGTTGGCTACAAGGATGGCCAGTACCAGCTGAATCAGAGCAAGACTGGTCTGTGTGAAGAGAGTGAACTGGATCTGGTGGTTGCCGGAACCGAAGAAGCAGTACTCATGGTTGAGTCTGAGGCCTCCGCACTATCAGAAGAGGTAATGCTTGGTGCCGTAATGTTCGGTCACGAGCAGATGCAGGTGGCAATCCAGGCTATTAAAGAACTGGCTGCTGAGGTGGGTAAAGAGGTAGTCGAGTTTGTTCCACCAGCTGTAGATACAGAACTGGTTGATGCCGTAGCTGCTGCTGCCAGCGATGCCCTGGCCGATGCCTACTCTATCGCCGACAAGATGGAGCGTTATGGACGCGCCGATGCCGTCAAGGCTGAAACAGTTGAAAAACTGTGTGGTGGTGACGAACCAAAATGGAGCAAAGACGAGGTCAAAGGCGCTATCGAAAGCCTGAAGAAGAAGGTTGTGCGCGGACGGGTATTGGCCGGTGAGCCACGTATCGACGGTCGTGACACCAGAACCGTGCGTCCTATCAATGTACGTACCGGCGTTCTGCCACGCACCCATGGTTCCGCCCTGTTTACCCGTGGCGAGACCCAGGCCGTGGTAGTAGCAACTTTGGGTACTGAGCGTGACTCACAGATTATCGATGCCTTGGGTGGCAGCTATCGCGAACCATTCATGCTGCACTACAACTTCCCTCCATTCTGCGTGGGCGAGACTGGTCGTGTCGGTACTCCCAAGCGGCGTGAGATCGGCCACGGTCGTCTGGCCAAACGTGGTGTACTGGCAGCGATGCCAACCATGGAGGAGTTCCCATACTCCATCCGCGTAGTATCTGAGATCACCGAGTCCAATGGTTCCAGTTCCATGGCCTCGGTCTGTGGTACCAGTCTGGCGCTGATGGATGCCGGTGTGCCGCTGAAGGGTCCGGTTGCTGGCGTAGCCATGGGTCTGATCAAGGATGATGACAAGTTTGCAGTTCTGACCGATATCCTGGGTGATGAAGACCACCTGGGCGACATGGACTTCAAGGTTGCCGGTACCGCTGAGGGCATCAACGCCCTGCAGATGGATATCAAGATCAAGGGTATCACCAAGCAGATCATGGAGATCGCCCTGGAGCAGGCCAAGGATGGACGTATGTTTATCCTGGGTGAGATGAACAAGATCATCGATTCGCATCGCGAAGAGATGTCTGAGCATGCACCACGCATCATTACCATCAAGATCGATCCGGACAAGATCCGTGATGTGATCGGTAAGGGTGGTGTAACTATCCGTTCCATCTGCGAAGAGACCGGTGCCACCGTGGATGTAACCGATGATGGCATGGTCAAAATCTTCTCTGTAGACAAGGCCGCTGGTGAAGATGCCAAGAAGCGGATTGAGTTGATCACTGCCGATGTTGAGGTAGGCACCATCTATGAGGGCAAGGTTGCCCGTCTGATGGATTTCGGCGCCTTTGTTACCATCCTGCCTGGTAAGGACGGGCTGGTACACATCTCCCAGATCTGCGAAGAGCGGGTTGAGAAGGTCAGCGATAAGCTGTCTGAAGGTGATGTCGTCAAGGTCAAGGTCCTGGAAGTTGATAAACAGGGCCGTGTACGTCTGAGCATGAAAGCAGTGCAGGCAGAAGAAGTCTAAGTTTTTTCAGCTGTTACGTCATAAATAGGGAGCCTGCGGGCTCCCTATTTTTTTGTCTGAGGGGGTTCTATTTTCAGATATCCGTGCCATGATTAGATAGTGGTTACTGCTTTTGCAGGATATTGTGTTGCCGTAAAGATAGCGCGGCAGATCAAACAGTAATAATCAATGTGTGTTAGTCTGATATCCAAATAATATACAGGTATATAACAATACATTAGATTATTAGGATAAAGATAAAGATAAAGTCTGAGGCTGGAATTATGAACAAGTTGATAATTTTTGTATGTGCTTTGGCTCTTGCCTTCTCAAGTCAGGCCTATGCTGGAAAGGGTGCTCGTAATGCGGCGATATTAGGTCTTGTAGGTATAGGTGCCTATCAACTCGGAAAACAATCAGAAAAGAATAAGCGTCGAGCACCGCGACGTAGTTATGCATATGCACGGTCACCCATGGAACGTGCGTTTAAAGGCCAGAGTAGGTATATCCGTAAACAGGTACAGGTGAGACTGCGGGATGAGGGACTATACCGCTCTTATATTGATGGTTACTGGGGGCGTGGGACGCGTAGTGCACTCGAGGGTTATGCAGCACAGTCAGGAAAGACTCATCTGCTGACAACGGATAGCGGTGCAAATGAACTAATGGGCATGCTGTTAAGTCCTGAGGTTGGCCAGCAACTGGTGGTTCCTGAGATGAAAGCTGAACCGGCCAGTGCAAGTTCACAGCCGGAGGCAACCACTGCAGTCAGTGCTGCTGACTTGGAAGACATCAAAAAGAGTCTTGATATTGTGAACCAGCAACTCTCACTTCTGAGGGAGGTTTTGCGGGTCCAACAGATGGATTCAAGTCAACCCAACCCGTTCAAACGGGCAAAGATAGATGCACTCAAGGCGAGGATTAATGCTATAGAAAGTCTTCAGAGCAAGGCGATTTCTGAGGCAGAGGTAGTCCACAATGTAACGTTAGGTACCGCAACCAATACTCAGGGAGTAACTGCATCAAAGGCGGCTCATATCTTCCCGAAAATCCCATATTTTTCACCTGGATCAGACGAAATGGGGGAGATGTGGGTTGCTCCTCATGTAACAGATACAGGGCTCCTTATCTATGACTTTAACTTTATGGATACTGGCGCCGAGTTTGACAAAATCCGTGAGACCATCTCATTGCAGAGTGCTGAAATGGCTGAGATCATGTATGGTATTGAGAAGATACACGGCTGGAGTGATATTGCACTTGAGAAAGGCGTACGCCGCAGGCATGAAAAGGTTGCTACCTGTTTTCCAGATAGTATGTGCAGTGACAAGAGGGTTGGAAACTCTTCGACAGAAATGGTGTTCATGCTGTATGAGGATGGTTCAACTGCTGCAAAGATGCAACGAAATAAAGGTACATTTATTTCTGGTTATAATTTTTCCATCGATTCAGCACTGCTGCTTTCATCCTATCTGGACTTTATGAAGAAAGAGGGTGAGGCAGAGTATAGTTCTGCAACCATGTCAAATACAGAGCTTGATGATATGTTTAAATAATTTTCACCACAGGCGTTCTTTTGCTTGACTAGAGTTAATGGGGAGCCAATAGGCTCCCCATTTTTATGGGGCAGGGTTTGGGTGTCTCCTATGGATTACTTCAATCTTCTCCAGGGTTTCTTCGGTCAACTGCATTTCGGCACTGGCGATATTCTCCTGTAGCTGCTCCATGCTGGTGGCCCCAATGATATTGCTGGTGAGAAACGGCCTGCTGTTCACATAGGCCAGGGCCATCTGGGCCGGGTTAAGGTCCAAACTCCGGGCCAGGGCGACGTACTCTTGCGTGGCCGCCAGCGCCTGGGCGTTGCTGTAGCGATCATACTCCGGGAATCTGCTGAGACGGTCTTCAGGTTTTCCGGCGCCGTCCAGGTATTTGCCCGAAAGAACCCCAAATCCAAGTGGGGAGTAGGCCAGTAGCCCCACCTGTTCCCGGTGGGCGATCTCAGCCAGCCCGATCTCAAAGCTGCGGTTCAACAGGCTGTATGGGTTCTGGATGCTCACCACCCTTGGTAGTCCCATATGGTCTGCTATCTGCAGAAACTTCATCACCCCCCAGGGGGTCTCATTGGAGAGGCCGATGTGGCGTATCTTACCGGCCTGGATAAACCCCTGCAGTATCCCCAGGGTCTCCTCTATAGGAGTAAATGCATCCTCTGTGTGGACATAGCCCAGTTGACCGAAATAGTTGGTCTTGCGCTC
Source organism: Gammaproteobacteria bacterium (assembly GCA_024206335.1). Lineage (GTDB taxonomy): Bacteria > Pseudomonadota > Gammaproteobacteria > Chromatiales > Chromatiaceae > JAAGZL01. The sequence goes on from JAAGZL010000005.1 coordinate 10,833, forward strand.
CGGCCAGTGCAGTTGGTACAGATCCAGATAATCGGTCTGTAGTCTGTTTAACGTGGCGTCCAGAGCAGGTTCCAGATTGACGCGGTCAAAGCGGCTCTCACCATTGCGGATATGGTCCACCCAACCCTTGCCAGGTCCTGCCGCCTTGCTGGCCAGTACCACCTGGTCCCGGTTGTTTCTGGCCTTGAGCCAGGTACCGATGATCTCTTCGGTTCTGCCGTAGGTGTCGGCCTTGGCCGGTATGGCATACAGCTCGGCGGTGTCGATAAAGTTGATCCCCTGATCCAGGGCATAATCTAGCTGCGCATGGCCTTCAGTCTCACTGTTCTGTTCGCCCCAGGTCATGCTGCCCAGGCAGATCAGGCTTACTTTGGTGTCTGTGTTTCCAAGGGTTCTGTATTGCATCTGATTCTCTATATGGTCACTGGCTTTTGTCTTATCTGAACTGGTAGGATTAAGTTGTATTATTCACACTTGGTTA
>JAAGZL010000549.1 GCA_024206335.1 Gammaproteobacteria bacterium
GCTTGATTTGCCGCCTCTGCAAATTGTTTTGTTTTTTCTGTTGCCACTGTCAGCGCTTCTGCATGCTTTTTGTTTGCAAATATCACGTCATTTGCTGCGCTGCCTGGTATTGTTGTTGGTTGCACTAAAGCACCACCGCCACCTGATTCAGAGTCACTACCTAAAGCACCTTTTAATTCGTCCAGCATCCTTTTAACATCTGTATTAATGCCTATATTTATTTTATGGTTTTTATTTGTGAGTTCTCTTATGTCCTCGTTTAGACTGTGTATTTTCTGTTCAATTTGATTAATTAATTCATCATCAAATGTTATACGTGTTACAAGTTTATCCAGCTTTAAAATGGCTCTATGTGCTTTCATTAGCCCGAGCTCTATCTTGTTAATAAACATCAATAGCTCTGCACCGGCTTTGATAATATATCCGATCCCGTCAATAAAAACAGAGGCAAATTTATTTGCTAACTTGTCCATTCCCCCCATTTCAATAGCTAATTTAGTGATCCATCCGATTATTATTTTAAATGGTGCTGCTAGTTGTGCTGTCAGTTGTATTCCAAAGC
>JAAGZL010000550.1 GCA_024206335.1 Gammaproteobacteria bacterium
AAAAGTAGGCGCTTTAGGCGAGCGATTGATTCATCGGTATGCCGCATCACTAGCTATATGAAAAAAGTGCTTATCACCAATAAGGTGACCAGCGGAACGCCGCCCGCTTTTTTTCCATTACACTATCTAAATCAATCGCTCGCCTCATGGCGCCTACTTTTGGTGCACATCTTTTTCGCGCCCTACTGCGTTTTCTAGGTTAAATCACAGCAGTCACATATCCATGAAATATCATTGAATGTTTGATTGATAACGCGTTGCAGTTTCAACATAAAACTGAGAATCAAATACCGGTCATCAAAATTACGGCGAATCAGGCGGATGGAAATTTACAGATCTGTGTCGAAGACAATGGTATCGGAGTCAGCGAATCCCATAGAGACATTATTACAATGCCGCTTAAACGACTGCATCATGACAAAGATTATGTCGGGCTTGGCATGGGGTTAGCTTATTGCGAGCGCATCGCTCGAATCCACGGAGGGACATTAACATTTGATCATTCCAGCCAGGGTGGGTTATCGGTCGTCTATACCGAATCTGCAAAGTCATAAATCAATCGTTAGCTCTCAATTGGTTTTTTACCTGAACGTTTGAAACTGGGTTATATAGATATCAGTAATAATTCACTGTATCTGATTCGATTAATGACGCTCACGCTTCAGCCTATTACCTATTTTGATACTGAGATATGCGGGCTAGCCATCTTCCTCATCGCGCCAGTCGGCCATGCGTGCGCGTAATCGTGTCAACGCCTGTCCATGTATCTGGCACACCCTGCCTTCGGAAACACCGAGTACTTCTCCAATTTCACGTAAATTAAATTCTTCGTCATAATAAAGCGCCATCACCAGCCGCTCTCTTTCTGGCAGACTAGATATCTTTTCGGCCAGCCCCTGCTTGAAGTCTGACTGCTCCAGTTGCTGGCCTGGATCGCGATGCGACTCAGAGGAGGTATCATGGTGACCAGCATCTACCCCTGATATATCTTCATAACTGAGCATCTGGCAACCAGCAGCTTCGCTAACCAGCTTGTTATATTCGCCAATGTCCATTTCCAGGTATTCTGCGACTTCACCGGGTTTAGCATCACGACCTTCTCTATCTTCAATTTTCCTGATCGCGTCTGATAACTGGCGAGATTTGCGGTAGACCGAACGAGGAGTCCAGTCTCCACGACGCACTTCATCGATCATCGCACCTTGAATACGAATTCGTGCGTAAGTCTCAAAACTTGCACCAAGCGTACTGTCATAGCGCTTGATCGCCTCGAACAGGCCAACCAGGCCTGCCTGAATCAGATCATCGTGCTGTATATTCGAAGGTAATCTCCCCATCAGGTGGTAAGCGATTCGCTTCACCAATGGAGCATGCTGCACCAGGACCTCGTCATAGCTCATTGGCTCGCTTCCTAATGAGCGGGTCTCTGTATAGCCCGCAAGTACGTTCATTCGACTACCTCCAGCGATCCTGTTTCGGAGTTAATCAATCGCTCTACAAAAAATTCCAGCTGACCACCGGATGTACTGGATTCCGGCCACTCGATAACCTGCCTGGCCAGCCTTTTCAATGCCTGCGCTGATGGACTTCGGGGAAACGCATCAACAACCGCTCGTTGATGCTGCACAGCTTTTCTAAGCTGGGTGTCGTAAGGAATAGAGCCCATAAAGGTCAACATTACATCGAGAAAACGGTCTGTTGCCTTGGATAATTTAAGGAACAACTCCCTGCCTTCACGTGGTGTGTGTGCCATGTTTGCCAGCACCTGGAAACGATCGATATTATGTTCGCGACTCATGACCTTGATAAACGCATAAGCATCTGTGATCGATGCCGGTTCATCGCAAACAACTACGACCACCTCCTGTGATGCACAGCAAAAGTTAATGACGCTTTCTGAAATACCTGCACCTGTATCAACGACCAGCACATCTATTACATGGCCAAGTTCACTGAATGCATTGATCAGACCAGCGTGTTCAACAGCTGTCAGGTTTGCCATGTTACTAATACCGGAAGAGCCAGGCACAATTTTCACGTTAGATGGCCCATCGACAATAACTTCTTCCAGTGTTCTCTCACCGTTTATTACATGCGACAGATCGTATGCCGGATTAAGACCAAGCAATACATCAACATTTGCCAGCCCCATATCCGCATCCAGCAACATAACTTCCTGGTCCTGCTTGGCCAGGGCAACAGCCAGGTTGGCCGACACATTGGTTTTACCGACTCCACCTTTTCCGCTACTAACAGCGATGACTTTTACAGGTTTTGGATTCACGATTCGTCTCAACCCTTCTGCTTGATCGATTGCTGCTTCAGATGCTGACATTGCACACCTTCCCGCCAAAAGCGTATGCCAGCTCTTTCTGTGATGGAGACCTTTTTGAACGCTGCACAAGCTTTACTGCTTCCTTGATCAACGAATTACCACGCGCAAGATGGAGGTCATCCGGCACTTTCTGTCCGTTACTTAGATAGGCAACCGGTAATTTGTGCTGGATGAGCACCGAGAACACTTCGCCCAGGCTGGCAGCCTCATCGAGCTTGGTTAGGATACAACCATGTAAATTTATTTTCCCGAATGATCTGACAACATCATCCTGCAAATTCATCTGGCCGGTTGCCGACAACACCAGGTAATTTTTTATATCCTTACCTATATTGAGCGTTGCCAGTTGCTCGGACAGGCGCAGGTCTCTCTGGCTGATGCCGGCGGTATCGATTAATGTCAGCTTGTGCTCGCTACTATGGTTTAATATCGTTTTGAGTTCTTCACAATCCGTCGCTACCTGGACCGGCACACCGAGAATCCTGCCATAAGTGCGAAGCTGTTCATGCGCACCGATGCGATAGCTGTCCATGGTCACCAGCGAAACATTTCGCCTGCCATGACGAAGTGCGAAACGCGCAGCGATTTTTGCAATCGTGGTGGTTTTGCCGACACCTGTTGGCCCAACAAGTGCTGCAATCCCGCCATGTGTCATCAACTCGTCGTCCACTACGGGCATCATCTTTGACAATAGCTTTAAAGACTTGAGCCAGCTTTTTTGATCCAGGCCTTCAGCCGCGACTCGCGTCGCCAGTTGCTCACTTAATGATGCACCCAGACCAAGCATCATCAACTGTTTCAGTAAATTCGCATACAGGGGTTGCACTCGATCCATTTCGCCCCACGCGAATTGCATCATCGGTGCTTCCATGATATTACGCAGCCCTTTCAGCTCGTTCCGGATTTTTCCCAGTGCTGATTCCTGGGCGGCAATATTCGGCATTACCTGGGAGTCACCCGGTGCCGCTTGTCGCTGTATTGAGCGCTCGTCAGCGGCTGCCACGGGGCTGTCCGCCATGGCGCCCGGATTGCCGAGCGATGCATTGCTCAATGCATCCTCATAATCCAGTGCGGCGATGATCTCGACTCCACCAGGTACGTTTCGATTAGATAGAATGACAGCATCCGGCCCCTGCTCTTCGCGTAAATCACGCAAAGCCTGGCGTGCATCAGCTGCAAAATAACGTTTCATCTTCATAATCTAAGTCGCTCTCCAGTTAACCCATGATCTCGCTTTGACCACCGACAGCCGATACAACCTTGATCTGTTTATTGTCAGGGACCTCGCTATAAGCCAGTACATGCAGGTTTGGTGCCAGATTTTTCAGAAGCCGCGCAAGCATGGGCCTGAGGGCCGGAGACACCAGCAGAACCGCCGCCTTATTTTCGGCCTCCATACGCTGGACGCTGTGGTTCAGGTCGGTAATCATCTGCTCGGCAAGCCCTGGTTCGATACCCAGACCCGATTCTGGCGCGGTTTGTACGGACTGCAGCAGGATTTGCTCCAGGTCCGGGTTGAGCGAAATAACGGCCATTTCTTGCCCCATGCCGTTGATATGCTGGTAGATCTGGCGTGACAGGGCGACGCGCACCCCAGCCGTGAGCACGTCAGAATTTTGGCTAATTGTGGCCTGTTCCGCCAAAGTTTCGGCAATCGTGCGCATATCGCGAATCGGCACATTTTCGATCAGCAGGTTCTGCAGTACCCGCAACACTGAACCCAGCGGCAGCAATTTCGGCACCAGGTCCTCGACCAGCTTGGGTGAGGATTTGGCCAGCATATCCAGTAACTGCTGCACTTCCTCGTGACCGATGAGATCGGCCGCGTGCTGGCTCAGCAGATGGCTCAGGTGGGTCGCTACCACGGTACTGGTATCGACCACGGTATAGCCCATGGTCTGGGCTTCATCGTGCAAGGCCGGGTCGATCCAGACTGCCTCCAGGCCAAAAGTCGGGTCCCTGGTCTCCGCCCCCGCCAGCGTGCCGTGCACCTGCCCGGGATTGATCGCCAGCTCCTTGTCCGGATATATCTCACCCTCGCCCAGCGGTACACCCATCAGCGTAATGCGATAAGTGGTGGGCGACAGGTCCAGGTTGTCCCTGATGTGTACCGGTTGCACCAGGAAACCCAGTTCCTGCGACAGCTTTCTGCGTACCCCTTTGATACGCGACATCAGCTGTCCGCCCTGGCTCCTGTCGACCAGTGGAATCAGGCGATATCCAACCTCGAGACCAATCACGTCCACTGGCGGTACATCTTCCCAGCTCAGCTCGCTCGATGGCGGTTCGGCTTCAGCCTGCTCGACTTCTTCAATACTTTCTGCCTGCTCCAGCGTGGCGGGGCGCTTCGCTACCAGGTAAGCCACCAGCCCAAAGAAACAACCCAGCCCGAGAAAAGCAGCATTTGGCATGCCAGGAATCAGCCCCAGAGCAGTGACCACGCTTGCTGTAATGGCAATGGGTCGAGGACTATGCAGCAACTGCCCGATCACCTGTTGCCCCATGTCACGCGCAGCGGCAACACGTGTGACCGCCACGGCGGCAGCGGTAGACAGCACCAGTGAAGGTATCTGGGCAACCAGCCCGTCACCGATGGTTAACAGCGTGTAATTATGTGCGGCATCGGAAAATGTCAGCTGGTGCTGAATCATGCCGATGCCGAGGCCGAAAATGATATTGATGAACAGGATCAGGATGCCGGCGACGGCATCACCGCGGATAAACTTGCTGGCACCATCCATGGAACCGTAAAAATCAGCTTCACCGGCAATTTCCTGGCGACGTTCGCGGGCCTCATCCTGGGTAATCAGTCCCGAATTCAGATCAGCATCAACAGCCATCTGTTTACCGGGCATGGCGTCGAGGGTGAAACGCGCATTAACTTCAGAAATGCGCCCCGCACCCTTGGTGACCACGACAAAATTAATGATTGTCAACACGGCAAACACGACCAGGCCGACTGCATAGTTACCGCCTACGACAAATTCACCAAATGACTGGATCACGTTACCGGCAGCACTGGTGCCGGTGTGTCCTTCGAGCAATACCACTCGAGTCGAGGCAACGTTCAGCGCAAGACGTAACAGCGTCGCGACCAGCAACACCGTTGGGAACATATCGAAATCAAGCGGCCGGTGCGTATATACAACAACCAGCAGTACAACCAGCGACAGTGAAATATTGAAAGTAAAAAACATGTCGAGCAAGAACGGTGGCAACGGTAATACCATCATCGCCAGCATGGCCACGAGTAATAGCGGCGTACCTATGCCAACCAGGAGTAAAGAACGGGCACTTGCCATGGTTGCTGCGGTGTTCATGCCTTATCTCCTGTTATCACTTTGATTATCAACATCGTTTCTGTCTGTTAATACGTCGACCAGCTCTTCGGGTATGGGTAAGTCAGTCGGCGCTTCGGGCCGGGCAGCACCGTCATAACGTGCCGCATCGATCTGGTAAACGTATGAAAGAACATTAGCCACGGCCACGTACAGACCAGCAGGAATTTCCTGGTCAATCTCGGTACTTGAAAACAGCGCACGTGCCAATGGCGGGGCCGAGACGATCGCAACATGATTGTCCTCGGCTATGCTTCGAATCTGGGCTGCAATATTGTCAGCGCCTTTAGCGACGACGACCGGGGCCTGCATATCGAACTGGTCGTAACGTAATGCCACCGCGTAATGGGTCGGGTTAGTAATGACGACATCCGCATCAGGTACGGCTTCCATCATGCGACGTTGCGACATTTCCTGTTGCAGGCCGCGTATTCGACTCTTGACCTCAGGTCGACCATCCGTTTCCTTGGATTCATCCTTGACCTCCTGCTTGGTCATTTTCAGTTCCTTGGAATGCTGCCAGAGCTGGAATGGCACATCGATTGCGGCAATTAAAATGAGCGCACTGCTACAGGCCAGGAACGACCAGCCACATAGTTGCGCAACATGTGACAAGGCCTGCTGTAGTGGCTCATCACCCAGGCCGAGCAATTCATCGATCAGCGACCATAAAATCAGTCCCGAAACTGCAGCAACCAGTGCAAACTTTGCCAGCACCTTGAGCAGTTCCATCAGGCCACGCAGGGCAAAAATGCGCCCAAGCCCCTTGATCGGGTCGAGCTTTTCCCACTTGAAACTCATCGCCTTGACGCTGAACGAAAATCCGCCCAGGCCGGCAGGCGTAAGAAAGGCAACGACCAGTAGCAGCAAAAACAGGGGTGCAAGAATCGTCAGACTTTGTAACGCGATACTACTGAAACTCTCGACCACGCTATGGGTATCCATACTGCGGGCAGGTTCGATTGCCAGCCCGTAGCGCATAAGCTCCTGCAGATCCTTCACCATGCCGCTGCCCAGGACAAGCAAGCCACCCGCAGAGGCCATTAATAAACTCATACTGTTGAGTTCGCGCGAGCGTGGTACCTGGCCTTTCTCGCGCGCCTCGCGCAACCGTTTCGGCGTCGCTTGTTCGGTACGTTCCTGTGCTGGGTTCTCGGCCATTTCCTACACCGCCTGGACAAAGCTTTGGATAAGGGAGAACGCCTGCATCATTATCTTGTTCAGATGACTGGTAAGCGTAGGCAGAGTTAGAATAATAAATACCAGGCCGACCAGTATCATTACCGGAAAACCTATTGCAAAAATATTCAACTGCGGTGCGGCCCTTGCTGTCACACCGAATGAGATATTGACCAGCAATAACGCGGCGACAGCCGGTAAAGCAACCAGCACACCCCCGGCAAACATGCTTCCGCCCCAGGTCACCAGTTGCCACAGGCCATCGCGAGAAGGCACTAACGGCCCTACCGGCAGGAGTTTGAAACTCTCGGCGAGCACCTCGATGATCAGCAGGTGTCCATGCAAGGCCAGGAACACCAGTGTTACCATGATCAGGAACGCCTGGCTGACAACCGGCACCTGTACACCATTTTGTGGATCAACAACCGATGCAAAACCAAGACCCATCGCCATCGCGATGCTCTGCCCTGCAATAATAAAAACCGCGAACACCATTTGCAGGATAAATCCCATCGCGAGACCGACAAATATCTGGTAAACACTAATGACCAGTGCCTCGGCGCTGATAAGATCTACGACGGGCGGCTGTGGTAATACCGGTAACAGTACCCAGGCAGTCATGAAAGCCAGCAAGATACGCACCCTGATCGGCACGCTGCGCGCACCAAGAATAGGGGCCGCAGAAAACATCGCGCCGATACGCATAAACGGCCACAGCAAACTGGCTAGCCATGCGGTCAACTCGGTACCGGTAATACTCACCCGATCATCCCCGGAATGTTTTCTATCAGGCGGATACTGAAATCGGTAATCAGGCCAAGCATCCAGGAGCCGGCCGTCAGCAACGCAAATACCAGCACCACCAGTTTCGGTATGAAGGTAAGCGTCATTTCCTGGATTTGCGTCGCTGCCTGTATCATGCCGACGAACAAGCCTACGGCCAGCGCAGACAGTAACATCGGCGCAGCCAGCAAGGCAGTCACCCAGAGCGCTTCACGACCAATATCAAGTACCATCTCGGGCGTCATGACTGCACCTTACACATAGAAACTCGATGCCATGGTTCCCATGATCAATGACCAGCCATCGATAAGCACGAACAGCATTAATTTGAATGGCAGGGATATGATCATCGGTGACAACATCATCATACCCATGGACATGAGGACGCTGGCTACGACCAGATCGATAATCAGGAAGGGAATAAACAGCAGGAAGCCGATCTGGAATGCTGTTTTCAATTCACTGGTAACAAACGAAGGCAGCAATAATGAGAACGGCACTTTTTCTGCCGGGTCAAGTTTGCCGTGACCCGCGATATCGGCGAACATTGCCAGGTCCGTTTCGCGGGTTTGCTCCAGCATAAAATGGTAAAAAGGCTCTGACACCTTCTCCATTGCCAGTTCCGGGCTCATTTCTTCATCCAGGTAAGGCTTAAGTCCGTTTTCATATGCCAAAGTGAAAACCGGCGACATGATAAAAAACGTGAGGAATACTGACAGGCCGAGCAGGATCTGGTTCGACGGCGTCTGCGCCATTCCCAGGGCCTGGCGTAAAATAGACAACACTATAATTATGCGCGTAAACGATGTAGTCATGATGAGTGCTGCCGGTAACAGGCTCAGCACCGTCATCAACGCAAGTATCTGGATAGTTACCGTGTAAGTCTCTCCGCCATCAGCGGATGGAGTAACTGTAAAAGCTGTCAAGCCCTGCGCCGACCATGCGTCTGTGAAAGGCATTAATACCAGGTACAGGACAAGTATAATTCTCTGCTTAATCATGCGACGTTACCGGCTGCCTTTACGCGATATTGCTGCGCTCAATTTTTCTGCAAAACCCTGTCCGTGCATACGGGGATGGACATCAGAAACCGCCTTCAGCGGTTCATCCAGCACGTGCAAGGTATTGATCTGCCCCGGAGCAACACCCAACAGTAATTGTTTCGTACCTACCTGCACAAGCACAATGCGCTCTCGCGCACCCATACTCATACCGCCAAGCACCTGCAAGGAACCATCGGGTGTCGACTGTAATCGATTGAATCGTTTCGCCATCCATGCAAGCGCTACAATACAGAACAGTACGATTATCAAGCCGAGCACGAGTTGCGCCATGTAACTCGCGCTCATGGGATCAGTACTGGAACCAGCACTGTTCAATACCGAGTTTGCCACTCTGGATGACTCGGGCTGGCTGCCTGCATCCATCGCTGCGCTAACCGTATTCGGCAAAAAAGAAACCAGCAATGCAAAGCCGGTTACAAGCATGCTTCCAGGTTTAATACTTATGGCACGGTATGAATACATCGTCCCTTCCTACTTCAACTTTTTGATTCGTTCGGTTGGGCTGATTACATCTGTCAGGCGAATGCCGAATTTTTCGTCAACCACAACGACTTCGCCATGTGCAATCAAGGTGCCATTCACCATCACGTCCATGGGCTCACCCGCCAGTCTTTCAAGCTCAACTACTGAGCCCTGGCCGAGTTGCAGCAGGTCGTTGATGGCTATTTCGGTGCGACCTATCTCCATGGAAAGCGTCACCGGGATATCCAGTATCACATCCAGGTTGGCCTCACCTGCTCCCTGGGCGACTGGCTGTGACGCAAGGTCATCGAATTCCGCTTTTTTATAACCAGCCTTTTCAGCTCCGCCTTCCTCGGTTGCGGCAGATTCTGCAGCACCCTGTTCCGCCATTGCCGCTGCCCAGTCGTCGCCTTGCTCATCAGCAGAATTTGAATCTGTTGCCTGTTCACTCATGCCTGTTTCCTCACTTACTATTGTGAATAATCTGTACGCCTTATCGGCTCTATATAACGCACTGCATTCTTACCGCTTGATACACCAAGTACGCCTTTAAATACGGGTGTATCCGTCGCCCTGACAGTGACTAACTCGGTCAGCTCAATCGGAATAATGTCGCCAGGAGTAAAATCAAGCACATCACCGAGTGTTAACTTTGTATGCGCCATGGAACAGCCCAGTTCGATCACCGCCTGTTTTATTTCCTGTTCCATTGCATGGACCCAGTTTTGATTCAGTTCATTTTTATCTGCACTCGCGCCGGTTTCGAGCAGGTCCATGATCGGTTCAAGCATTGCATAAGGCATGACAATATAAAATTCACCGGCACCGCCTTCCAGTTCCATGTTGAATGTTGAAACCACGACAACATCTGTGGGATCAACAATTTTTGCAAAGGCGGGATTGATTTCTGAGTTGATAAAACCGAAATCAAGTTTGATGACCGGCTCCCATGCTTTTTTAAGATCAGCAAATGACAGGTCAAGCAATATCTGCACGACACGTTTTTCGGTTGGCGTAAACTCGCGGCCTTCGATTCTTGTATGGTAGCGACCATCACCACCGAAAAAATTATCAACCGTTGCGAAAACCAGCTTGGGATCGATCACGATCATGCCATTGCCCTGCAGTGGCTTGATGTTGATTACATTACAGCTGGTTGGCATGATCAGGTCTTTCAGATATTCTGAATACTTCACCATTTTCACGCCTTCCACCGTCACATGAGCGGTACGCCTGAGCATGTTGAATACGCTGGTCTGCAGCGAACGGGTAAAATGTTCATTAACCATGTCCAGTGCCGGCATGCGGCCATGGATTACATTATTCTGGCTGGTAAAATCGAAAGGCACTGCCTCATTCGAATCAGCCAGGCGGTCGACCTCGGTTTCGACAGCACCACTGTCTACACCACCAAGCAGTGTGTCGATCTCATCCTGTGATAAATGTTCGTTCACTCGTCGTGCCCCTATTGAATAAGAAAGGACTCAAAATAGGCTGCTTCGACACCCGATGCATCCGCCAGTTTTTCAAGTGAAGCATTGATGTCCTCAGTAATTTCCAGCAACAACTGCTCCTTGCCTTCACGCGAACTCATCAAATCTGAGGTCTTGTTATCGAATAACAGCAGCAGATTGCTACGTATTGGAGGGTTATGCTCCTTGATCTGGCTGATGACATTTTTGTCACGCGTCATGATCTGCACGGTAAACTGCATGAAACGCGCGTTGCGCTGATCACGGAAACCCACGACGAACTTGGGATCCAGGCGATGATAAATCGGCGGACCTTCAACTGCTTCGTCCTCTTCGTCCTCTTCGTCCTCCTCGTCCTCCTCGTCCTCCTCGTCATCTGTGTCGGCGTCTTTTGCCTTGGCACTAGCCGCTGGCTGCTGACTATCGTCGGCCAGCAAAAACATGGTCAATCCAACTATACCTCCGCTTATAATCGAAGCCAGCACGACCACCAGGATGACAATCTTCATCGTCGACGGCGGCTTTTTCTCTTTGACTTCTGCTTTCTTGTTTTCAGCTTCGTTGTTTTCAGCTTCGTTGTTTTCAGCTTCATCAGCCATAATTGTTTTCCGTCATTGAATTCACCAAATTTTGGTTCAGTACAATGCTTGTAGCAAAACCCATGCCACTAATGTGGCTCACTAAATATCACTAATATTCAGTAAGTTATGAACATCATTCGATGGCAGTGATAATATTTTGGCGTTGATCTAGCGGGGCACGACAGAAACCCGCCTTTACCCGGTAAGGGCACTAGCCCGCATATCTCACCGATTTCCTGCTGCGGACGCCGCAAAGCGCACTGTGGCGCGCCGTACTCCCGTCGGCCCGCTAAACGTAGCGTAAACTACGCCGGCGCGGACCTCTGGTCCGTGCGGCGCGCCACAGCGTCTTTGCGACGCCCTCGCGACGTAAAACGGTGAGATATGCGGGCTAGAGAATATTTCGAGTGTCAGCCAGGATCGACTGGATTGAATAGCGGGTGGGTACGACCTGTCGCGTTAAGCTCAGATGTAATAATCCACCAGGCCATTATTTATCAATTGCGTCGTGGCGGTTTCCGCACTTATCTCGCCCGGTGCCGGATCAGCCTGGCCCGACGCAGACTGGGCCCGGTGCTTCGTATTCTCTGCAGATTCGTGACTACGCTGTTCGGCAAATGACTGCTGTGATACATCAGTATCTGCAAGGTTCAGCCCGCTTTCCTCGAACATTTCCCGCAGTCTTGGCATGGCCTGTTCGACGGCCTCCCTGACCACTGCATGCCGGCTACTGAAAGCCAGGCTGACCTGGTCACCTTCCATTTCGATACGCACTTCGATGGGCCCCAGGTGCGCCGGATTCAGACGTATTTCTGCACTACGTATATTCTGGTTAGCCATCCATACCACCTGTTTACCCATTCCCTGGTTCCAGTCAGGCTTGCCAAATGTCTCTGTTACCGTTGCCTGGTGCGTGGTCGACACGCTGGAATCAGCCATCATCGCAAACTGCGTGGGTGCCAGTCGCACGGATGATGCTGAAGCCGGGTCGTGGCTGGTTGTATTCGCAGCTGCACCCGCAGCTGCACCCGCAGCACCCGGCAGCAGTGATTTCTCTGCTGTCATGATCTGCTGTTCCAGTGACATTTTTTTCAGTTGCACATTAGAGAACAAGTTTGCCTCGGTGGTATCAGCCTCTACTGGCTGCGAAGTCGATAGTGCAGACTCGGTGGCAGTGTTAGCCTGCACCGTACTGGTAGTTCGAGGTGCCGATAAGGTCGCCCTGTTCAGCGTGGGCTTGTCAGTGCCTGCAGTGCGCGGATCCAGTTGTGCAGCCGGTGCTGCAAGTTGTGGCGATGTCTTAGCCTGCAGAGTTGTATCTGACATCACAGCAGGTGCCAGGGTTGCGGTTTTGTTATCAGGTGATGGCGCTGTTGTTGCTGCATCTTTCATGGCCAGGCCGGGGTTTGTCATAGCCGCCAGCCGCGAAGCCAGTGCCGCACTGGAAACCGCGGTGCTCGACTCGGGTGCCCCGGGTATGGTCGTACTGCCGGTACCCAGCGATGGTGATTGTGCCGCCAATGACTGCTGCTCGACGGCATGATCGGCCACAGCGCCGGAAACCTGGATCAATTGATCCCGGGCAGCTAAACTGGCCGCTGCCGGGCCCGGTTGTGCACCGTTTACCAGGGACGGCATTGTGCCTGGCGAGGTCAGTGCCGGACGGCCAGTATTCGCCACCGGGGTGGCAGGCGGCAAGGGTCTGCCGCTATTCGCAAGCACATTTTCTGCCTGGTGCTGGGCGCCGGAAAGCGCGTTGAATGCATTCAGAAACTCGAGAAACGAGCCTTCGGCCGGGGGAGAATTGCCGGCCGACCGGCCATTGGGGCCATCCACAGCGGTTTTTGCGAGGCCGGCGGGTGCCGCGTCATTGCCTGCTGCAACGGGTAGTATGGGTAATGAGCTTGATTCTGACATGGGCATTTTCAACCATGAATAGTCTGTTATGAATCAAGGTGCAAGGTGCATGCCAATATTTGACTGATCAAAGCCCCTCACCAGACCCGGAAATGATCAAACGGGGACACGGCGAGGTGGCAGCACCCGGTTGATAGAACTAGCCCGCATATCTCACCAGGGGGCGGGATGATCGCGCAGGGCTTTGGATTCACAGGGGATTATCTGAAGGAGCGGAATAACAGTGCGTATTTCCGACTGAAGAAAATTCCCTGTGAATTTAAAGAACAAGCGAGGGCCCGTCATCCTGGTGAGATATGCGGGCTAGGTTTTGAAGTCAGCTACCATCTCGTGCAGTTTCACTGCGTTGCTGGCAACTTCCTTGCTGGTCGAAGATACCTGCTTCATGCCTCTGCACTTAAATACTGTTTCACAGGCTCATATTGCTAGCTTCCTGGCCATGGAGGCCGTTAATTCCGTCAATATGACTAATATCCATGACTTTGCGGCACGCCGAATAAAAGCGGGGCAGACGGTACGAAGTGATGCACTCCCGGCCAATAGTGGTCTTGCTGTGCATGTTGATCTTGAGGCTGTTGCACCTATATTTAGCGATCTCTAGCCCGGAAAATTCATAAATATGCACAATCTCGCTTGTCTATTGATTCCACAAGAAATATATCCTCAGTCGCTCGTAATCACCGATACGAGACTTCTTCGGATATTTCCTTGTGAAATCAATATACTGCGCGATTTT
>JAAGZL010000551.1 GCA_024206335.1 Gammaproteobacteria bacterium
CGGCAATGGTGGGCCGATTGCCATACCACCAGCCGAAAAAATTGATATAGCACCGGATGGAACCATCTCCATACGTCCACTGGGTCAGGCGGTAAATGAACTGGCCATAGTGGACCAGATCAGGATGGTCAATCCAGCCCACAGTGATCTGGAGAAGGGTAACGATGGTTTGATGCGGCTGAAGCCAGGGGCTACAGCTGAGTTAGATACCTCGCTACAGCTGGTGGGAGGAGCCCTGGAGGGGAGTAATGTAAACGTGGTGGATTCTATGGTGGATATGATTGAACTGGCACGTAGATTCGAGATCCAGGTCAAGATGATGAAGACCTCGGAAGAGATGGAGCAGGGTTCCACCAGCATCCTGCAGATGGCGTGATTTAATCTGGCAAAGATCTTGCTTAGATTAATAGATAGAGCCAACAGAATTTAGAATAGAAAGGAAAAGACTATGTACCCGGCACTCTGGATAGCAAAAACTGGACTGGATGCACAACAGACTCAGATGTCTGTTATTGCCAACAACCTGGCCAATGTCAAGACCACCGGTTTTAAACGTGACCGTGCGGTATTTGAGGATCTGATATATCAGAACGTCAGGCAGGTTGGCGCCCAGTCATCCCAAGACACTCAGTTACCTTCCGGTCTGGCTCTGGGCACCGGTGTTCGCACTGTGGCAACCCAGAAGCTGCACACTCAGGGAAATATCACTCAGACCAGCAATGCGTTTGATGTTGCGATTCAGGGTCGGGGCTTTTTCCAGATACTGCATCCGGATGGTTCCGTTGTCTATACCCGTGACGGTTCCTTTGGTTTGAATTCTGATGGGCAGGTGGTTAATGCCAACGGCTATGCCTTTGAGCCTGCTCTTACGGTGCCGGCCAATACCTTGAGCATGACCATAGGTTCTGATGGTGTGGTTTCGGCATTGGTCTCTGGATCCAGCACTCCAACTACGATTGGGAATATAGAGTTGGCTGATTTCATCAACCCTACCGGTCTGGAAGCCATTGGCGATAACCTGTTTCGGGAGTCGGCAGCGAGTGGTTCCCCCCAGACATCAACCCCAGGCCTTGATGGTCTGGGAAACGTGATGCAGGGATCTCTGGAGAGTTCCAATGTAAACGTGGTGGAAGAGCTGGTAAACATGATTGAGACCCAGCGTGCCTATGAGATGAACTCCAAGGCTATCTCCACCACCGATGAAATGCTGTCATACATAAGTAACCAGCTCTGATATGAGTAACGGTTAATGACTGGGATAAAAACATGAACATAAGGTTTGGACATTTACTGCTGGTTCTGGTGACGACTCTGGTCGTGGGCTGCAATACGCCACCCAAGAGAGATCCGGATTATGCGCCGGTACGTCCCATGGCTCCACCACCAGCCCCGGAGGGTACCGGCTCCATCTATCAGACCGGTTACTCCAACTTCTGGTTTGAAAATATCCGGGCGCGCCGGGTGGGCGATATGCTGACGGTACAGCTGGTGGAGCAGACCGATGCGACCAAGAAGGCCGATACCGCAGTGGATAAAACAAACGCCACTAGTATCACCAACCCCACCATTCTGGGCAGCACCCCGTCTTTTGATACACCGGGCGCCATACCGCTGGCTAGCAACAAAGATAACAATCTTGGTATGAGCCTGGCGTCGACACATGCGTTTGATGGTGCAGCGGACAGCTCTCAAAGCAATAAGCTAACCGGTGATATCACTGTGACTGTGATTGAGGTGCTATCCAACGGCTATATGGTGGTGCGGGGTGAGAAGCGTATCGGTATCAATCAGGGCAATGAGTACATCAAGCTCTCCGGTGTTGTACGTCCATCTGATATCGATTCTACCAATACCGTTCAATCCACCCGTCTGGCTGATCCTACCATTGTATATGTGGGTGATGGCCCGGTTGCTGATTCCAACGTAATGGGTTGGCTGGCCAAGTTCTTTATCAGTGCGGTCATGCCGTTTTAGGAGGCGATCATGAAACAGACAGGCAGAACTATTTCTATGTTTTTGATAACTGTTTTGGTGCTGGCCATTGGTTTTTTTACCCCGGCAACCCAGGCTGCTCGAGTGAAGGATATTAGCTCTATCGCCGGGGTACGTAGTAACCAGTTGATTGGTTATGGCCTGGTGGTGGGCCTGAATGGCAGTGGCGACAAGGTTAACTCCTCTCCATTTACAGAGCAGAGCTTGCGCAGCATGCTTACTCAACTGGGCATAGTGGTACCGGCTGGGACCAAGTTGAATCCGAAGAATGTAGCCGCAGTAACCATCCACTCAGATCTTCCTGCATTTGCCAAGCCGGGACAAAAGATTGATGTGACTGTTTCTTCGATTGGTGATGCCAAGAGCCTGCGTGGTGGCACTCTGCTGATGGCGCCGCTGAAGGGTGCTGATGGCAAAGTGTATGCCATCGCCCAGGGCAATCTGGTGGTAGGTGGGTTGAGTGCCTCCGGGGCCGACGGCTCCAGTATCACCATTAATATTCCAAGTGTGGGGCGTATTCCCAACGGTGCCAGTGTTGAGCGGATGGTGGTAACCCCATTTAGCAAGAATAATTTCCTGGTGCTGAACCTGCACCGTAGTGATTTCACTACGGCGCGCCGGGTGGTGGATAGTATCAATCTGGCGGTTGGTCCTGGTGCTGCCAAGGCGGTGGATGCAACCTCGATTCGGGTAGACTCACCACTGGATCCAGCTCAGCGGGTCAGCTTTGTCTCCCTGATTGAGAATCTGGAAGTGGATCCGGGTGAGGCAGCAGCGCGTGTTGTAGTGAACTCACGTACAGGGACCGTGGTGATCAGTAGTGAGGTGCGGGTATCACCTGCCGCCGTATCCCACGGTAATCTCACCGTAACCATAAGTGAAGATCAGCAGGTATCTCAGCCTGGTGCACTCTCTGGTGGAACTACCACAGTGGTGCCAAGCACTCAGGTAGATGTGGAAGAGGGTGGTAGTCGTATGTTCCTATTCAACACCGGTGTCACCCTGGGTGAAGTGGTGCGGGCAGTGAATCAGGTGGGAGCAGCTCCCAGTGATCTGGTGGCGATCCTGGAAGCGCTCAAGCAGGCCGGTTCCCTGCGGGCAGAGTTGATAGTGATCTAGGACCTAAATCATGACTACTGCAAACGCATCTCTATATACGGATTTTCAGGGCGTAGCTGAGCTTAAGGCCAAGGCGCGGACCGATGCCAGTGGCTCTTTGGATCAGGTGGCAAAACAGTTTGAATCCCTGTTTACCCAGATGATGATCAAAAGCATGCGTCAGGCAAAGCTGGCTGAAGGTCTGATGGACAGTGATCAGACCAAATTCTATCAGGATATGTATGATCAGCAGCTGTCCATCCACCTGGCGGAAGGGAAGGGCCTGGGGCTCACTGATGTGATCAAGCGCCAGCTTGGTGGTAGTAAAGCCGCCAATGACAGTGCACCGGTAAATAGTTTTGGAAAATATCGTAATGAGGTGATCAGTATGCTGGAGCGCAGTTCCAACATGCCTATCTCCATGCAGGATGGAAAGCCGATTATAGCCTTGGGGCAGAACCAGATGGTGGCTGGAACCAGGATCAGCATGCAGCATGCCATACCTGAGTCAGTAATGGGTCCTCTGGCCCTGTCAAATTCAAAGGCTGGAAAGGTTGCGCAACCACTTATTAACCCCAAACCTGAGCTACAGTCACAGCAGCATGTTGTTACTACCAATCCAAAGAACTGGAGCAAGACCGACTTTGTGCAGCAGTTATGGCCATGGGCGCGTGAGGCAGCAGATAGATTGGGCGTGGCTCCAGCAGCATTGCTGGCACAGGCCGCGCTTGAGACCGGTTGGGGTCGGCATGTTATGCCTTCAGGTAAGGGTAAGGGTGATTCTGCCTTTAACCTGTTCGGCATTAAGACTGGTAGGCGGTGGAAGGGTGAGAGTGTGAATATTGGCACCCTGGAGTATGAGCAGGGTGTGGCGGTGCGTAAAAAGGACAGATTTCGTGCGTACCAGTCATTTGGCGACAGTTTCAACGATTATGTCGACTTTTTGCAGTCAAACCCCAGATATTCCAAGGCCCTGGCCAGCACATCGGATAGCAGGACATTCTTCCATGAGTTGCAGAAAGCAGGCTATGCCACAGATCCACGCTACGCGGCAAAACTGACCTCGGTCCTGGAAGGTAAGGATATGCAGCAGGCATTGCAACGGCTTAAGGATGGCGGTGAAAGGTCGCTATAACAGATATGGGGTCTTGAGTGGTTTCATGGGGCCGTGCCCGGTTTTTGAATCCCTCAACTCTGATAAATAGGTGAACAGATGGCAGGTGTATTAAACATAGGTGTCTCAGCTCTGTTGTCGTTTCAACGTTCGTTGTCGACCACTGGGCACAATATCGCCAACTCAGCGACAGAGGGCTACAGTCGTCAGCGGACTGAACTTTCCTCACGAACCCCAGGGGCAACCGGGATGGGTTGGGTTGGTACGGGTGTGCAGGTGGACCGAATAAGTCGTATGTATGATGAGTTCATGGCCACACAGGTGCGCACAACACAATCTGCCGCATCCCAGTTGGATGCCTATTATTCCAATGCCAGCCGTATTGATGGAATCCTGGGTGATCCTGTTGTAGGGCTTGATCCAGCGCTTCAGGATTTCTTTGATTCTATGAATGTGTTGGCAGATGATCCTGCATCTCTTCCATCGAGGCAGGTTGTGCTCGCTGATGCACAATCCCTGGTGGATCGATTCAATGGCTTGAGTCAGCAGTTAGATGATATGCGATGGCTCATGAACAATCAGATCGACTCTGTTACTGATGAGATTAATACTCTTGCCGAGGCGATTGCGTTAGTAAATCAGGATATTGTCGTGGCCTATGGGGCTTCCGGAGGTGGGGAGCCGAATGACCTACTGGATCAGCGAGAGGTACTGCTTAATCATCTGGCTGAGAAGGTGGATATTTCAGTGGTACCACAGGACAACGGGGCGTGGAATGTCTTTATGGGTGAAGGCCAGATGCTAGTGTTAGACTCGCATGCAGCTACAATTGATACAGCAGGTAATGCGAATGATGTCAGTCAACTTGATATTGTCTACTCAAGTGGCACTGGCAGTCAGATTATTACGGATCAGCTGAGCGGGGGTGAGATCGGTGGATTGCTATCATTCCGTGATGAGGTCCTTGATCCAGCCCAGAATCGTCTTGGGCTGATTGCAGTAGGGATAAGCGACAGGGTTAACAGCCAGCATCAGCTGGGTCTGGATCTAAATGGTTTGGCTGGTGGTGATATGTTTAGCGCCCCGGCCATTGAGGTGAGTGCCAACAATACGACTGCACCTGCGGTTACCGCATCATTCGTGGATACCGGTAATCTCACAGATAGCGATTATCGGTTAGTGGCGGGTGCGGCGGCGGATGATTTTACCCTGACCAGGGTTTCAGATGATCAGAGCTGGAGTTTTAATACTGGTGGAGGATACCCCTATACCTATCCACCGGCAGGAGAGTTGGATGGCTTTAGTATCTCCATCTCTGCGGCTGCAGCGTTAGGTGATGAGTACCTGATCCGTCCCACTCGCCAGGCAGCCAGATTATTGAGCCTTGAGATCACCGATCCACGCCAGCTTGCGGCCGCGGCCCCCATACGTTCTGAGCCTACAACAAATGCCATAACCGGTGGTATTAACCTTGGCAACGCCTCTATAACTCAGCCTGAGATAAGTGATACCACCAATATTCCTCTGGCCGGGGCGATCACTCTGGAGTTTGATGACACTATCCCGGGATTTACTGTGACCGGAGGCCCTGGCGGCAGTATTGCCTACGACCCGGCAACCCAGAGTGGTGGTGCAAGCTTTACCTTTGCCGGCTATGGCGGGATGACCTTCTCTATTCAGGGTGTTCCCCAGGACGGTGACAGCTTTGTCATAGGCAATAACACCAGCGGTGTGGGTGATAATCGCAACGCACTTGCGTTGGCTGAGCTGCAGAACGAAAACACCATGCTTGGTGAAAGCGGTGGGGTGTCAGAGACAACTACTTTTCAGGGAGTTTATGGTCAGTTGATCTCTGATGTAGGAACAAAAACATACAGTGCAGAGATTAATTCGCAATCTGTAAATGGTTTGCTGGAAAGCCACCAGATGGCACTCTCATCGGTTAATGGTGTCAACCTGGATGAAGAGGCGGCAAATCTGGTCAAATTTCAACAGGCGTACCAGGCGGCGGCGCAGGTGATAGCGGTGTCCAATACAGTATTTGATACACTGCTTGGTGCGGTGAGGAGGTAGTAATGACAGCCAGGATCTCCACCTATATGCTCTCCCAGCGAGCGGTTAATTCAATGTTGGAGCGGCAGAGTAATGCCAGTGATACCCAGCTCCATATTTCCGCTGGAAAACGCATCATGACTCCTGCGGATGATCCTGCCGGCGCGGCGCGGGTTATCTCCTACACCCGAGAGATAGAAACACTGGAGCAGTACGAAAGCAATGCAAATCGAGCTACAACGCGACTCGGCCTCGAGGAGACCGCGATTGTTGGGGTTGAAGGTATTCTGCAGCGGGTTAGAGAGTTGACGGTCCAGGGTGGCAGCGATCTCCTTACTCCAGAAAACAGACAGGCCATCGCGGCAGAGATCTGGGAGCTAAGGGCTGAATTTATTGGGTTGTCCAACACTCGTGATGCTGAAGGTGAGTATATATTTGCCGGTTATCAAACCGGTACCCAGCCATTTGAAGAGCTGGCTGGTGCTGTTAGTTATAACGGGGACTTTGGAAACCGGGAGTTACAGATCTCCGCAAGCAGACAGATTGCCGATGGCAATAATGGCTACGATGTGTTTATGGATGTCGACACGGCTACTGGCAAGAGCAGTATGTTTGATACCCTAAGCCAGATAGCCAGCGATCTTGATGGTGACCTGAATGTAGGCGGCTACCTGGATGATATCGACCTGGCGCTGAACAAGGCCCTTGAGGTCCATGCCACCATTGGTGCCCGGATGAATGCCATTGATGAGCAGGTGATGGTGAATGGAGATATGAAGCTGGTGATGGAAATTAGCCGCTCTGAAGAAGAGGATATTGATTTTGCCCAGGCGATTGCCGATTTTAACCAGCAGATGACGGCGCTGGAGGCGGCCCAGCAAACCTATATGAAGATAAGCGAGCTGTCGCTGTTCAACTTTCTGCGCTGATGCCGTGTGAATAGGCTGCCGGCCAGGGCTGGTTGTTACTGGGTGTGGTTGGCGGTTAGATTGGCCTCTCAGTCAAATATACCACCTCGACACCATTTTCTCGCTGCCGGTAGTTCATGGTCAGCAGTTTTGCCACTTGCTACATGTTTGGCGGGTAGTGAAAAAATAGACAGGAAAACAATTCCCGTAGATCTGATTATGAGTGCGTGTGTCGGGTAAAAGTCTATAGATAACAATGTGATATGGTATTTGTGTTTGGTTGTGTATCTGCTTTACTACAGAGCAAAAAAAGCTAAAGTTCCCCCCCCAACTGGCCGCTAATATTACCGGAGGCGGTAAATACCAAACATATTCAACTGGTATATCCGCTAAATGCAACGACCAACGACAGAGCCCTAAATAGACGCCATCGTTGGCATCAATAGAGGATCCATATCATGGCACTCTCAATTAACACTAATGTTTATTCGCTTTCAGCACAGAAAAATCTGAATCGTACATCTTCCAATCTTGAAACCTCCATTCAGCGTCTCTCCTCTGGTCTCCGCATCAATCGGGCCAAAGACGATGCCGCCGGCCTGGCCATCGGTCAGTTGCAGACAGCACAGGGTCGCGGTTTCACAGTTGCCCAGCGTACCATCGCTGATGGCATGTCCTACCTCGATGTTGCCGATTCCGCCCTGCAGAGCGTAAGTGATATGATGCAGCGTCAGCGTGAACTATCGGTTCAGTCTGACAGTGGGCTGTATACCTCAGCTCAGGTAGCCACTATGACGGCAGAATTCAATGCCCTGACCACAGAGATCGGTGCCTCGCAGGGCCGTGCTACCTTCAACGGGACTGCTGTATTTGGTGGTGGTGGTAACGTCCAGGTTGGCGCCAATGACGGTGATGTTATCGCCGTTGCCGCAGGTACCGCTGTTGCGGTTACCGCTTCTATCGGTAATATCGCCGCATCCGACACCGATCTAAACAACGTTGCCACAGCGCTTGGTGTGATTGGTTCCCAGCAGAGTGCTCTAGAGCAGGCTGGCCGGGTAGCCGCATCCATTGAAGAGGCGTCTTATGCTGCCGCTGGTCGGGTCATGGATGCCGATTTTGCCCGCGAGACTGCGAAGATGACCAGTGCTCAGGTGGTCCAGCAGGCTGGCGTAGCGGCGTTGGCTCAAGCCAACTCCATCCCGCAGCTGGCCTTAGGTCTGCTTCGTTAAGTTGAACTCCCCTGGGGAGTGGTATACTTCCCAGGGGGTTGTTTCTAACTTTCGGGTTAAGGTTTAAAGGATCATGATGAAGGCTATAACCAATTCAGAATTGGCCGGCGTCAACTCTTTTAGGCGCACAGCAACCAAAGATGACGCCCGCGCAGGTACACTGCAACCGGCAAGCCCTGCCGCTGCAGATAAGCTGCGTGTCGATAGTGGCGATAAACGTATTGATGATGTCAAAAATGGTAGCGAACTGGCCAGCAAATTGACGAGTTTGCCTCAGATTGTAAAACGAAATATACAGTTCAGTATTGATGAAGACACAGGGCAAAGTGTGTTTCGGGTTGTTGAGTCAGATACCGGTAAGCTAATAAGGCAGATTCCATCAGATCAGATACTGCAAATTATGCAGCAGGTGCAGGAAGCGCAAGGCGATATGATGCGTGGTATATTATTGGATGATAGGACCTAGTGGCGAGCGGTATGCTTCTACAGGAGTGTAAATAATCATGGCAGTTGGATTTGCAGGCATTTCAACAGGTGCAGATTGGTCCAGCATGATCAGTCAGCTGGTACAGCTTGAGAGCCGATCTCTGTTTCGGTTGCAATCACGTGAGAGTGAGCTCGATCGCCAGATCAGTGACTACGGCCTGGTTAAATCTGCTATCGATACCTTTAGCTCTAAGGTTGATGATCTACGTGACGCGTCGACTCTCAAGCTGTTATCCGGCACCTCCTCAGATGAGGATGTACTGACTGTAAATGCCGGGTCTAGTGCAGTTGCATCAACCTACGATGTAGAGATTACCAGGATGGCAAGTTATGACAAACTTGCCTCGTCAGCCTATACCGATAGTGATACTGCGGTGGGGACGGGTACACTAAGCATTACCGTGAATGGAGAGTCACTGGATGTCACCGTGGATGGCTCAAATAATACCCTGGCTGGTCTGAGGGATGCGATAAACAGTGCAGCAGGTAACCCTGGGGTAACCGCATCTATCCTTCATGAATCTGGTGGTAGTCGTTTGATTCTTACCGGTAGTGAGACCGGTGCTGAAAATGCGATAAACATCAGTGTCGTTGATGATGATTCGAATAACACGGATGCAAACGGATTATCGAAGCTGTTTTACATAGGTGTAGGTGATGATGGCCTGGCCGAACAGATAACTACCGCACTTGATGCACAGTTGACCGTAGATGGTTTTGATATTGAGAGTGCATCCAACTCGGTTACCGGGGTGATAGAGGGTGTTACGCTGGAACTGGAGGCGCTTGGTAGTAGCACAATTGCTATTGAACAGGATGTTTCCCAGGTTGAAGAGAAGGTTGATGAGTTTGTCTCTGTATACAATACGCTGCTGGATCAGTTAGATACATTTTATGCCGGCTCGCTGGCAAATGACGGCACCCTGCGCCGTATTGAGCAGGGGTTTACCGATATATTGAACAGCCCAGCCAGTGTCAATGGCGTGGACGCATATCTGTTTGAGGCCGGGGTAACCAGGGATAGATATGGCAGGGTAGAACTGGACAGCTCAGCCCTGTCAGATACATTGGCCAGTGATTTTGATAAGATTTCTCAGCTGTTCTCTGATGATGCAACTGGATACGCTACTCGGTTATATGCGTATGCCGAGCAAGTAATGGATGATATCATCGTTTCTCGTGAAGATGGTATGAGTAGCCAAAAACGGCTGCTGCAGGGTCAGATAGATCGGCAGGAGTTACACATAGAGACATATGAAAAAAGCCTGGTTGCGCAGTTCATGTCCCTGGATACCACTATGGCCTCGTTGATGGGCACAAGTAATTATCTTGCTGGTCAGTTGGGTTACTAGAATGGGCTGGAGAGTAGAGTAACCAACTGGATTGCATGCGGATCTGGGATAAATTGCCTGAGGTGGCATAAAGATGGTTAAACAATCAGCTATAAACAAATATCGTCAGGCCGATTCATCAGAGGCTTCGTATGCAACCCCCCATAGGTTGGTGCAGAAACTCATGTCTGGGGCACTGGACGGCATTGCAAATGCCAAGGGTTCTATTATGCATAATCAGCCTGAACAACGGAATAGTCATATTCAATGGACCATGAATGTGATAGATGGGCTGCGTGGTGCGCTGGATTTCGAGCATGGTGGTGAAATTGCTGCCAATCTTGATTCCCTTTACGACTATATGAATCGTCGTTTATTTGATGCCAACATGCATAATGATATACAGCAGCTGGATGAAGTAACTTCCTTGCTCAAGGAGATCAAGGGTGCATGGGACAGTATGCCAAAATCCCTGCAACGCGCAGATAATATCAAAGATGTTGTAAACGCCCCCTAATCAGGATATATGGATCATCTCCAAGAAAATATTCGTTTGGCGGTTGATCTAAGCAGGCAGATTGTTGATTTGGCGCAACAGCAGGATTGGCCGCAGATGGAACGGCTGGATCAAGAACGAATGCAGTTGCTGAAGGAAATCTTCTCAGAGCAATCCTTGGATAGTGAGGAATCTGGCATCAAACAGCAGCTTCAGAGCATTGTTGATCTTAATGATCAGGCAGTGGGGATTTGCTCTCAGGTTAAAGATAGTATGTTGACTGACGGGCGAAAATTAAGGCGTGGAAAGGAAGCTATATTGGCCTATAAAGAACAAGCCCCGTGATGGCTGGCTATCATCCGAAGTGAAATAATAAGCACTAAGTTATCTCTGTTACTTGTGTGCAGACCTGACCGCGAAAAGTTGTTCAGCCCCTCTCTACAATGTGTTATTTCTTAACCCTGTACTTGATCTGATGCCGGAATCTGCTACCAATGTTGGTGGAGAATATGGAGTGAGATTTCAGGTACCATAAGTGCTAATATCCATCACTGCTGTCCCGTTGACTTTCTAGCGCTGGTGCTAAGTCTATGAATTTAATATGTGAAACAACTGCCAGTAATTTGATAGACATGAGAAGTATCGAATTATGGTCCCTTCTCCCTTAGGGAGAAGGACAGGATGAGGGGTTATATAAAACAGAGACTTACCTCTTATTGATCCCCTCACCCCAGCCCTCTCCCTGTGGGAGGGGGAGTTAACGGGGCAGCAGTGAATATCCATGCAAACTGTTTTACGCACCTGGAGTAGATAAGGATGACAACCAGTTGGTCAGTGTAATGAAGTGTGTGAGAAAAACTGACTACACTAAACCCATCGATTGTAGATTGTGCCAATGACTGGGGTAACCTCAAGTCTCAATCGTAGGGTGAATACTTTAGGTATAATGCAGCCCTACTTTCTCCCCTATAGTGGTTACTGGCAGCTAATGGCCTATTGTGATCACTGGGTGATATTCGATGTTGTGAAGTACAACAAGCGCTCCTGGATGAATAGAAACCGAGTGCTTCACCCCGATTCAAGCAAGCCATTCCAGTATATTCATCTTCCCGTGAAATCACATAAGAACGGAGAAGAGATTAAGGATGTTGTCATAAACAACGATGAGAGCTGGTGTTCTAGCTTAAAAGGAAAGCTATCCTTTTATAAGAGAATGCGGGCGCCTTATTATGAAGATACTATTGCCTTGATCGATTCAATTGCTCTGATTAATGATGATTGCTTTCCGCGGTTTTTGGCGAAGCATTTTGAAATTGTGATGAGGGCTATTGGATTGGAATTTAGCTATTCCTTTGCTTCTGATATGAGCTTTTCAACGAGTGAGATAGGGCGTCCTGATGATTGGGCGCTACAGATAACCAAGCATTTGAAAGCAAATATTTATATAAATCCCCATGGAGGTAGAGATCTATTTAATGAGCAAAAATACCATGATAATGGTATATCACTTAAATTTCTTAAGCCGCGCTTATCACATTATCCTCAGGGTAAAAGGGTAAACTTCAGTTCAGGCATGTCTATCATCGATTATCTAATGTTTAACTCTCTAGAGGCCACAAGAGATATGTTAACTCATGACTTTGATGTTATTCACAAGGGATGAAGGATGCTGATTATATATTGAATTAGTAAAGATCAGATTAACCACTGTTGCGTATGATCTATCATGCTTGGATTTGGGTGTCATTGGGGGAGGTATTACCAAGAACCAATGCTTGGTAGAGCTATCTCTGGGTAAAGAAATCGTGTGTCGTGTCTATGTACTATATATAATAGTATTATGCTCATATTGTAAGATGAGCTATCGATTACCTGTGAATGTAGCATCCTTTTTGTCTTATGAAAGTAGCCAGAGGAATGTGTAATGATCTCTTATTATGTTCCGGATATGCCTTCAACCGAAAGGCTGATTCCTTATCTGAAGGAGATCGATGAGAATCATTGGTATTCAAATTATGGTCCTTTATATCATAAGTTTAAACAGCGTCTTTCTAATGAGTGTCTTAGTGGCATAGCCCCTGAGCGTTTGACTCTGGTTTCGTCAGGTACATCTGCTATCGAGTTGGCACTAAGAAATCTGGGTTTAAAACCTGGCTCCAAAGTTCTAACAAGTAGTTTTACCTTTCCGGCAACTGTAGAGGCCATTATCAATGCCGATCTTAAGCCGGTAGTCTGTGATATTGATCAGGATAGCTGGCTTCTAACACCTGAGATCGCGGAACGTAATCTGGTGCAGAATGATATTACTGTTGTAGTTCCTGTTGCAGCCTTCGGAATGCCGGTTTCATCAGAGGGCTGGGCAAGGTTCCACGAAAGAACTGGACTTCCTGTAGTAGTCGATTCGGCACCGGCAATATTGAATCAATCTATTGATGACAATCTTTACTATGCCTTCAGCCTGCATGCCACTAAGCCTATAGGAGTTGGCGAGGGAGGGGTAATAGTATGTCCAGATAAGAGTAAGGCCGAAGCCATAAGAAAAATGGCTAATTTTGGTTTTGAGCCTGGGCGCACCATTATTAATACAGGAACCAATGCCAAAATCAGTGAATATCACTGTGCGGTTGGTTTGGCTCAAATGGATCGGCTGGCTGCAATTAAGCAGAAAAGAAGCGATAACCTCGAAATGTATGTGACGCAATTTAGGCGTCATAATATCAAAATCAGAATGCAGGCTGGCATAGACACCTTTGTTCCTGCTTCATTATATGTTGTTTTTGAGCGGGTAGATGCTGGAGAGTTATTTGAGCAGTTGCTTGGTAATGGAGTCGAAACTAGACGTATATACTGGCCACTTATCCAGTGTTTTCCTGCGTTTAAAGACGAAATTATATTCGCAAGCTTGAACTTTAAGCGCGCCGAAGAGGTGTCTTCTCGGGGTCTGGCTCTTCCATTTCATGGTCATCTGACACAGTCTGATATTGGCAAAACAGTTGAACTTGTAGTGAGAAATCTGGCTGCAAAGGCCGTTTCAAAGCCAAGTATAAATTGTAGGTGAAGCAAGATTTAGTGTGCTTATGAGAGATCTTAGCAAATATGACTATGAGGAACGTGCGTCCGAACAGGATAGGGATGATTATTGGGGGCAAGTGAGGAGGACTGTTAAAGGAAGGCCCGTTGGGGAAGACCAGATTGAATTGATTTGCGATGCAATTAAATGTGGTCTTGATTTGAGTTCGGCAGATAAGATTATCGATGTGGGTTGTGGGAATGGTGCGTTGATATATAGGTTTCAAAAAGACGTTTACAAAATACTAGGAATTGATCGGTCAGATTATTTGATCTCTGTGGCAAAGGAGAGCTTTCAGGCGAAAAATATTGAATACATTGTTGGAGATGTGCTGTCAGTGCTTAAGTCATCAATATGTGTTCGTGAATATAATAAGGCATTATTGTATGGGGTGTTTTCATTCTTCGATGATGAATTGGCATTGTCATTCTTTGAGTACATTACCAAAAAAACAAACATAAGAAGATTGTTTATTGGAAACGTACGTGACAGGTTGCTGGCAGAGAAATTTTATAAACGCCCAGTTAGTGCAAGCGAACTAGATGATAGTAAGAGTAGTATGGGTGTCTGGCGGACACGGGAGTATTTTACTGAGCGTTGTGAGCGGCTTAATTGGAAAGTTGAGTTTTCAAAGATGCCTAAAGAATTTTACGCCAATGAATATTACTTTGATGTGTGTATACATAGGTAAAACCGTAGTGTTTGCTATTAATTATATGACTCGCCTAGATATATTTATTGTGAATGAGTAGAACATTACCACATTATGGTAATACACAAAAAAAAGCACGATGACCTCGCTATAAATGGGGGCGAAAAATGTTTTGATACGGTCAAAACAACCATGAACCTGCCTGCGCCAGAATTTGATGACTATTACAAAAGAATTGGATTATATGAGGATGGAAGTAAGGACCCAATTCATGACTTAGAGAGTGCTTTATCAGTGTTTCATGGAGTGGATTATACGGTTTGTTTCTCAAGTTGTTTTACTGCCATGGCCATGACGTTAAAGGCGCTTGCATTACCAGGCAGACAAAATGTAATCATACCCTCACTAACATACCGTAGAATGTCAGACATTATACTATGGGCAGGATTGACGCCATGTTTTTGTGATAATGATCCAAGTACATTGGGAGTTAGTGCGGCTGGCATTGAGAGGCAGATTGGAAATAATACGGCACTAATATTGGCACCACACCCCATTGTGAATTTTTCAGACATATCGTCTATTGAAACATTGGGTTTTGAGCGCGAGATACCAGTTGTGTTTGATTCCGTAGAGGCAATTGCTGGATATCATCAAGGTGTCCCCGTCGGGGCATTTGGAATGGCTGAATCTTTCTCGCTCCATCCAAGTAAACTGATGAATGCATGCGAAGGCGGTTATATAACAACAAATAGCCAGGAATTGTACTTGGCGCTTATAATTATGAGGGATGGTGGTGCGGCAGAATGTAATGGCGCATTAAGGCATGGGCATATCTCTAGAATGAATAGATATCACGCTGTTATGGGGTTGTGCTCACTAGATATGGTTAATGAAACAATCAGAAATAATTACAAATACTACTGTATTTATCGTAGTGGGTTGAAAGGGATCAAAGGAATCAAGTTGGTAGAGTATGATGAAGATAATAGGAGGAACTATAAAAGCATACTGGTTGAGGTTACTGATGACTATTGTATTACTCGGGATCAGCTGCACGATATACTAAATTATGAAAACGTTTATGCAAGAAAGTTTTATTATCCCGCTCAGCACTTAACGCAATCAAATCAATCAGAGGAGTGTGCTGAATCATACGAAGTTGCAGAATATCTTCAAGACCGCTATCTGCTATTGCCATTTGGCCATTCGACATCAGCTGATGATATCAGGGATATATGTGAGTTGATTAATACAGTTCAGTCAATAACGAGCAACTCTTAGGGCAAATTTAATGAATAATGCCTATATACACTGTAGTGAAAATGGCGATAAAGGCCGTGAATTAACTGGGTATATAGAGAAGATATTTGAGAATCACTATTTTAGTAATCATTGGGAATTTGCAGAATCCTTAGAACATAAACTGAATGGTATTACAGGTAGGAAGCACAATATTACCTATATGAATAGTAGTGTTGCTCTGATATCGATGTTGTATATTCTTGGGCTTCGCAAACATGAACATGTTTTTGTTTCAAGGGGCGTTAGCTTGTTTCCGTGGGTTCAGAGTTGTATCGGCTATATAGGTCTAAACTGTTCTTTGATTGATGACTCAACCGAATGCAAATCATCTGATATTTTGATTTCGCTTGATGTCGATTTAGTTGATGAAATGAAATCTGCAGAGCAGGTATCTGGCAAAATAATCATTCCGTTAGAGTTGCGTAATAAAAACCAAAAATATGCAGATTGTGCTCATATCTATGATATGGGGTTAGAAACTTGCTTTGGACTGAGTACGGGGGCATTTGTAGCTGTTAATAATGATGATCATGCTGATAAATTAAGATGGATGCGAAGCTCTTATGCGCGAACTGGAGACGTGAGTATTTATATTAATGGCAATGGAAGATTTTCTGAAATACAGGCAGCAGAGGCTCTGGTTGCGATAAAGAATAATGAATTCAAGGGAAATGTATTTTCTGAAATTAATCAGGAGATGATGGCTTCGGTTGCAACTAGTACTCATCAGATGGACTATACAGGCTCAGAGTATACTGCTGGAATTTTACGAATATTCAACCCGGACCGTAAAATACTAACTGCGCTACACTCTTTATCGATTGAGCGCGGGCTTTTATATGATGCCCCCCAGGATGGTAACAAACTGGTCTATGCTCTTATTAGAGTTCCTGTGGATGCAGCGGTAAGAGGGGTGTTGTTATCAGTCCTGTCTCAAAGAATATAATGCCATGATTAGAAAGGAGTATGGTGGCTATAATGTGTTCAGTGCAGACAGAGATGCAAGGAATTCTTTTTACACTAAACGAAACCTGTATTGCCTGAATCTAGCACGTAGCGGACTTGAGTTGCTGTTGAGAGCTAGGAAACCAAGACGTGTATATGCGCCGTATTACACCTGTCATTCAGTACATGAGGTGCTGATGAAGATGGTGCCTCAAGTGCGCTACTATCATATTGATGAAGAATTTTATCCAATTATACCTGATTTGAAGCTGTCTGATGATCAATTGATATTGGTTAATAATTATTTTGGCGTCTTTCATCGCCCGATTATATTTCTAATTGAAAAATACGGTTCAAAGGTAATCGTTGATAATTCTCAGTCATTTTATTCTTCATTCCCCGACGACATCGATCAGATCTTTTCCCCTAGAAAATTGTTTGGAGTTACTGATGGCGGGTTTGTGCTGACAAATGCCGATATAACAGAGTTATATCAAGGGCTCGAAACTGACCAGTCAGCAGGTCGAATTAAATATTTGTTTGTAGGTGATGAAACCTCGAAAAACGAAGGCTATGCTGAATATTTACAATATCGTAAAAGGCTTCAAGAGCTAGAGCCTATGAAGATGTCGGTTAGTACGCGGGAGATATTCAAAACTATCGATATTGAATATTGTAAGAGAAAAAGAATTATGAACTTTGAAAGGATGAATGAATTAATTGGTAAATATAATCAGATGGATATTTCAATTGAGAGCGGTCAGGTCCCAATGTGCTATCCATTTCTTAGTATGAGGCATTCATTAAAACAAGACCTAATTAAGAGCCGTGTATATGTTCCAACGTACTGGCCCATGTCGCAATTAGCATCTGAGATTTCATGTTTTGAAAAATTGCTGAGAAATAACTTGTGTTGCCTTCCTGTTGATCAAAGTATGACGGGTGATGATATTCAGGCGGTTTCTGAGTTGGTGGTTGAAATGATTAACGATTCAGATGTCTGAAACACAGTTTGCAATGAGCCTGTATATAAATCTGTGTAACTACTACAAATGATCAGATCATTCAACTCAGCATGAGTGCTGTCTCAACCGTTATCCTGGTCAGCAACTGGCTCTTCCATTTCACGATTATCTCAAACGCCAAGATATCGAGAGGACTGTAGAGCTTTTTGCCGCACTTCTATTCAAAAAAGCCCTTCAAAGCCAAGTGGGGTTGTATCGCGGCTTTTGAGTAGATGTGCGTGGTTCGGTTGTTACGCTAATGAATCAGGAGCAGGTCGTGGACCACTTAACTCTTTTGTTCTGTGGCTGGGATGCATGCTGGCTTATTGCTGCCTTCATAGAGATGCACAATTTGGCTTTGTATCTTACTTATCATGTGGTGCCTTTTTTGGGGTTTCTATGCGTATCACAATAATCATTCCAAACAGATGTTAATGCATCCTCAAGATTATTGGTGGTGCTTATGAAATCCACAAGTGATGAGTTCATAATGTCTGCACGTAAAGACGTTCTGTTGGATGTCAGTGCTTCGGCGTTGTTAGCCAATCTTACAGCGACGTCAATGTAATCGTCTAAGTTAGTAGCAATCCAGTCTTCACGTTTAAGTTTAGATAAAACAGATGATGTGAAATTGCTTGCTAGTGACCTACCAGAGTAAGTGACAACAGGAACTCCCATCATTAATGAGTGAAATGTTGTTGTTTGTCCGCTATAGGGATAGGGGTCTAAAGCGATATCTATCTTATTAAATGCCTCTAAGAAGCGGTTTATTGATTGCCGTACCTGCAGTAGTACACGGTTTTTGGGTACATCATGTGCGGCAAAAATGTCGTAAATATGTTCTTGCATATTCTTGTTTTCATAATCGTCGATTAGCATGCTTATCTTGGAATCTGGTACCCGGTGCAATATCTCTGCCCATGTGTCAATCATGGTTGTTGTTAGCTTTCTTAAGGAATTAAGAGAACCAAATGTAATAAATCCGTTATTTAAGCAGGGAGGTTCAGATATGTCAGGTAAATCATATATGTGATCGAACCAAAGTAGATCATTGGTGGGCAATATTTTTTCAGCGCAGCATTTTTCAATACCAGGTGTTGCGAGCGCAGAGCTATCTCTCAACCAATAGTCCATGCTGTCTAGGCCAGTTGAAACAGGTAATCCCATCCAGGCTATCTGTATTGGTGCTGGCTTTTTTGTGAATACATCCAAACGATTGTGAGCAGTATGATTAGATAGGTCTATTAAAATATCGATCTTGTCTTTTTTTATAGATGATTCTAATTCGTTATCTGAAAGTAGCTTGCAGTCGCGCCAATGGTCAGCGCATGACTTCAATCTGGATGTGGACTCGTCATAAATCGTGTGGTTGTAATATAAATAAGTTGAAAATCTTTTCTTTGAAATATTTTCAAGTATTGGGGTTATGTATAGAGAAATTGCATGCGAATTGAAATCGCCAGATACAAAGCCTAACCGCAATGCTCTATTCTGACTGCAGTCTACCTTGCCCTTAAACTTAAGCGTAGATTTTCTGTTTGTCTTTTTCGATATTCTTCTTACTTCTTGATGGATTATTTGTTGGTCGTCGATAGTGTGAAGTAGTTGCATTATGTAGTTAGACTTTGCTGTCGGGTAATCTGGCTCCAGCTTAAGTGCTTTTTTAAAGCACTCAAGGGATTCCTCCTGCCTGGCTTGGTTGCAAAGTGCAATTCCAAGATTTGTGTAGACTGACTCATTCTCGAAATTATTACTCAGGCAAACATCTAATGCTTCTATTGCCTCGTCAAATCGTTTGAGATATATGTACAACGCGCTGATAGAGACGTAAGCGTGATAATGGCTGCGGTTTTGTTTAATTAATTGTAGAAAGCATTGTTCTGCCAGATCATATCGTTTGGTGATGTTTGCATGGAAGTTACCTAGTAGATAGTAATAGTTATCATTGGTACAGCCAGATAGCTCTGCTGCAATAAATGCCTTTTCGGCTTCTTCATATCTTCCTTTGTTTCTTAGAGCCACTGCATGCATAAGGTGCCAGCATGGTTCTTTATCCGTGCTCGATATAGCTTGTTGTAAATGAACCAGGGCCTGGTCAGAATCGTTTAAGCGTAGCAGTGTCTCTCCGAGGGCGTATGCAATTTGAGCGTTATTTGGATTATTAGATAATGCTTTCTTTAAGTACTTGGCGGCTGCGCTCCAATTGCCCTTGTTAATCATATTTAGTGCTTTATTATAATTTTGCATCTCAATAAATCCCTCACAACAATACTATAATTGCTTGCCTGTCGTATGTATCTGCTGCCGCCTTGCTATGATAGCCCATTTTATGCGCCTGCTGTTAGGAGCTGATGTTCTATCTTTAGTTAATATATTAGTTATGATTATTGCTTCAAAGATGTTTGAAGGGCTTGTTATTTGTTAAGGAAAGCAAAGTAAGGTTGGCTCATCCTTGATGTTGTGTGCCGATAGCGTGAATATCGCAATAAGATGTATAGCGTATTGTTGGTTTTTGGGTTGGGATGTCCCCAAATCTATTGTGAGGCGAAAGATCCGCTAGTGGAGTGAGGGGCGGTCTGTAGTGGGCCAGATATTTTTCAGGCCTGCTCTGAATACTATAGAACTAAGGTTAGGGTGCATTCACTTATTCAATAATAACTCAAGCACAAACTTACTTCCAAAATAGGCCATGGCCAGCACCACAAACCCCGCCAAGGTCCAGGTCAGGGCCTTCTGCCCGCGCCAGCCAAACCTGAATCGTCCCCATAGTAGGGTGCCAAACACCAACCAGGCTGCGATGGAGAGGATGGTCTTATGCACCATGCGCTGGGCAAAGATGTCATCCAGAAAGATAAAGCCGCTGGCCAGGGCGAATGTGAGCAGGAGAAAACCCAGTCCGATCATCTCAAACAGGAGTAGTTCCATTGTTTGGAGTGGTGGCAGGGCACGGATAAAACCGCCGGGATGGCGGTGCCGCAGGTGGTGGTCCTGAATTGCAAGCAGTACCGCCTGCACGCTGGCCAGACTGAACAGGCTGTAGGCCAGCAGGGAGATGAGTACATGTATTTTTAATCCCCAGGCTGATCCGGTGGGGAGGATATGGTCTGCTGGATAGTACAGCTCCAGGGCTAGGGCCAGGATTGCCACCGGTAGCAGCATGATGCCAAGATTTTCCACCGGCTTGGTTATGGATGAGAGCATCAATAGCAGCAGGATGATCCACATAACCAGGGAGCCCGCGTTGAAGAACCCAAGGTTGATTCCACCCTCTATCAGGATATTCTGGGACAGTACATAGGTGTGCAGAACCACGCCAGCCAGGCCTAGTCCAATACCGGTTGCCCGGGGTGGTTTCTCACTCCCCTGGTCCTTGAATAGTCGAATGCTGATGAACAGCCAGGCTGCTGCGTAACAGGTGATAGTCAGGAATGCTGCGATTGTTGTACTCATATTGGTGGATAATCGCATATTAGACCGTCGGGTGTGAAGGGGTTGCTAGGGTTGATGTAACTAAATGGTGATTATTCCCCCGAGGTTGGAGTCGATTGAGCATTGGTGGTGGATAAAAGTCTCCGTGGTGAGTGTGATCGACTCCAACCCTGAGGGCCCACATCATTATCAAGTTGGCCAACTAACCGCTATAATGATCGGCCAATCATAAAGTTCCGCGAGTAATATAGAGTATGTTTGATAATCTGACAGATAGACTTGGTGGGGTGCTGGACCGCCTGCGAGGGCAGGGCCGACTCACCGAAGACAATATCAAAGACACCATGCGCGAGGTGCGTATGGCGCTGCTGGAGGCAGACGTCGCCCTGCCAGTGGTAAAGGGCTTTGTGGAGCAGGTGCGGGAGAAGGCCCTGGGCGAAGAGGTGATGAAGAGCCTCACCCCGGGACAGGTCCTGGTCAAGGTGGTAAATGATGAGCTGGTGAAGCTGATGGGTGAGGCCAATGAGAGCCTCAACCTGGCTGCCCAACCCCCGGCCGTAATCATGATGGCCGGCCTGCAGGGTTCAGGTAAGACCACCAGTGTGGCCAAGCTGGCACGCTGGCTGAAGGAGAGCCAGAAGAAGTCGGTAATGGTAGCAAGCTGTGATGTCTACCGTCCTGCAGCTATCGACCAGTTGCAGACCCTGGCCACAGAGGTGGAGGCGGAGTTCTTCCCCAGTAGCACCGACCAGAAGCCCCAGGATATCGCTCGCAGCGCCCTTGAGCAGGCGCGTAAAAAATTCCAGGATGTGCTGATCATCGATACCGCCGGTCGTCTTCATGTAGACGAGGAGATGATGGGTGAGATCAAGGATCTGCACGCCGCCATCAACCCGGTTGAGACCCTGTTTGTAGTGGATAGCATGACCGGTCAGGACGCGGCCAATACCGCCAAGGCCTTTGATGAGGCCCTGCCTCTGACCGGCGTGATCCTCACCAAGACCGATGGTGATGCACGTGGCGGTGCTGCGCTTTCCATTCGTCAGATCACCGGCAAGCCGATCAAGTTTCTGGGTGTGGGCGAGAAGACCACCGCCCTGGAGCCATTCCACCCCGACCGCGTTGCCTCTAGAATCCTGGGGATGGGGGATGTGCTCTCCCTGGTGGAGGAGGTCTCTGCCAAGGTCGACCATAAAAAAGCTGAGAAGCTGGCCAAGAAGCTGCAGAAGGGTAAAGGCTTTGACCTGGATGACTTCAAAGAGCAGATGGAGCAGATGTCCCAGATGGGCGGGCTGAGCGCACTGATGGACAAGATGCCGGGTATGAGTAAGATCCCAGACCAGGTAAAGAATCAGGTGAATGATCGTGAGCTGATAAAGCTAATCGCCATCATCAACTCTATGACTCCGCAGGAAAAGCGTTTTCCGGCGGTAATAAAGGGGTCACGCAAACGCCGCATTGCCAACGGTTCTGGCACCCAGGTGCAGGATATCAACAAGATGCTCAAACAGTTCACCCAGATGCAGAAGATGATGAAAAAGATGAAGGGTGGCGGCATGGCCAAGATGATGCGGGGGCTCAAGGGTGGTCTCGGCCCTGGTGGTGCCGGTGGATTTGGCGGCCCTGGAGGTCCAGGCGGTCCTGGTGGGTTTCCTTTTCAATAGATACATCAATGTGGTTTTTACTAATGCTGCCGGGAACGCTGCGCTTATCCCGGCCTACGGATGTCAGTCCCTGCCTGGTTGAGGTTTGAATTAGATCTTTCCAGGTAAATTCATCGATAAAAGGGCTTCACTTTCCAAAAAAATAGCGTAGAATGCCCGGTTTACTTGCCTCCGGCCGGTTCGGCTGGATGTGCGCGACAGAATCAATATAAGGTTGGGACATGGTAACAATTCGTCTTGCAAGGACCGGCGCTAAAAAACGTCCGTTCTATCATATAGTAGTAGCAGATAGCCGCCGTGCACGTGACGGTCGTTATATCGAACGTGTTGGCTTTTTCAACCCTATCGCTGAGGGTGGTGAAGAGCGTCTGCGTGTTGAAAATGATCGTATCGATCACTGGATCGCACAGGGCGCCCAGCCTAGTGACCGCGTAGCCCAGTTGCTCAAGGATCAAGCCAAGGCCGCCTGATCAGTGGCTATTGGCACTATGGTGCCAAGTGCCGGTTTAGATGGTTGGAAGAGAGAACTGAATTGCTAGAGGGCTATCTCTGTGACTGCAGCAGTTAGCTCAAGGTTTGTTACCCTGGGCCGGATATCTGGCCTGTATGGTGTCAGGGGCTGGGTGAAGGTGTTTTCACACACCTCGCCGCGGACCAACATACTGGAGTATACAAACTGGTATTTAGATACCGATGACGGTTGGCAGGAGTGCCGACTGGAAACCGGTAAGGCTCATGGTAAAGGGATCATTGCCAAGCTGAGCGGGATTGATGACAGGGATCTGGCTGCTGGCCTGATCAATACGGATATAGCTGTACCACGTGATCAGTTGCCTGATATAGGTGAGGATAGTTACTACTGGACCGATCTTGAGGGTCTTGTGCTTCGCACCATTCACGGGGTTGAGTTGGGCAGACTGGATCATTTGTTCGAGACCGGTTCCAACGATGTAATGGTGGTAAAGGGTGAGCGTGAACGACTGATCCCCTACACTGATGATGTAGTAAAGAGTGTGGATCTGGTTGGTAGAGTAATGACGGTGGACTGGGATCCGGAATTTTAGAGGGACGTTGATATGCGCTTCGACGTAGTGACCCTCTTCCCGGAGATGATTCAGGCCATGGTCGGTAACGGTGTTACTGGACGGGCGTTTGACCGGGGATTGGCGCAACTGGCCACCTGGAACCCGCGTGATTACACCAGCGATCTGCATCGCACTGTGGACGATCGGCCCTATGGCGGTGGTCCGGGAATGGTGATGAAGGTGGAGCCGTTACAGGCTGCCATCAGAGATGCCAGGAAGGCGGCGGCCCCAGATACCAAGGTGGCCTATCTCACTCCCCAGGGACGGCAGATGGACCAGTCAGCGGTAACAGAGCTGGCGCAGCGGGATGGCATGATACTGATTGCCGGGCGCTACGAAGGGATAGATGAACGAATTATTGATCGTTATGTCGACGAAGAGTGGTCGATTGGCGATTATGTTTTAAGCGGTGGAGAACTCCCCGCACTGGTGTTGATGGATGCTGTATTGCGGTTGTTGCCAGGGGTGCTTGGGGCGGCCGATTCAGCAGAGCAGGACTCTTACACAGATGGCCTGCTGGATTGCCCGCACTATACGCGGCCCGAGCTGATCGAAGCTATGCCGGTGCCAGATGTGCTTAAGAGCGGGAATCATGAAGCCATCCGCCGTTGGCGACTTCAGCAGTCGCTGGGACGTACATGGTTACGCCGGCCCGATCTTATAGATGGGCGGGAGTTGACCAAAGAAGAGCAGTTTTTACTTGAAGAATTTATTGAGGCGCAAAATGGCGCCCGTTAAGATACAGGAGCAATACGACCATGAGTAAGATCATCGAGGCGCTTGATGCCGAACAGATGAGCCGCGAGGTTCCGGAGTTTGGCCCTGGAGATACCGTGGTCGTCCAGGTAAAGGTGAAAGAGGGCAACCGTGAGCGTCTACAGGCATTCGAAGGCGTTGTAATCGCAAAGCGTAACCGTGGGCTGAACTCAGCCTTTACCGTACGCAAGCTGTCACATGGAGAGGGTGTAGAGCGTACCTTCCAGACTTACAGCCAGCTGATTAATGAAATCAAGGTCACCCGCCGTGGTGATGTACGGCGCGCCAAGCTCTACTATCTGCGTGGACGCACCGGTAAGGCAGCACGTATTAAAGAGAAGATCTAGGTTCTTCCTGGTTTTCTTGGCCACACAAGGCCATCCAACCTCGGTTGGGTGGCTTTTTTTATTGCTGTTGTTGATCCTAGGTTTATCTGTTTCGATTGCGCATGGCCCACTAGGCGCTGACTTGTTCAGATGTTGTCACCGGTTTTATCT
Source organism: Gammaproteobacteria bacterium (assembly GCA_024206335.1). Taxonomy (GTDB): domain Bacteria; phylum Pseudomonadota; class Gammaproteobacteria; order Chromatiales; family Chromatiaceae; genus JAAGZL01. The sequence continues at coordinate 25,117 of JAAGZL010000551.1, forward strand.
GGTGGGTCAACGGTGTATCTAGATCGATTTCAAGCTCTCTGCTGAGATCCAGGGCGGCCCGGTTGATGGCATAGCGCGATTGGAGCAGGCGGAAGACGTTAGTAATCCGGTAGACAATGCGCCAGGTCACGGCGTGATCGCCGACCTCCTTTACATAACACCTTGGTTTGGTTTCGGCGTTTATGGCCGGCTCAATCGCAATGGCCTGCTTTACCAATTCAGTGCAAAAATTTTCAATAGTCTTGCTGCTCTCCTTGAAACCGATATTGAAGTCGACATATTGCACCAGTCCAGCTGATGGTGAATTACTGAGTATCCTTGCTGAGTGATTGCGCAGCTTGTGGTTGGGTATGACCACAAGGTTATGGTGTTGTAGATCGCGCAGGGTGGTTTGGGTCAAGGTAGTGCGCAGGGTGATGCCCAGCAGCCCAAGTTCAGGTATTTCTATTACACTGCCGGGCTCAAAATCACCGTTGTACAGGATAATCAAACCCTGAATGGTATCTGGCACCCATACCTCACGAGTGGCGAACAATACCACCAATAAGCCACCTACAACACTGGTGGTCTGTAGCCAGTTGGTCACTTCCCAAATGTTAACAATCACAAGAAAGGCGAGCATATTGGCTGCAAGCAGAACCAGCAGGCCAAACATCTCCGACTGATAGGTGTAACTCTTTATCTGTTCGCCGTTGATACTACGTTCGCGACCAAAACGTTGCATCAGCCAGGCCTGGGCAAAATGTATGCAGAGGTAGGTCACAAGGAAGACCAGGCCGGTTTGGGATAACTCACGCAGGTGTGGAATCTTTACCAGGCCTGAGAGCAGATAGAGTGATAACAACCCAATATTGAGTGCGCGCAGGCCCCAGGTACGCCTGGATTGGGCGCCGCGGTGTGGCTGCGCCGGGAAGCGGGAGATGATCTGCCCGGCAAAGGTGAGCACCAGCAAATTGAAGCCCATTGCCAGTAGATCAAAGTGGGTAAATGAGTTGAGAAAACTTTCGATAACTTCCATGGCTTGAGCATAACTCAAGGGGTGGGTGGTGCGCCAACAGTACGGTTTAATACAATCCAGCTAAACCCCATTCATGGTGCAAAGATACAAGATAACCCTGGATTCAAGTTTGATGTATGGGGAAAGCTCAGGTCGTGGTTTTTGCTGTCATCACGCAGTTGCGTCCGGCATCCTTTGCTGCATACATCGCTGTATCAGCCGCGTTAATTAAATCCAGCCCTGATTCAGCATGTTCCGGAAAGGTGGAAACACCAATGCTTGCGGTAATGTTGAGAAAGGTATCATCCGCAATAGCAATAGGGTGTTTTGCAATATGTCTGCATAGTCGTTCTGCTAACTCTTTGGCGTCGAGAAGAGTTGTCTCTGGAAGTAGAATAACAAACTCTTCTCCACCATAACGGGCTACAAGGTCTGTTTCTCTCATTGATCTTTCCAGCGTCCGGGCAAGGCTGGCAAGTACAGTGTCACCGGTTTGATGACCATGGTTGTCATTGACTAGCTTGAAATGATCTAAATCAAGCATGAAAACTGACAGGCTGCGCCGATAGCGCTTGGCCCTTCGTATCTCATCGATTGTCCGTTGTTCCAATACATTGCGGTTAAATAGTCCCGTCAAAGGATCATGGGTAGCCAGGTGTTGCAGTCTGGCCTCGGCGTGTTTGCGTTCTGAAATGTCCAGGATGATTGCGCTAACATGAAATTTTCCATTCTTTTTCCAGCTACCCAATGTCAACGTCAAGGGAAATTCATCACCGTTCTTGCGTAATCCTACCAACTCATGGGTCACTCCTGTATGGGCCAGTCTTTTTTGTTCTACTGCTCGTGTAAAACCCTTAAGATGAGCTTTCCTGAAGCGCTCAGGCATTATCATTGTAAGGGACTTTCCTACTACTTCAGATGCGGAATAACCAAAGATCTGTTCTGCACCTGTATTCCATTCTGAAATTATCTCTTTGTCTTCAATAACGACGACCATTCCTACGACTGCAGTTTGAAAAGTGGAACGGAATTTCTCTTCACTCTCTAATAACAATGCCTCCGCAAGTTTGTGCTCTGAGATATCTCTCACAATGGCTGTTACTTCGTCCTTATCGCTTTTGACCATGCGAGCTTCATAATCGACTATATTGTTATCATGCATGGATAGCTGGTATTCAAAGGTCTGCATCTCTCCTGTTTCCAGAGTTGTTCTGATATTGTGATTTATATTTTCTACTACCTCATCTGGTAATATTTCACGGCTGCTTTTTCCTATGATTGTCTCTGGGCTAGCAAATAGATCATGGCTGTCGGCCTGGAAATAGAGGATGTCTCCCTCCCTATTGATGCGGAATATTGAATCAGGAATTGCTTCTAACAATGCGGATGATTGCTTTTCGCTGGTTATTAATACCCCTTCTATCCGTTTTCGTTCAGTGATGTCGCTAAATGTCACAACTGCATTATCAACCACATCCTCGTCATTTAGCGGAAAGGAACGATATTTAGCTATAAACTGGCTTCCATCTTTGCGCCACAATACCTCTCCGTCTAAGGAGATACTTTTATCTTGTTTCCATGCTTGGTACAAAGGGCAATCTGCTTCATCATAATAACTGTCGTTGGTATTGCAGCGATGAATCAGCTGATGTATTTTTTTTCCAAGTAACTGAGATTTGTCTTGGTACCCTAGTGTTTCCAGGGCGGCTCTGTTAATGAAGGTGCAGCAGCCATTACTATCCACTCCATAGATGCCCTCATTGATGGATTCCAACATCAGATTAAGCTTGTTGTTAGACTCTATCAGTCCGCGACTGCTCTGGCTGACGTTCTGTTCCAATTGTGTGTTGAGGTGCTGCAACTTATTATGTGCTTCTCTCAGTTGCTGCATCCAAATTCCAAATAGAAGTCCGGTTATGCCGCCAAATGAGGCTGGGATAATATATCCAACAGCCACTAGAGGGATTCCGAAGGCTATTTTCTGAATGGTCGCGAAAATAATTAGTAATAGTGTGCCGAGCAGGAAAGAAAAAAAATAGGTAGTAGTCTTGTTCATGTATTGTGGTTGGCAGTTATCATTTGGGTATACTTGTTATAGCGGTATCCATACTATTTTCTTGAGAATAACAGGGTTTTTGTGTTGAATAGTGTTTTATTGTTAATTAGAAAGGTTTAAGTTGCCTCTCTGTGCTAGATTTGGTTCTGAAAAAGAGCTAATGCTTTTTGAAATAATGTATAAGTATAGTATTATTCGGTTATTATTGTGTGTGAATAAAGAGGGTATGGATAAGATTATGAGAATGGTTTTTGTTGCGGTCTTTATAGCAGTTACTATCTACTCCGTGGGGGTATCTGCTGCAATAACCACTATTGATGCTGGAAGTCTGGAATTTCAGCAGAGTGTAGGAAGACATGCAGGGCCTGGGTCTTTAGCTGGCTCACATGGGTTACGCAGATTTGTTCTATGTGTTGACGGATTAAAGATTTTGCAGACGGTTGGCCCTGCTGCGGGTTGGGGTGGTGGTGTTGGTTTCAGTCATGCTGTATCAACGGTACAACTATATGAAGAACGCGATGGCAAGGCCCTGCCGGCAAAGTGTATTTCTCAATAGCTATCGATTTTTATGTTCCTACGCAGTATTGTTCATAACTAAACTCCTGAAGAGTTATATTTATTGTTAGTCATATATGTAAGCGTTAGTTGACGTTTATTCCTATGTTAGATGGGTTATTTGTGGGCGCATGTATGATTCCCAAATGGTATGTGGCTAGATTGATAATGTAGCCTCCGATAATGACTTTTCTGGATCTGCAAACATGGCCCTGACCTTCTATTGGCATGATTATGAGACCTGGGGTATTGACCCCAGGCGCGACTGGCCGTCTCAGTTTGCCGGTATCCGTACCGATGCCGAGCTCAATGTTATTGGTAAACCCCTGGTTCAATACTGCACTCCATCAAACGACATGTTGCCACACCCGGAGGCGTGTCTGGTAACTGGAATCACTCCGCAAAAGGCGTTGGCTGAAGGGGTGTGTGAGGCGGAGTTCTTTAGTGCAATTCACCGGGAGTTGGCGCAGCCTGGGACCTGTACTGTGGGCTATAACAGTATTCGGTTTGATGACGAGTTTACTCGTTATGGTTTGTATCGTAACTTTTTTGATCCCTATGCCAGGGAGTGGCAGAACGGCAACTCACGCTGGGATATCATCGATATTGTGCGGCTGACCCGGGCCCTGCGGCCAGAGGGAATAGAGTGGCCGGTGAAGGAGGATGGGGTGACCAGTTTTCGGCTGGAGGAGTTGACCGCAGCCAATGGGATAGAACACGCGGAGGCGCATGATGCCCTGTCTGATGTCTATGCCACCATTGCCATGGCGCAACTGATAAAAGAGAAGCAGCCCCGGCTGTTTGATTATCTGCTGCAGTTGCGGAATAAACGCAAGGTGGCGGAACTGTTGAATGTCACAACCATGGCCCCGGTGTTGCACGTGTCTTCCAAGTATCCGGCCAAGGATGGTTGTATCGCCATGGTGGCCCCCCTGGCCAAGCATCCGGTCAATCGTAATGCGGTGATTGTCTATGATCTGCGCACCGACCCGACCCCGTTATTGGAGCTGGGGGCGGATGAGATCAGGCAGCGGGTATTTACCGCAAGAAGTGAACTGCCGGAAGGCACGCAACGCATCCCGTTGAAGGAGCTGCATATCAATAAGTGTCCGGTGGTGGTTCCCGTAGGCACCCTTACCGATGAGGCTGCGGCTGAATGGCAGATTGATGTGGGTCAGGCGGAACGTCATCTGGAGATGATTCGTGCTGCGCGTTTGGATGCCAAGCTGCAACAGGTCTATAGTGGGCGGGAATTTGAGCCGATAACCGACCCGGACCAGGCCCTGTATAGCGGAGGTTTTTTCTCTGATGCAGACCGACGGAGCATGGAGCAGGTGCACTCTACGCCAGCGTCTGATCTGGCGTCCTTGCAGCACTCTTTTGATGACGCCCGTCTACCAGAGATGCTGTTCAGGTATCGTGCCCGTAACTGGCCAGACACCCTCTCTGGTGATGAGGGGGTGCGGTGGGACAGTTTTCGTAATAATCGCCTGACCAATGCGCAGGCAGATGCCGGTATAACCCTGGATGACTACCGCTCCAGGCTGGCGCAGATGATGGTTGATCCGGATCTGGATGAACGGGAGCGCAATATACTATCGGAGCTAGCCGATTGGCCGGATCAGATCCTGGATAAGTAACAGGAGTAGCCAGTAGGCCGGGATAAGCGCAGCGTTCCCGGCAGTGTGCTTTACATAGCCACCGATAAACCTAAGAAACGCTACCGCCTATTCTGGCCTGCAGCGATGGCTAATCCTTGGTCCAGCTTTCCAGGGCGGTGATGATACTCTTGGCCTGGTCTTTGCTGGAGATATTGAATTTTGATTTGGGCATATATTCGCCATTGCGTTTCTGATAGCGGCGAATGGTGTATTTGTCCGGTCCGTACTCTTCCTTGCTGCGGTTCCAGTCCTGATAGCGATAGATGACGGTAGACCAGGCCCCCTTGGTCAGGACCTGCTTATCCAACTCTTTTACCACTTCAATACCGTCTTCCGTGTAGCTTACGGTCAGCTCTTCAACACTGGATGCCATAGTTTGTGTCCTTTGTATCTGAATGATTGTGGGCCTGAAAGTTACCAGAACATATCATTCAGGTCACGGCTTTTGATCGGAGGCCGCACCATTTTTTTTCAATAGGCGGATTATGGAGCTGTCATCTTTCTGGATTGCCAGTTGTAGTGGGAGCTGTCCTGAGCCTCCTGGTTGGTTGACATCTGAGCCATTGGTTATGAGCAGTTTCACCAACACCCGGTTGCCCTGGCTTATTGCCTCAAGCAGTGGAGTTATGCCACTGGCTGAGACGTGGTTGATGTCTGCCCCTTTTTGAAGCAGCAGCCTGATCACATCCCTGTCAGCAATGTTGTTGCGGATGCTATCTGCCAATAACCGGTCTGGATTGAGCTTGGATCCCTGTTTGATCAGTAGCTCAGCCACCTGAGTGCGTCCTGACATTACCGCAGTATGCAGCGGTGTATGGTTGGCCCCGTCCCTGCCTTCAATCTCTGCCCCGTGCTGGAGTAGCAGCTCGGTTACGATTGGTCGCCCCTTTTCTGCGGCTACATGCAGTGGCATCTGGCCATTTGGGTCCGGCTGGTTTATGTCTGTACCCCAGAAGATGTGGCGTTCAATCTGATCCAGGTCGCCACGCTGTAGGGCGAGATGAAAAGGGATGCTTGGGCGGTCTGGATCAGAGCATCCGCTGACCACGAATAACATCGCAATCAGGCATGGAATCAGGAGTAGGTTGCCTTTCTTAATGGCCATAATGAGTTAGGGTTTCCGGGCGGCGTTTCTAAGTTTAATATAGGGTCGCAGGGGTTGGAACGCAAGGCCGCGTTGCGTGGCATGGATGGGGGCGGCGTGTTAGGGTACGGCTATGTTATTGAAAATTCTATTTACGCTACTAATCATCATCGGGGCGATATTTTATGTGAGGATCAGGGCCAGGAACCGCACACTTGCCCCAATGGCGCCGCCACTGCCTCGTCCGGTTGCGCCAGAACGGCCCAGGCTTGCATATTATCTGGCCCTTGGGTTGTTGCTTATCATGCTTACGGGTGCCGGTTACTATCTGTTTCAGATCTGGTTTGATGGCTCACGTATAGTTACCGTGCGGGTTATTAACTCAAATACTGGGTCAGTAACCAGCTATGAGGTCTACAAGGGGGATGTGGTTGCGGGTGAGAGCAGCTTCCACACTGTAGATGGCAGGACCATAACCATGGCCGCCGTGGAACGCATGGAGATGGGCGGCAAGTAGTAGTCCTGTCAGGCCGGTGCCGCTTCCAGTAGAGCGGAGAGATTTGCCGATGCCGGTCCAGCCTGTGCCTGCAGCGCCTGGAGGCCATCATCCTCAATCAGTTCTTTTAGCTCCGCAGCCACCAGACGGGCCTGCTCTGGAGTTGAGATAGAGCTCTCCCCAGATGCCTGTAGTTCGGATTGGTTAAAGATCTGATTTGCCCGTTCAACGTCAACTGTATTTGTCTCAGTGCGTGCGATGTCATTTGCAGCTTGGGTGGATTTAGTCGTGTCTGGCCCGTTTGTCCCACCCTGTTCTGTACCCTTTTTACTGGAGATAGGGGTGCGTGTGCTCTCTGATGGCAGGATTTTGTCGTTGGAAATAGGTGTTGCCACTGGAATTACTCCTGTTTAGCCGGTAATTTGACGTTGTCGCCACTTTTTGTCGCCGTTATCTACTGTGCTGCAAGTCATGGGCCAAGTTTACATTATGGCATGACCGTTGTCTGATCCCACAGATATTAGCAGATTTTTGTTCCATAGTTACTGTATTAGATTAGGTATGTGATGTAATATTGTGTGATTGAAGGTAAAAAATCGCACAAAACTGGTGTTTATGTACTATTATCTGCCAGCAGTTCTTCCATGGGGAACAACCTAATAACAACATTTACCTGAATTTGGATACGGCAAATGGATGAACTAACAGCCATCTACGAGGCACTCCAACTTGGTTCAGTAGACTGGGAGCTGACCCTGCGCTGTGCGCTTCAGGTGGCACTGCTGTCTATGTCTGCTGTGTTTTCCGGTTCAGAAACCGCCCTGTTTTCCCTCAGTCGCATAGACCTGCAGAAACTCAGGCATGATCGTGGGCAGCGTTCTGAGCACATCCATGCCATGTTGGATGAGCCGCGCCGATTGATTATCTCCATTCTGTGTGGAAATGAACTGGTCAATATCGCCTCGGCGGTAAATATGACGGCAATCCTGCTGTTGCTGTTTGGCGGCCAGGATGTGGGTTGGATCAATATCCTTATTATGGTGCCGCTGCTGCTTCTGATCGGTGAGGTAACACCCAAGACCATTGCTGTCAGCTTCCCCATAAAGTTTGCCACCAGGGTTACCGCGCGCTTTCTTCCGCGTTGGATCATATTTATTACCCCTCTGCGTGAAGTGGTGCGGTCGATATCTGATCGGATCACCACCTTTATCGTTGGCGATGAGGTGAGTCGTGAGAATATCCTGCAGCCGGATGAGTTGCGTACCCTGCTGGAAGAGGGAGAGGAGACCGGCATAATCGATGCGACGGAGCGGGTTCTGATCGACAATCTGCTGGAGGCTTCCGAGACCGACATCTCGCGCATCATGACCCCAAGCCCCAGGGTAAGATTTCTCGATGCCAGTCTGCCGGTGCCGGAGCTGATTGAGCAGTTCCGTAATTTGCGCCATCCACGGGTCCCGGTGTACCAGGGGAACTGGGATAATGTAATCGGGTTTGTGCATTCTGAAACCATCCTCAAATTGACCACGGGCGATGCTGATATGGAGCATGTGACCCTGGAGATGATAATCAAGCCGTCACATTTTGTGCCCCCTACCAAGAAGGTGGACGAGATGTTTGACTACTTTCAAGAGCACAATACCAGGGCCGCCATTATTCTGGGTGAATATGGCGAGGTGCTTGGTATTGTCACCATGAAAGATGTGCTCACCTTTATCTTCGGTGAGATTTCTGGCCGCATGGAAGGGCAGGAGTTCTACCAGGAACAGGATGAAAACAGCTACACCGTTCCGGGTGATATGCGGTTGGCGGATTTCTATAACCTGACCAATTTTGATATAGAAGATCCGGTTATGACCACCATTGGTGGCGTTGCTTTCAGGTTGTTTGACCGGATGCCGGAGGTAGGGGATAAGGTTCTGTATGAAGATTATGAGCTTACCGCAAAAGAGATTAGCGGCCTTAGGATCAGTAAGGTGCGGGTGTGCAAGTTGTCTGAGGGTAGGCCGCCAGCCGATGAGGAACCTGATTTTAATGCGGAGTTGAATATGCCAGAAGCTGTCCAGGAATCGGGTGAACTCCAGGCTGTGGATTGTGATTCAGATCAGGATAACGCACAGGAGAAGAGTGATGGAATGGATACTTGAAGCGCTCCTGATCACATTCTTCCTGATCCTGAAAGCTTTCTTCTCAGGTTCGGAGATTGCCATGGTGAACTCCGACAAGCTGAAGTTGCGGCACAAGGCCAAGATTGGTGATCGTGGTGCCAATCTGGTTCTGAAGCTGTTCAAAAAGCCTGATGTTATCCTGGGAACCACGCTGGTTGGAACCAGCCTGGCAACGGTGATCATATCCACCCTTGGGGCCTTGATCTTCATTGATCTGTTTGGGGCATCTGGAGATTTGATCTCAATTTTGGTCTTAACCCCCATCCTGCTGATTGTGGGGGAGGTGGTGCCCAAGAGTGTGTTTCAACAGAATGCCGATACCATTGTTACCCGACTGATATACGCACTACGTTTTTTCTCTTATCTGTTTTACCCGGTGATTTTTATCTTTAGCCGCGTAGCCCGTTTTGTCACGCGTATAGTTGGTGGTGGAGCCGAGCCGCAAAACATGTTTATCACCCGCGAAGAACTGCGGGTGCTGCTGGATGTTACTGAGACTGCGGCCTCGCCATCTACCATAGATCGCAAACGTATACGTCGCATCATACGTTTTGCCGACACCACCGTGGGAGAGGCTATGATCCCGCTGGCGGACGTGGTGGGCTTTAACGAAATCAGAGATATGCAAGAAGCAGTACGCCGGGTGATCAAGCATGGATACAACAGACTGCCGGTGTATAGCGGCAACATCACCAATGTAAATGGAGTGCTCACCCTGAATACCTGGGATCTGATGCAGCCTGAACTCATGCAGCAACCGGTATCAGACTATGTTAGCCAGGCCCTGTATCTCTCTCCAAAACAGACGCTGGACCGGGCGCTACCGCAACTTCAGGCCAGAAAAGATCACCTGGCAATAGTGGTGGATGAGTTTGGTTCTGCTATTGGCATCCTCACCATGGAGGATGTATTTGAAGAGGTTGTGGGTGAGATTGATGTGGGCTATGACTTCGATGAGTACCAGCCAAAACGCAAGATCTATATTGAGCACGAGAGTGAGAACTCACACCTGATGAGTGGTCGCACTCCTATCTCTGAGGTTAACGATATTCTGCATGTGCACTTTCCGGTGGAAGAGGCTCATACCATAGGTGGGTTGATTGTCAGTCGGATACGCAATATTCCGGTTGAAGGTGACACCATTGAAGAGCATGGCTATAGATTGACCGTATTGGAGGCCGATTCCAGGTCGGTGGTAAAGGTCAGGGTGGAGCGTCTATAGCTGCTGTTTGTACCGCTTGCGGTGCGACTGATTCCCGCCTGTTGTAGTCGCCCGGCCGTTATTCTGGCTTCTGGTAATTTATATTATTAACCCGGCGCCATGATAGACCGTTGTGCGCTGATCTACAGATGGTGTCTCGTAACTTGCTGTAGGAGTGCTGCAGCGGTGTTTTGATGCCTTGCTACAGGCCGGTACACAACAGACGAATATGGCCAATTATGGTGCTGGGTTAATAGTTGCGCTATCTTTAGAAGGATGGAGGGTGTACCAATGGCACGAAATCACAAGAAAAAACCGATCCTGGTCCCGGTGGATTTTTCTCCACACTCGGAGGCGGCACTGCTCAAGGCCTGTGAGCTTGCCAAGTGTCCCAAACTGCCAATTGTGGTTCTGCATGTGGTGCACGATCCTGGTGATATGCCCAGTTACTTCTCAAAGATTGCCAAAAGAAAACAGCTGGTAAGGGTTGAGGATGTAGCGGCGGAGATCTTTGCTGAGTTTATACACTCGGTTAAGAATAAGTACCCGGACAATAAGGTACTGAAAAAGATTGATACCATGATGGTCAGGGGGCTTCCGGTAACACGCATTATTCAGGTGGCGGATAAGATCAATGCCTCAATGGTGGTTATGGGAAGTCTTGGTAGAACCGGGCTTGATCACGTATTGCTTGGATCAAAGGCTGAACAGGTGGTGCGCCTCTGTAAGGTGCCCGTAACCATAGTTAAGTCAGATCAAACATAATCCAGGTGGCTAGAGTGTCGATAAATAATCTAATTAATAGTCTCAAGCTTGACATAAGAGCGCTGCTTGTCTTGTTGTTTGGGATCTGTTTTGTCGTTATTGCCTTTCCGGTTTTTGCATCTGAAAGCACTACCCCAGAAATGGAGTGGGGCGTAATGGCTATGCAGCTGTTTGGTGGTCTTGCACTATTCCTGTTTGGTATGGAGCAGATGGCAGATGCGCTCAAGGCAGTGGCCGGCGAAAGGATGAAGTTTATCTTGGCAAAACTAACTGCCAATCGTTTTGCCGGTGCGGCAACCGGGGCGTTTGTCACCGCCGTTATTCAATCGTCTTCGGTAACCACAGTTCTGGTGGTGGGTTTTATTACCGCAGGCCTGATGTCCATGTCCCAGTCCATTGGCATCATTATGGGCGCCAATATTGGTACCACCATTACGGCGCAGATTGTGGCGTTCAAGGTAACCAAGGCTGCAATGCTGATGATCGGTGTCGGGTTCAGCATGTTGTTTATCTCCAAGGAGGAGAAAATCAAGCAGTATGGTGGCATGCTCATGGGTCTGGGGATGGTGTTTTTTGGTATGAGTGTCATGAGCGATGCCATGAAACCCCTGCGCACGTTTCAGCCATTTCTTGAGTTTATGATTCAGATGGAAAATCCCCTTATTGGGATTCTGGTGGCGGCGGCATTTACCGGGCTGATCCAGTCATCGTCTGCTACCACGGGTATTGTGATTGTGATGGCCAGCCAGGGGCTTATTACACTTCCTGCAGGTATTGCTATGGCCTTTGGTGCCAATATTGGGACCTGTGTGACGGCAATGCTGGCCGCAATTGGTAAACCCAAGGAGGCGTTGAGGGCGGCGTTGGTACATGTGATATTCAATGTTGGCGGTGTCTTGATCTGGGTGCTGTTTATTGCGTATCTGGCGGAGTTTGTGGTCTGGTTTTCACCCTCCCATCCAGAGCTCACGGGTATTGACCGCCTGGGTGCAGAAACGCCACGTCAGATTGCAAATGCACATACGGTTTTTAATCTCTGTAATACGCTTATATTTATCTGGTTTACCACCCAGGTCGGGCGTCTGGTGGAGTGGTTGGTACCGGACAGAGAACTGGAAGAAGAGGGGCTGATTGTACGTTCCAAGTATCTGGATGATGAGTTATTGTCAACTCCATCTCTGGCCCTGGATCGGGTGCGATTGGAAGTGCTGCATATGGGTGAGCAGGTTGATGCAATGTTGCATAGAATACTGCCGGCCATTCTTGATGGGGACAGTGAGTCCCTGTCATCCATAAAGAAAATGGATGATGAAGTAGATCATCTTTACGAACAGATAATCGAGTATATGGGCAAGATCAGCGGGCATAGCCTGACTGATGTCCAGACTACAGAATTCCTCAAGCTTATGGAGGCCGTCTCTGATCTGGAAAATATCGGCGATACCATTGAGACCAATCTTGTGGTGTTGGGGAATGATCGTATTAGTTCAGGCGTGTCCATAAGTGATCCTACCAGAGAGGTGATTACTGGGTTTCATCGGGTGGTTTCCAAGGCGGTTAACTCTGCAGTACAGGCAGTTTCACAGAATAATGAAGAAGTGGCCCGTACGGTTGTTGCCATGAAGCGTGAGATTGAAGGTCTGGTTAATTCAGCGGCGATACACCAGGCACAACGCCTGGTGGCGGATGAACCAAACCGTATCCCTGCCTATACGATTGAGATTGATATTATCGAAAAACAGAAACGCATCTACTATTTTGCCAAACGTATGGCCAAGTCGGTGCTGAAGGAAACTGCAGAAACATAGCCGTGGCCAACTGAGTGCCTGGTTTATAACGACATGGTGATTATGTGATAGGGTTTGGACCACTGTTTCTGGATAGGCACTAGATTAGTTGTTTGATACTTCATGTTAAACGCGCTGATACCGGTATTTGCCCTGATTGTTTTTGGCGGGATCCTTAGATCCCTGCAATTCCCTGGAGATGGCTTTTGGCGCGGAGCGGAGCGTCTTACCTATTATGTGCTGTTTCCTGCACTTCTTTTTCTTAAGCTGAGTACAGCTGAGACTGCTGCCCTGCATCTGCCTGGGTTGGCAGCTATGTTGGTTGGCATGTTGCTGATTGTCAGCGCGATTATTATTCTCGCCGGTTATATATTTAATATCCATGGAGCGGCCTTCACCTCGCTGTATCAGGGTGGGATACGGTTTAACACCTATGTGGGTCTGGCTGTGGTGAATGGCCTATTGGGTGAGGAGGGGCTGGCGACCGCGGCTGTGGTGGTGGGTGTAATGATCCCTGTCATCAATCTGCTGTGTATAGCTGTTTTTGCCTATGCTGGAAACAGTGTTGGCAATGGCCTCCTGTCGGTAGCAAGAAATATATTTACCAACCCGCTAATCGTTGCCTGCGTGCTCGGTATCCTCTGGAACTACCTGGGCTGGGGGGTGCCGGATCTGCTGATATCTGTATTGGAGCTACTAAGCACTACCGCCTTGCCCCTGGGTTTGCTATCAGTGGGTGCTGGGGTTCAAATAACTGCCATTGGGAATGCTACCAGCGCTTTTTTTATATCTTCAACAATCAAACTGCTTATGGTTCCTGCTTTGGCCTATATGCTATGTGTGATTGCCGGACAGCACCACCTTATAACCACCGTGGTGGTAGTGTTCGCGGCACTACCCACGGCATCGTCTGCCTACATTCTGGCACGGGAGTTGGGAGGTGATGCACCATCCATGGCGGCTATTATTACCGGTCAGACACTGCTTGCCATGGTTACCCTGCCGTTGGTAATGCGCTACCTGATCCACTAGGCTCTGTTCATTGCCTCAGGCGGTGGTCTGTTCTGTCGTTGCTGTCTTAAAATCAAGTTCCTTCTCTGACATGGTTATACCGCGGACAAAGGCATCCCTTAGTTTTACAATATGCTCCTGTCCCTCAATATTGAAGCGGCCGCTGGTGATCTGTTCGGCCTGCTGTAGCATCTGGGTAAGTTCATGCATGCCCAAACTTACAGCGGCTCCCTTTAGTGCATGTGCCAGCTCTTTGAACTGATTAAGGTCCTCATCAATATTCGCCTGCGCCATTTGCTCCAGAATACTATGTCCGTACTGCTCCATGTCGTTAAAAAGTCGATCCAGAAATTCCTTGTTTGGTGCTATGTTAGCCACCTGATTAAGGGTGTTGGTGTTTATTGCACCAGGGGCCATGTTGATCTCGTTCTCTACCTCACTGTTGATTGTTGTGACGCTGGCCGTTGTTTGATGCGTGGCAAGATTGATGGTGTGTAAAAGTTTAATGGAGGAGATGGGCTTGGTAAGGAAGTGTCTGATACCGACATCCTTGCATAGTTTGCGTGCCTCAACAGTGGCGTTAGCCGTTAGCATGATAAATGGTATTCTCTGATCCTCTTGGGTGAATGCAGAGTAGGTTTGATAGGCCTCTATGCCGCTCATAACCGGCATATGCATGTCGATGATTACCAGGTCATAGTTCTCAGTGCGCAAGCTCTCGAGGGCGATTTTCCCATTGTCGACCAGATGGCGCCGGTGCCCACTTTTGTCCAGAATGCCGCCTATGACCACGCGGTTTATCGGGTTGTCTTCCGCCACCAGTATCCTTAACTGCCTGGTGCTCATGGTCAGTCCGGGGTGGCTGGTGCCAGTATTCCGGTTGCTGCTCTCTATGTGGGCGGCGTACAGGGCGTGGATGAGTAGTGTTTTATCCAGTGGTTCAGTGGTAAGAAAGATCCGATTGCCCTGATTTGTCTGGTCGATGTCTGCTGCTACGATCAGGGTTACTATGTCAGGGTATTTTGGATCGTGCGACATGGAGTCTATCTGCTGTGCAAACTCATGTTGCATGGTCGCTCCATCCACCAGAATCATTTCGACACTATCTGGTTCCTGGGCAACTATGTTTCTGGCCTTGTCTATGGAATCAACATCGTGCACGGTCATGCCCCACTCACGCAGGTAGTTGCTGGCGTTTGTCTGATTGGAGTTGTTGTCAGAGATTCTAAGGAGTTTTATTGCGGTCATATTTAGGTGGTCTATGCAGCTGTCTGCGGTGTGCTGGTGGCTGAATGTCAGATCAAACCAAAAAGTGGAGCCGCTGCCTGGAGTGCTATCCAGACCTATCTCCCCCCCCATCAGTTCCACCAGCTGTTTGGCTATTGCCATCCCCAGGCCACTGCCGCCATGCCGTCTGGTGGTGCCTTCGTCTGCCTGGGTGAATGTGCTGAATATCCTGCCCTGTAACTCTTTGGGTATCCCAATGCCGGTATCGGTTACCTCAAATCTAATGGTTACATTGGAGCTGTCCGACTGGACCAGGCTACAGCTGAGTGAAATGGTTCCCTCTTCGGTAAACTTTACCGCATTGCCCAGCAGGTTGATCAGCACCTGTCGCAGGTGCATGGCATCACCTTCCAGGTTGAATGGTATATGGATGTCTACCCTGCTAGAGAGGTGCAACCCCTTACGCTTGGCCAGGGGAGAGAAGATATTCACGGTGCTGTTTATCAGCGCATAAAGATCGAACTCCTCAGACTCGGTTTCCATCTTTCCGGCCTCGATCCTGGAAATATCCAGGATGTCTTCGATCAGTCGCAGCAGGGTTTGGCCAGAATCCTTGATGGTACCAACATACTCTCTCTCTTCACCTCCAAGATTGCAGGTCTCCAATAGTTCACCGGTGCCAATAATCCCATTGAGTGGGGTGCGGATCTCGTGACTCATGCGCGCCAGGAATTCGCTCTTGGCCCGGTTGGCCTGTTCCGCCCTCTCCCGTTCTGTCTGGATGCGTCTGATCAGGGTTGCGGCGTAGCCTGGTAGTACCAACAGGGTGGCGAGTAGCCCTATGCCCAGGCTGCTATTCTGCTGCCAGAATGGTGTAAATATAATGACCAGTGAAAAACCGATAATTGATAGTAGAGAGGAGAGGTATAGGTAGTTCACACCATAGCGAAAGCCGTTGCCGAAGATGACCCAGAGATAGACCCCAAACCATGGTGCGCCGATCTCTCCGGTAAACCCATAGAACATGCAAAGAAAGGTAGTGTCTCCACATATTCCTGCAATGCGTCTGAAGAGTGAGGTATGCGGCCAGATAATGATGGTAGCAAAGATAAATAACGCGATTATTGTGCCGGATGGAATTACGTACTTTACAAACCACCCCAAGCTTTCTGGTGGCGACCCCTTGAGTGGGTTGCTGGCAAAAACATAGGTGACTACCATCCCTAGCATAATTAATCTCAACCCCGCCTGCTCATGCTCACTATCCTCACGCCCGCTTAGACGTGCACGGATCAATGACCAGAGATGGGAGATTTGAGTGATTGGGTTGATGTTCATTTCTGCGTATTGCTTTGCTGGTTGTTTTGTTTGTGGCACATTCCTGTTCACCTGCTTCCTGGTGTTACGTTGTAATGGTCTACGGGGAATATTATTCCAAACCTAAACCTGCCAGCTGTTACCGCATTGCCAGGTAATGGTTTATCAATAATATGGTGAATGTCAAGGGAATGTGGTTCTCTCATAGGGTCGTGTGAATGGTAATAAAGTGATGTGTGTAGTTGTGATCTACTATTAGGTCTGGGAATTGCTTTTGATCCAAGTATTGATTGTGTCTGAGGTTAGGTTTTGGATGCCATTGGATTGGCGAGGAATATATATTTGGGGAATGCCGTGAAGATGTATCTATCAATAATTTTAGGTGGATGCTTCCTGGTATAGTCGGAATAGGGTGGTGTGTGTCTCCCATGTTTAGTTTAGACACATAGATTTCTGGCAGATCGATCTTTGGGGTGGTTATGATAGGGTTGGGTCAATTGTGTTTATCTACGCACATTCAGAACCGCTTTTGCGATTTTTTTATGTCTTGGATGTCGGCTATTCTGTTGCCAGGCAAAACCAACTATTCTTTGACATGGTGTGGTCATTTTCTGCTTTACCTGCATGTTTTCTGTATCACTCGGAAACAGCCATAATCAACCACGGAATATAAGTTAAGAATTATCAGTTGGTTAGAATGGTTGTATGGCCTGTTGTGCAGAAGAGAGTGTACTGGCTGGATGCAATAAATATTCAAGGTATTAGGGCCATGATCTGACTGTGCGGCCAGAGCATACTCTAATAACCAAACTGTTGACGCAGATCAATAAAGTATCCTTTGGTTCGACCGATACAGTATATGAATCTTGAAATTTAGACGTAGTCTGGATGAAGTGTGGCGGGAAGTTGTGTGAGCAGTTGAAGTAGTACTACCACCGAAACTAGAGTTGAGCAGGAAAAACCATGTTTATAAATAAGTTATCTATACGAGGTCGGATTTTTACCTTGGCAATAAGTCTGATTATTCTTATGACCGGAATTGTGGCCTATTCGCTTTTTGCCATTAACCGGATTGGTGTGGAGATATCGGCGATAGCTGATAAAGATATACCGCTCACCAAGGCGCTGAATACGATGAATGTCAGTCAACTTCAGCAGGAGATTGAGTTTGAGCGTAACTCGCGTGAGGGTGAAAACCTGGGTACCTCGGCTGGAGATGAGGGTAGGTTCAAGGCGGGGGTAAAGCACTTCGATGACCTGAGTAAGGGTATATACAAAAAAGTTAGTGATTCCATCAAGGTGGTTGATGGTGTGATTGCCAACACCAGTGATCCGAAAGTAGCTGCAGAGTTTGGTGAAATTGTTCAGTCACTGAATAAGATTGAAACGATTCATAAGTCCTATGCCAAGAAGGTACTCAATATTTTCAGTATGTATGCTGATGGCGCCTTTCATAAGGCCAGGAGGTATAGCAAAAAATTAAAGGGCGATCTGAAGACGCTCAGTACAGAGATTGTTGGTCTGATGGTCAGGGTTGAAAGGTTTTCAGGAGAGTCGGTTGCCAGAGCTGAGGCTCAGGGTGGGCTGACTGAAACGGTCATCGCCGGTCTGTTGCTCTTCTCCCTGGTGTTTGGTGTCTTACTGGCGTGGATAATATCCCACTCCACTCAGGGACGGTTGAGTGAAGTAGCAGCAAGTCTCAATCTGATTGCCGATGGTGACCTCTCTGAAGATATTGGTGGGGATGATGAAATTGCTGTTCCACTGCGTGCTATGCGTGATCATCTGGTAGAGATTGTCTCACAGATTAATCTGACTACGATAGAACTTACCACTACTACCGAAGAGGTCTCCTCGGTTACCAGTACCACCAGTACAAATATTCATGATCAGCAATCAGAGACTGAGCAGGTTGCAATAGCAATGAATGAGATGAGCGCCACGGTTCAGGCCGTAGCTGAAAATATTAACAATACCTACACTGCAGCTAGCAGGGCTAATGAGGAAGCAGAAACAGGCCGCGAGGTGGTAGATGCCACGGTAAATGGTATTCAGCAGTTGGCCGGGCAGATTGAAAACTCTGCCGAGGTGATCGGTAATGTTGCGGATGAGAGCGAGAATATTAATACCGTACTGGAAGTAATCAAGGGTATAGCCGAGCAGACAAACCTGTTAGCACTGAATGCAGCTATTGAGGCTGCACGTGCTGGTGAACAAGGACGTGGATTTGCCGTGGTAGCGGATGAGGTACGTACTCTGGCCAGTAGAACTCAGACATCTACTACTGAGATCAATCAGATGATTGAGAAGCTGCAGTCTGGTGCTAAATTGGCCGTGGATGTGATGAATCAGAGTCGTGAGCAGGCTAAGTCGGTGGTGGATCAGGCATCCCAGGCGGGTGATTCCCTCTCAACCATTGCTCAGTCAGTATCGCAGATTAATGAGATGAGTTCCCAGATTGCCACCGCTGCTGAAGAGCAGGGCGCAGTGGCTGAGGATATGGGGCAGAATATTGCACGTATCAATGAGATGACAGCAGAAAATGCAGTGGCCGCGGAAAAGACGGCTCAGTCAGGTCATGATATGGCGAAGATTGCCATTAGATTGCAGGAGTTTGTTGGTCGTTTCCGGATGAGTGGTTCTCTGGATATCGCTGCGGCCAAGACCGCTCACCGGGCCTGGAAGTCAAAGCTCAGAAGATTCCTGGATGGCGAGGATAGTATTGACGAGGCTGAGGCTGTATCCCATACGGATTGTGTCCTGGGGCAGTGGTATTACGCTGGTGGTGCAATGGATAGATATAGTCATATTCCAGAGATATCTGAAATTGAAGTCCCGCATAAAGAGATGCATGACCTTGTTCATGAGGTAATGGAGCTGAAGTTGGCGGGTAAAGAGCGGGAAGCTGAGGAGACCTATGCCAAGATCGCTCCATTATCAGAGCGGATCGTCTCTTTGCTGGACCGGATTGAGCAGCAGTTGGCCTGATGCGTAGATGTATTGGGTGGGCGGTGAAACCAGTTGGTTAGGTATTGCCGCCCATCCTCGGTATGAAGAGGTGTATGGTTAATGATCTATGGCTTGTCCAGATCCAGGTGGCTTATGTCAGGGATAGGGTAAGGCTCCACCTCTTTTGTGCAATCCTCAAGGCTGCCACTGTTTGCCGGTCCCATACTCAGATCGTCGATACTAATTGTGGGCGGTTCCGGGGCTGTTGATTCATCAATGGTAGTACCGGCAGAGGCGAGTGAAAGATGCTCGATGTTTGGTAATGGTTGTGGTGTCGTCTTGGATGCATACTCCTCCAGGCTGCCGGTATTTACTGGCAGCAGGGTGAGGTCATTCGATGGGGCTGGGTTGGATGGATTTACACTGTCGGTGATGCTGGTCTCTTCTACCCCACTGCCCGTGGGCAGTACCTCAATCAGTGCCCCTGCATTCCTGAATGCAACCCGGTATTTTGCTGCGGTCTCTTCGTCGGTATTTGATTTAATTCTGACTCGTGAGCCGGAAAAGAGTTTTTCCAGTTGCTCCTGGTTGGTCTTGAATATGTTGCTTACAAGCCGTTTGACTTCCAGCGGATTTTTGCCCTCCATAATTTCACCAGCGAAATATATGTCGTAGTTTTGGCTTGGCATGATGCTCTCCGATTGAGTGATCTATTCAGTTGTTAGTTTTAACACGGCTTTGTCTATAGCTTTGTCGACATAGAAAGAGAACAGTTCCGGTGCGTTGATGCCTACTATTTTTTTTGTCAGCTCTGTTCCGTCTGGGGCTAAAAATAGCATAGTAGGTGTCACTTTAATTTTATAGCGTCTGGCAATAATTGAGGCATCTTTCATTTTGCCATCGAAGTCATGCAGGTCAGTTGGTGAGTCTATCATCAGTTCATATATCATAATTCTATCTTTATAATCTCCACTAAGGATCATTGGGTTAAGTATCTCCCGTTTGACCAGCAAGCAGTATGGGCACTCTTCTGATGACATCAATAATAGTATAGGCCTGTTGGTTTGAGCTGAGTTTTTGCCAAGCGTGGCAAGATCTGTGGTTATGCTTACCTCATGGATTGTGCCATTGGACCTGGACTGAAGTGGTATGCTGCTGATTAATATCAACATTAGCATTAATAGTGGATGGTGGGAGGATCTGTGCATAAAGCATATTTCTCAGTATTGTTTGTGCTATCTGGCCATTAGCAATGAATTGATTTCGGATAGGGCAGTGTACTCAATCAGGTCTATATCTGTGTTACGAAAATCCAGTGTATCAGGGTAGCCACTTGCCTCTTCGGCCTGCTGTTTGGCCGTACTGCACCATGTGGCTATCCACTGCCTGATGTGATTCTGCTGGGTGCCGGTCATCTCGTCAATAGCCCTGGTAAGGATTTGTTGGAAGCCATTTCTGGAGACCGAGGAAAAGGTTCTGGCAATTAAATGTATCTCCTGTTTGTTCAGGGCAGAGGCCAGGGTGCTGGCATTTTCTGCCAGCAGTTGTGCTCTGGTTGCAACAGAGAACTTTTCTAAAATACCCTGTATGTCACAGTATGCCTTGGTGTGGGCATCAGTCCCAGCATGCCGGCTGATAAAGGCTTCCAGTGCCATAAATGCAGCGTGCTTGCGGCTGGTGTTGGCAGAGCCAACGTCAACCTCCTGGCAGAATTTTCTCAGGTTATCGCTGGTGATCTTCAGGTTGATCTCTGTAATCTTACTCATGTCGTGCCCGTTGTTCTATGGTGTGCAGGTAGCTTGCTTTCATTGCCTGCTCAAATTCATTGTTGGATTGGTAGTGGTAACCAAATATCGGTTGCCACATCTTATGATCCTCCATGCAGAGATAAAAGAATACCTGGTCATGCCACTGGGGTAAGAAGCTGTTATAGGCGTGAGAGAAAAGCTCCATTTTGGTCTCTGCAGGGTATGACATCTTTCCGGCCGCTTCCACCATGGGCATCTTTAGTATCTTGCTGTTGAAGTGGCGCTCGCGAATCTTTTTTAGCACCGGTTTGATGAAGGTCAGGGTGCCAAGTGAGACCATTGCTACTTCGGATGGTTCAAACATCTGTTGCAGTAGCAGGTAGAGATTGGAGTACTCTTTCCGCCACTCAGCGTAGTGAATGATGGGGTGGAAGTGGAACCCAACCACTGCGCCTTGATCGGCAATCTTCCGGGCGGCTTGCAGGCGGCGTTGTAGTGAAGCGGTCTCATGTTCCTCATTCTGGATTATGGTCTCGGTATTCAGGGACCAGGTGCAGATAATGTTGGGTGGGATCTCCACTGTGCTGAGATGGGTAATGTTGGCCGATTTTGTCTTCAGCTCCAATATTACATTGGGGTTGGCATCTGCAAACCGGATTAGGGCGTCCAATAGCTTATAGTTGTTGCCCCACATGAGGGAGTCAGAAGATTGTCCTGTGCCTATGTGGTAGGTTTTTTCCGGGTCAAGTTCCAGTTGCGCCAGCTTATCGGCAAAGCTGGTGTCGAAGATAACCTGATTGTCGTGGTAGAACGATTGGATACTGCAGTAGCTACAGTCAAAGCCGCAGTTTTCTACCGCATCCAGGGTTAGCAGGTTACAGCAGCGGGTTTTCTCCGAGGCAACCGGGCAGTAGCCTAGCCCGATCTGTTCTCTGGAGATTGTTACCGGGACGGGCTTAGTGGGAGTGGGTCCGGCTGGCGGTCCCTGGTAACGGTTGGGTGCTGATTTCAACTCCAGCCACTTGCTGGTGAGTTGCTGTAGCAGGGACTTTTTTCTCTCCTTGCCTTGTTTTCTGTTGGTGCTGAGGTTGGGCCATAGCTCAGTGATATTGGTTTCATTCCAGCGGTTAAGGTCGAGCGCAATCTCCACAAACTGCCGCAACTCCTGCAGGGTGAAACGGTGTAAAGATGCGGTCGCGCTGGTAAATAACTGTTGCTCAGCCGGTAAGTGTTGAAAAGATGTTTGCCCTGAAATACGGTAGAACTTTTCGCTGTAGGTTTGAGAGTGTGACATGTCTATATAGATCGTTTATAGGAGCTATTCTGCCAACTTATCATTCAGGTCATAGAAGCGTACGCTGGCATCGTCACTGGTGGTGGAGACGTAACGGCCGTTTGGGGACACGGCAATGGCAACTCCGCATAGTGCATGTTTCTGAAATCGTTGAATGGTTTCACCATTGGCTGGATTAAGAAATAGCACTGCACTGTCGGTCTGCCGGCTTATGGATGCGATATAGTCACCGCTTGGTCCAAACCTGATCTCATTGATGATCCCGGCATGCTCGGTTTTCAATTGCTGCATCTTGCCATCTGGGATGGTCCAGCGGTAGAGGTGAAACCAGGCCCCGCCATATAGCTGTTTGCCATCTGGGGAGAATGCCAGGGTGCGGGCGTCTGAGCCTGGATCGGAGAGACGTTTTGGTTTTTGGTCTTTATGCCAAATCCATACCTCGCCGTTGTCTCCACTGGATGCCATCCATCCACTTTCATAGTGTGCAGCCACTGCATGAATGGCCCCGCTGTGTTTGATGGTTTTGGCTATTGCTGCAAAATCTGACAGGCGCCACTTTCGTACCACGCCATCTTCGTGGCCGGTTAGGATATGGTCTGCTTGCTCATTGGCTATAAGATGGGTGATGGGTGATGGAGTAGTGATGGATCTTAACTCACTCCCGTCCAGGCCCCATTCAACAATCCTGCCATCATAGCCCCCGGAGACTAGCCTGTTATCACCCTGTAGAAACAGAATGCCGTTGACAGACCCTGTATGTGCCTTCCATTTTCTGATGTCTGACCCCTCAGGCATCTGCCATAGGCGGATGTTGCCACTCCAGCCGCCGCTGGCCGCAAGGCTGGAGTTGTTGGAGAATGCCACGGTGCTGCCGCCTGAGTGTGCATCCTCATTTATCACCTTGGCTGGATGCCGCTGCATGCTGCTGATACAGGCTGTGACAAACAGGCAGGCCAGAACAAATGGAATTAGACGGGTAGGCGTCATAATAGATACACACTCAGGCGTGATTATAGCTGTTGCGGGTGGATTTCAGTTCCAATCTACCTAGTAATGCCAGGGTAGGTCAAGGATCAACCTCCTGCTACAATGTGCGGATGATGCAAATACATATAGATGCCAGGGTGTTGCTGGTGATGGGATTTATATTCCCGGCGATGGTCTGTGCTGATCAGGCTTTAAAATCAGTGCCGGTTGTGGGTGATATCTCGGTGTTGTCTGCTCCCAAACAACGTGAGATTGACCGTTTGCAGCATGATCTTGCCTTGAGACGGGCGGAGGCTATGGTCATCAATGAACGGAATGTGGAACTGTACTCTAGAATAAAGGATCTTAAATCACGCATACTGGAGCTTTCAAAACAGGTGATGGATCAAAATCAGCTGAAAGATGATCCTGCTACAAGATGAACCCAACATAAGATTTCACACCGGGTGGCAGTTGGGTTAAGATTTTACCTGTGACCTAGCTGGGCCTGAGTTCAGGCTCGTATTCCAGCAAGCAGGCTATACAACCACGTAGTCTGGCCCTATCCCTTATTATTGTTAAGTAGGAAAGAGTGAAAAATGGCAAGAATTACTGATACCATGGCGGGTGACCATCGTCGCTGCGATCTATTGTTTGCTGAGGCTGAGGCCTCTGTTTCTGATTCGAACTGGGATGCTGGGACTGCGCAGTTCAACGAATTTCATTCTGCCATGGAACACCACTTTTCCATGGAAGAGGGCGTGTTGTTTCCCACATTTGAAGAGGCATCCGGCATGACCATGGGGCCAACTCAGATGATGCGAGTGGAGCATACACAGATGCGCCAGCTCTTTTCCGATATGGCGCAGGCGGTGGAGAAGCAGGACAGGGATGCCTATCTGGGGCTGTCTGAGACCCTGATGATGATTATGCAGCAGCATAATATGAAAGAGGAGCAGATGCTCTACCCCATGACCGATCGCACCTTTGGTGGTGGCGCCGATGAGGTCATTGAAAAGATGAACGCTGTATAAATCCCGGAACCGGCCCCAGGCCGGTGAGTCATCTGATATGGAACACTACCTTGACGTCAGTATGTTGGAGCCATGTGAACCCATGGAGCAGACGCTGGCGGCAATCGAACATCTGCCCCAGGGTGACTATCTGAAGGTTATCCATCGGCGCGAGCCCCATCTCATATACCCCATGCTGGAGAGGGCGGGCTTTGCCTGGCTTACCGAGCCGGGCGGGCCGTCTGAATTTCAGGTCTATATCTGGCATCGGGATGATCAGATTGCCAAGGCTGCGGTAGCCAGTCGGTCAAACTAGGACACTACACTAGACTCCATACAATGGGGCCTGGTTAATAATATGCTCAATACGGCTAATCTCTCCCTGGAACAGGCGCCTCCAATATCTATCCCGTTGCGCTTTTTTCTAACAGCGCCACTATTTGGAATTGCTGCGGCCCTGATGATGATCTGGTATGGGCCTGAGGTGATGACATCACGCTGGTCGCCCCAGACACTGGCCTTGACCCATCTTCTCACCCTGGGGTTTCTGGCCCTGGTTATGACCGGGGCGCTGTTGCAGATACTGCCGGTACTGGCCGGGATTGCCGTGCCCAGAGTGGTGCTGGTGGGGAATCTGGTGCATCCACTGCTAACAGTTGGCACCTTGGGGTTGGTTGCGGGATTCCTGCTGGGTTCCACGGCATGGCTCAAGCTTGCCGTGGTGGCCCTGGGAGCCGGGTTTGCCATCTACATTCTGGCGGCTGCTGTAGCCCTGTGGCGGGTAGAGTTACCGAATAATACTGTCGCCGGGATGCGTATGGCGCTGCTGGCGCTGGCCGTGACTGTGCTGTTAGGGCTGAGCCTGGGGGCCGGGTTCGCCGGATGGGATACCTTGATCTATCCGGCATTGTATACAAATGTACATCTAACCTGGGGTATGTTGGGTTGGGTGATGCTGTTGCTTATCGGGGTCTCCTTCCAGGTGGTTCCCATGTTCCAGGTAACGCCGGAATATCCTAAGTGGATACGGAGCTGGTTGCCCAGACTGCTGCTGGTGGGATTGGCAATATGGACCATGCTTTATGTTGCTGCGGTTAATAAACCGGAACTAGCATCCTGGTCCCTTGTCTGGCTCACAATCATATTGGTGGGTTATATCGCCTTTGCGGTAATTACCCTGAGGCTACAACAACAGCGCAGACGCAAGATTACCGATGTCACCCTGATGTTTTGGCGGATTGGAATAACTACCATCCCCATCAGTTTTCTGATCTGGGGTATTGGTCGATTGTTTCCAACGGCCATGGAGCAGGTGGATTTGGATTTGTTGCTTGGAGTATGCATGATCTTTGGTGTGGCTATCCCGCTGCTAAATGGCATGCTGTATAAGATTGTGCCATTCCTCTCATGGTTTCATTTGCAGAATCGGCAGCTGGCCACAATGTGCATGACCGTACAGATCCCGAATATGAAACAGTTCCTGCCGGACAGATCGTCCAAGCGTCAGTTTTGGGTCTATCTGCTGGCGTTGGTTGTTACTCTGTTGTCCGTGTTTGCCCCGGCCCTGCTAGTGCGTCCTGCAGGTGTGTTGCTGGCGCTGTCATTTGTGCTGTTGGGCCATAACCTGTTGCAGGTGGCGCTGCGCTACCGGGAAGTAAGTGGTGAGCTGTCAGAGGCGGTTGCAGATGGTCAGGAAGGGTAGGGGTGCTTTGGCATGTGGTAGGCCGGGACAAGTAGATGAATCCTGGCGAGGGGTGCAACAACAGCTAGAGATGCTATCGTCTATTCTGGCCTGTGGTTGATCCAATTACCCTGTTATCCAAATTCTAAATAATATGCTGTTGGAAAACAGGGCTAGGCCGAAATCCAAGGCATGGATGTGCCGAACGCGAACCACCGCCATCACAGAAATATGATGGGATTGTTCTTTGTTCGATAGCGTTAAGCGTTTCTAATGTTTGCCTCTATGCAATATGCGAGCTAGACCATATCAAGCTGCAAATCCGTTATTTAAATCGCCTGAGCCGGCTGTCACTAAAGCCGGGCCTTCCATGTCCCGGATAGCCTGTTGTTGTTCCATGGTCATTAGGTTTAATCAAATTTCACCTTATTCGGTTCATTTGCCAGCAAGTAGTCATATTGATCCTTGGTTAGGTCCACTTTGTCATCACCGGTAATCATAGGCATGACGTGCTCTTTAAAGGAGTGCCCGGTGGTCAGTAAATAGATGTGAGCAATAATAAACACAATGACAGCAATAGCAGCAATGGTGTGAATGATGGCGATCGTACCTAGACTGATAAAACCAAAGGGATCGACCATTCCTATGCTCAACAATAAATAGGCGATACCAGATATCCAGATGGAGGGGAAGATTGCGATCTTCAGGAGTAGGTAGGTGATCATCTGCAAAGGGTTGTGTTTGCGCAGCATGGTCTTTTCGTAGGGGTGGTGCTCGCCCTTAAAGATGCCATAAGAATAATACCGGGCCATGGTCAGCATATTACCCCGGCATTTGGCGGTCATGCTTGGAACGTACTGACGCCATTCACCGGTAGTAAATAACCAGAAGGTAACAAAGGCCCAAAGTACCAGTAATACCAGCGCAACAATGGTGTGGATGGTCACCGCCAAGCCGAAGTCTATTAGGTCATGGGTGCCGTGAATCGCAAGCCCTGTGAATACCAGTGTGAAGATAAAGACAGCCTGACTCCAATGCCAGATACGTTCAAAGCGTCGATAAATTTGAATAGTATGAATTGCCATTAGCTGTTCCTCATTCTTGCGGTAATCCTGCGAATAATCGCGTGTCCAAATACGCCAATCAGGGTGCCTAATATCGCCAGCATTCCAATCAGGTCCAGTAATTTAGTTTTACCAGTACCGGGCATATAGGGGATGTTCACATCTTTGAGTCGTCCCTCTTCGGCATGGCACTCCTTGCAGCGCAAGGCCTCCTCTTTGGGGGATACCATGTGGGTGGTTGGCCAGTACATGTAGGTATCGACGAAGCCGAACTCGCCGCTGTAGGGCTTGCCCCCCTTTTTCATGGCGGTGGTAATTGATTTCTGCCAGTCAAAATTTGTCCAAAAGGCTGTTTTGGTTTTTGGCCCCCATACCTGGGTGTATACCAGGTTGTTATTTACCTTGTCGTAGGCTTGTCTTCCCTGCATCCGCTTGAACGGCCAGATGCGTGAATCAGGGTCATCGTAGGAGCCCTTGATCATGTTGACCTCCACCACCTTGGTTGGGTCGATCTTGCGGTCGGTGTTGGTGTACTCTATCTGGCCATCAAACCAGGCGTAGTATGGTTTGACATCCTCGCCATATTTGAAGATTCCTTTATGCTTTAAATAGCCGTGGCGATGCTTGCCGTCACCTTGGACATAATCCTCTATGCCTTCGCCCTTCTTGCCGCTTTTATCTGCTGAAGACCAGTCCCAATAGGTCTTGGTGGCAACCCCGCCCTTGGCGTACTCGGGAATATGGCAGGTCTCACAGGCAACCTTGTCTGTATGATGGTTGATCTTGAGGCCGATGACTGAATTCTTTGGGTGCGGTTCCAAACCATGACAGCTCTCACAGCTCGCCGAGTTGCGCCGCTCTCCTGGCTTACCCGTACCCTCTATATCCGTGGCTCTAAGGCTGTAGTGACTGCCGGCCCATTTGTGCTCATCGGCAACATGGCATTTGGAGCAGGTAAAATTAAGGCCGTCCTTGTCCATATGGACATCAACATGTTTGCTGGGATTGTTTAGTGCTGATGAGAGGTCGCCGTGCTTTACATTGTCGCCACCGCCGCCATAGTAGTGACAGGAACCACAGTTCTCCCGTCCAGGCATGCCGATGTTCTGGGCAATCTTGGCTAGATCGGGTGGCATATGAGTTTTGTCTTTCTTCTTTTTCGGCTTATAGAGCGGATGTCCGGCACCGGTTGGCCACTTTGTATATTCGCCGGTTGTATCATGACAAACTAGACAGTCCGTCATATTTTCATCCGTTGCCATCGGTGGCTTCTTGGTCATATCGCGCCAGCCGTAGGATGCGTGGCAACTGGTGCAACGGGGTTCATTGGAAACAACGTTGCCGCAAAAGGAGT
This sequence comes from Gammaproteobacteria bacterium, assembly GCA_024206335.1. Taxonomy (GTDB): domain Bacteria; phylum Pseudomonadota; class Gammaproteobacteria; order Chromatiales; family Chromatiaceae; genus JAAGZL01. Next base: position 53,511 of record JAAGZL010000551.1, read on the forward strand.
TGATTACCTTTCGCTTACCCAGTTTCTGCCCTGTCTTGGGGTGGTCATACTCCCATGTTCCATGAATGCTGTGGTTTACCTGAAGTGCCGCTTTGTTGTGGCACGCAAGACAGGCCTTGGTAACCTCCGGTCCGTTAGCAAATGGCCCCTTCAGTTCATCAAGTTTGGTGTGATCGGTGGTGGAAGCAAATGCTGTATTGGCATAACACAAAATGCTCAATAAAATCATCCGGCATGCTGTTGTCAGCATGTTGTTCCAATAGGTATGACTTTGGTTCATAGGTGACCTCTTGTTTCGGAGGAGAATATGGTTTTTCCAGGGGCTGTAAGATGGCGTTAATACCCACATGCTGAGTTCAGCCATGGTTGGAGTTCCAGCTTTGATCGTTACAGCTTCCTATTGAATGGGTAGTGGGTGCATTGATAATACTCAATAGCAGGCCATTGATATCCATGCTCCAGAATTTTGTTCGTAAAGCATCAACATTCGGCCTGGGTGATAACCTGTCACCGCCCTTTTGTATAGCAGGGTTTAATGCTGATGAGTTTTATTATTTCGTTGGAATGTATCATCAGGCGTTACCTTTACTCTGGGTGGCTACCGCATGCTCTTTGGCAAAATCGAGCATCCGCTGAATGGGCTTTACCGCCTGTTGGCACAGTTTAGGTTGGATGTGAATTTGTTGGTTACCTGACTCTAATACCTGGGCCAGGTTATGCAGGGAGTTCATCCCCATCCAGGGGCAGTGGGCACAGCTGACACAGGTTGCGCCCTCGCCGGCGGTTGGGGCTTCGATCAGATGTTTGTCCGGGGCTAGTTGCTTCATTTTATGGAAGATGCCGCCGTCTGTGGCGACGATGAACTCTTTGTTATCCATGGTGGCTACTGCGTTGATTAGTGCGGTGGTTGAACCGACCACGTCTGCCTGTTCAATCACACTCTCTGGTGATTCCGGGTGGACCAGTACCGCAGCATCCGGGTGCAGCCGGTGCATACGTTCCAGGGCAACTGACTTGAACTCCTCATGTACTACACATGAGCCGGGCCAAAGTAACATCTCCACTCCGGTGATCTTCTGTACATAGCGTCCAAGATGCTGGTCAGGCCCCCATAGCACCTTCTCTCCCTTGGAGGCCAGGTGTTGAATAATAGGCAGGGCTATGCCGGAGGTTACCACCCAGTCGGACCGGGCCTTTACTTCGGCGCTGGTGTTGGCGTACACCACTACGGTGTGGTCTGGGTGTGCGTCACAGAATGCGGAAAACTGGTCGGCTGGGCATCCCTCATCCAGGGAGCAGGTGGCGTTCAGGTCCGGCATCAGGATGCGTTTTTCTGGATTAAGGATCTTGGCGGTTTCGCCCATGAAGCGTACGCCACATACCACTAGGGTCTGGGCGTCCTGTTCTGATCCGAAGCGAGCCATCTCCAGGGAGTCTGAGACGCAGCCACCACTCTCTTCGGCTAGTTCCTGCAGGTTGGGATCCGTATAGTAGTGTGCGACAAGTACGGCATTCTGCTCCTTCAGCATGCGTTTGATACGCTCTTTGATGAGCTGTTTTTCGCTCTTTGACAGGACCGGCCACTCTGGGTGTGGCGGCACGTCTACTGGAGTGATGTCTATCTCTTTGGCTATATGATTTTGGCTCATAATGGTTCTCTTAAAACTGCTGCGGCTATTTTATGAACTGTACATGGTCGCGACATACTGCCCGATACAGGCGTGCAGGTCTATGACTTGCATTGCGACGTAGATTGTCGGTCTCTTCAATCACTCCCATGCTGGTTATCTGCTTTCTGAAGTTGCGTTTATCGAGCTGCTCACTACCTACAATCTCATAGACTTTTTGTAGTTCGCTCAGGGTAAAGGTATCGGGTAGGAACTGGAGTGCGATGCTGGAGTAATTGAGTTTGGACAGGAGGCGTTTCCTGGCTAGGGCAATAATATCAGCGTGGTCAAAGGCCAGAGCTGGCAGATCATCCAGTGAGTACCAAATTGCCGCTACTGCATCACTGGCGGCCTCTGGTTGTTCTGGTGTTGGCATTAACGCAAGATAGGCAATGCTAACCACTCGCTCCCGCGGATCCCGCTCTGGTTCTCCAAAGGTACATAGTTGCTCCAGATAGATGTCTTTTAGTCCGGTCTCCTCTCGCAGTTCCCGTTGTGCGCATTCACTCAGCCCTTCATTCGGCTCAAGAAATCCGCCGGGTAGTGCCCAAGAGCCTTGGTATGGCTCCTGTCCACGTTTAATCAACAGTAGTTTCAGTCCCCCGTCGGAGATGGTGAACACCACAATGTCAGTGGTGATTGCCGGGTGTGGATAGCTGTAGTGGTACTCTTTACTCATCTGAAAGGATATTCTGCCATATAGTGTAATATTAACACTAATTAAAATAATATATGGATATATCGGTTGGTCAGGTTATGTCTGGATTGGCAGCTATCTATCAAATGGCTGTGGGTGATTAAAGGAACTGTGATGTTGGCCGATAACCGTGTTCTAGTGTTTGCTATGATGTTTTGCAGAGATGGAGAAATAAATTGCCCCTGAATGGGGTTGGATTGATCATCATGGCAGGCAGGATGTCTGTTTGCCTTCAAGTGTAGGGTTTCCATTATGCCTGATACATCCACCTCAGATGTAAGGCCAGAAATACTTGATATAAAGCATCTACCGCCGTTGTCGGTTACGGCCAGTCGCCTTCTGGAAACGGTTGGCAATCCTGAGGTGGAGATAGCTGAAATATCCTATATCATCAGCCAGGACCCTGGCCTGATGGCTCGTATTATCGGCTTGGCCAATGCCGCTTACTTTGGGCAGACAGTCCCCATTACCACCGTGCACGATGCCATAGTCCGCGTTCTCGGGCTGAATATGGTTAGAAGTCTGGCGCTTAGCATATCAGTCAGCGGGGCGTTCAAGGTTGATGGCTGCAGCGGTTTTAGTACAAAAGAGTATTGGTTTAATGCAATAGGTTGTGCAACCTTGTCAAGGATGATGGTGCTTCGAATATCTGCAGATGAGCGCCCGGACCCTGAGCAGGTGTACCTGGGTGGTCTGTTGCATAATCTTGGTTGTTTGGTTCTAGCTCATTTGTTTCCGGCTAAGCTCTCCGTTGTTTATGAAATTATGCGTAAGGATCCTGATGCTGATCTACTAATGTTGCAACGTGAGCATCTGGGTGTGGATTGGATATCTGCTGGTAAGTGGCTGGTGAAACGCTGGCATCTGCCGGAATTTGTCAGTGAGGTGATGGCGGCTGTTGCTGACTGCAGTTATATATCCCAAGACAGGTATGACATAGCTATCATTAGCAGTGCAATTCAGTGGATGAAAGGTTATTCCGAGATGGAGTCAGAGGAGCCAATATTGCGTAATGAGTTTGAGCCAGGATCAATATCTGGTTTGGGGAAAGAAGCCCTTGATCTGATTGAGGATAAGTTCCTCGGTCACTGTAAAGAGCTTAAGGCCTTGGCATCCAGTTTGTAGGTGATTGTGCTCTATCTGGCTTTTGCGCCTCTCCTTGAACCATAGCTATGGCTGAGGCTCATCCAAAGCTTCCGCCCCCCACATACACCTCTTACCTACGCCCCTGTAGGTAACTGGCTTTGCCAGAAATCATGATCCATTCATGCGATATGCGGTCTGGCGATGTAATTAAATTGGGTAAACCCCCAGCTCAGCTGGGGTGACTCGCATAGGTTTTACCGAGACTACGGTAAAGCTTACTTTCAAATCTCTACCAAGAGAAAAGGAAAGTACCTATGCGAGACTACAAGAGTTTGACCCACA